>JAICXC010000117.1 GCA_025980665.1 Bryobacteraceae bacterium
CGCGGGCTGAGGCTATAGGCGGCTGCTACCAGCGCATTCAGCGTGAAGCCTTTGGCATAGAACCGGTTAACACTCTGCATCCGGATGTACCTGCCCAGCGAAGCGGGATCGACCGGCTTGATCGTCGTGACTTCGAATGCTGAGAATGCGGGCCGCGTGGTCGGGGACTGGGCGAATAGCCCACTAGCTGTTAAAGCCAGAAACGCGACCGTGGGCTTGAGAGTCATGATCCCCCTATGTATTGTCTCCGACGAACCTATCTTTAAAACGTTTGGGCGGCCTGAAGTCGGCACTTCAGTGGGCGTACGGCATCAAGGAGTACCAGGTATCCGGCCCCGCCTGGATGGGTCATGAGCGGTACGACATCGCAGTGAAAGCGGGGTCACGGCAGGCGAGGATCAGCTTCGCACAATGCTCTAGACCCTGCTGGCCGACCGTTTTAAGTTGACCGTGCACCGTGAAAAGAAAGAGCTGCCAGTCTACGGGTTGCTGGTGACCAAAGAGCGGATTAAAGGCTGAATTGCGCAAGGCGCCGAAGGATGTTTGATCGGTCGATTCGGGCGGAAAAACTTCCTACTGAGAATTGAGGGATCTTATTCCAGGCTCATATTCACGACCTGGAAGTGAAACCGTTCCGGAGGCAGCGAACTGATCGGGCTCTGGCTCATGGCGGCCCACGTGTTGTATGCGGTGTGGGCCACCGTGGAATTCAGATACAGCAGGAACTGATCGGAGAAGCACTTGAGCGGTGGAGGCTGGCGGAACGTCAACCGCATGCCCACGGCCTTTTCGAGCGTCACTCCGCCGGTTTCGATGGCCTTGTCCTCGAGCAGCGTAACGAAGCTGCAGCGACCCGCGTGCGGCCACAGGTCGGCTCGCAGAAGATTGCGCAGGTCCATGCGAGTCTCGAAAGTAGTCTCGCATTGGCGAATCCATTCGAGCACATCGTCGCCCCAGCGCCAATGCTGGACGAACTCCAGATACTGTTCGGTTAGGTTGAGCGCCAGATCCATTTTGCGGCGATCGAGCTCGATTTGCGCGCGGGCCGGATCGGTTTCGACTGAAGGCGGAGCCAGCATGTCTTCGCGCTCGATCAGGTCGTTGGCCATTTCCATGACCCTATCGAGACGCTTGACACCCGCGGAAGTGCGCACCAAAAGCGGCGGCAATTCGTGGGTCTTCGACCCAGGCAGTTCTACGAATTTTCGGTCACCCAGTATCATTACCGCACCCTGGCAACCCTTCGTTTCCCTACTCCTACAATAACAGACGTAAACGTTTTACATACCGTTACTTAATGGAGAAGGCTTCATATTCGGTACATTACCCATCGGCTCCCTGTACCATTACCTACATGGGACTCCGAACCTAACGTGGAAGCCTACTCCATAGGAATCGACCTTGGCGGTACCAACCTGCGCGCGGCCGCCATCGACAAAGACGGCAAGATGCTGGCCAAGATTTCCGGTAATACACCGGTTGCGTCTGGACCGGGACCAGTCGTGGACGATATGGCCCAATCGGTCGAGAAACTGCGCGAGCAGTTCGGCCGCGAGCACCTGGCGGGAATCGGCGCGGGCGTGCCGGGCAATATCGATATGGCTAAGGGCGTGATCGTCGGCTGGGGCAACATGCCGATTTTCAACGGTTACGCGATGCGCGACGAGTTGAGCAACCGACTGGGAACGAAAGTCATCCTCGAGAATGACGCCAACGCCGCCGCACTCGGCGAACAGTGGATAGGCGCGGGGCGCGGCGTGGATGACCTGGTACTATTGACGCTCGGTACGGGGGTGGGCGGAGGAATCATCGTAGACGGGCGCATTCTACACGGCCAGATCGGCATGGCCGGCGAGCTCGGCCATATGACTGTGTCACCAAACGGCTATCCGTGCGGCTGCGGCAATCGGGGATGTTTGGAAAAACACGCATCCGCCACGGCGGTTTCGGCAATGGCTCGCTTACTCAATCTGGGCCACGATCTCACCGGGAAACAGGTCTACGATCTGGCTGTGCAGGGTAACGATAGAGCGCGAGAAATCTTTAAGGCAATGGGGGAGGCGCTGGGGATCGCTCTGGCCAGCCTAATCAACATTTTCAATTTTCCGCTGTATCTTCTGGGTGGAGGCGTGGTGGCTGCCTGGGAATTGTTCGCCCCGGCGATGCTCGCGGAGGTCGACCGACGGTGTTTCACCTACCGCAGCACTCTGAAGATCGCGCCCACTCGCATCGAAGCAGCCAAACTCGGCGGCGACGCGGGTCTGTATGGCGCGGCATACCTGCCTTTGCAGGACGTGAGACGATAATTGTATGCGTTGGCCTGCCTGCCTGCTCCTGCTTTTTTCGGTCGTAACCGCCCGATCTCAGGACACTGTTCGCACGATGTTCCCGGCCGTCCGCGGGCTGCATGAAATGGTCGGGGCTGCCAACAATCTGGAAGTCGCCGCAGGAATGCGCATGCTCGCGCAGGGAGGCAACGCCGTGGATGCGGGCGTCGCCACCGTGCTGGCGGCCACAGTCACTGAGCAAAGCCGGGTGGGCCTGGGCGGCGAGATTCCCATCCTGATCAAGATGAAGGACAAGCCGGTGATCGTTATCAGCGGCGTCGGCGTGGCAGGGTCGAAAGCTACCGTCCAATTCTTCGATCATCGGACCAACGAGCCATGGGAGCAGCCCGGCCGCATTGCGCCGATCCCGGCCATCGGGCCGCGCGCGGCCATCACGCCGGGGCTGGTGGACGGGGTTCTGCTGGCCCTTGAGAAATACGGAACCATGTCCTTCGGGCAAGTGGCGGCACCCGCCATCGAGTACGCCGACGAAGGATTTCCGATCGGCGAGGAATTTGCCGAGTTCCTAGCCGAACTGACGCAGTACCATGCGTTCTGGCCGACTTCCTTCCGTTTCTTTTATCCCAACGGGGTACCGCCCAAGCGCGGCGAGATCGTCAAGATGCCGGCCTTGGCGAATACACTGCGCCAGATGGCGGCCGTCGAGCCGAAGACCAAGGGCGATCGCGCCGCCAAAATCCGCGCGGTCCATGATCTGTTCTATAAGGGCGCCATCGCCGCCAAGATATCCGACTTCCTGGATTCGAACGGCGGCCTGATTACCCGCGACGACCTAGCCAAGTTCCATGCCGAACAGGACGAGCCGCGCACGACTACCTACCGGGGGTACACCATTTTCAAACCGGGTTTCTGGTCGCAGGGGCCCGTGATGATCGAAGCGCTCAACATACTGGAAGGCTTCGACCTCAAGAAAATGGGCCACAACAGCCCCGAATATCTGCACACCTTGATTGAGGCCGTGAAACTGGCCTTCGCCGACCGCGACCGCTACTACGGCGACCCCAAATTCAGCAAGATTCCAGAACAGATCCTGCTTTCGAAAGCGTACGCCGCCGAGCGCCGTAAGTTGATCGATCCAGCGCACGCCTCGATGCAAAGCCGCCCGGGCGAGCTAAACGCATCAGTCGCGATGGTCGGCGGCAATGGAAAGTCGTCGGATAAAGATACGACCTGCGTGAACGCGGTGGATCGCGAAGGCAATGCGTTTTCCGCTACGCCCAGCGGCGCATGGATTCCCTCGGTCATCGTTGCCGATACGGGCATCCCGCTCTCCGTGCGCATGGAGGTGTTCGTGACCACGCCCGGACATGCGAACCAATTAGCTCCGGGAAAACGTCCACGCGTCACGCTGAGCCCGACCATCGTAACGAAGGACGGCCAACTGGTGCTCACCATGTCGACCCCCGGCGGTGACAACCAGGATCAGGCGATGTTGCAGACGCTATTGAATATCCTGGAGTTTGGCATGTCGCCCCAGGAAGCTGTAGAGGCTCCGCGGTTCCAGAGCAGCCACTTCTATAACTCCTTCGGATTTCACGAGTTCACGCCGGGCCGGGTGAGCATCGAAGGCCGCATCCCCAAGCCGACGATTCAGAAGCTGATCGACCTCGGTCATCTGGTCCAACCCGCTGCAGATTGGAGCAACACGTCGGCGCCCACCGTCATCCAAGTGATTGGCGGAGTCTTGAACGGCGGGGCGGATCCGCGCCGTGCGCGCTACGTCTTCGGCCGCTAACGCTATAATAGAAGTGGAGTTATTTGTGTTTCTTTCGCAATTTTTGCGCCTATCGGCGCACGTTCAGATGCTGCCTATCCTAGAAGGCGGCGAGGAAATCCTGGTCGGCGGCCAAGCTGTGCTCGAAGGCGTCATGATGCGCGCTCCGCACAGTTATTGCGTAGCCGTACGCAAGGCCGATGGCCAAATGGTCACCGAGGAAAAGCCCCTGCACAGGATGTCCGAGAAGTACCCTATTTTCCGGCTACCGATCTTCCGTGGCTTAGGAACCTTGGCGCAAGCCATGACGCTCGGGGTCAATGCTCTGCAATTCTCGGCCAACGCGGCGCTCGATGAGGGCGAGAAGGACGGCAAGAAGCCCGAACAGATTAGTTCCGGGATGATGGCTGCGACCTTGATCGGCAACCTGGCCTTCTTTGTCGCGCTGTACAAATTCGTGCCTCTATTACTGGCGACCCAACTGGGCCACGTGGTGCCGTCGCTCTCGGGACGGTTCGCCACCAACATGATGGACGGCGGGATACGCATTGCCATCTTCCTGATATTCCTGTTCGCGCTTTCACGGTTCAAGGATATCCGGCGCGTGTTCCAATATCACGGAGCCGAACACAAAGTGGTCTTCAACTATGAATCCGGCCGCCCGGTGACGATCGAAAATGCGCAGAAGTTCGTTACCTTTCATCCGCGCTGCGGAACCAGTTTCATGCTGGTGATGCTGGTGATCGCGATGATCGTGTACGCGCTTATCCCGGTGGACGGTTTCTGGATCAAGTTCGCGGTGAGGTTAGCTATGCTGCCGGTGATCATCGGGTTGAGCTACGAAATTATCCGCTTCGCTGCCAAGCGCCAAGGCACCTTGATGGGACTCCTCAGCGCTCCAGGGCTGTGGCTGCAACGCATCACCACGCAACCGCCCGACGATTCTCAGGCCGCCGTCGCGATTCACGCACTTGAGGGCGCTATGGAGCTCGAAGAGAAGCAGGGCGGCGAACTGGTTATCGCCTAAAGTCAGCCGACATGGAATATCAGAAAAAACTCGACGATATCGAGCGCCGCTTCGAGGAATTGACCGCTCAGATGGCCGACAATTCGGTCATCAGCGACTCCACGCTGTATCGCAAAATCTCCAAGCAGCAGAGCGATATGAGCGATATGGTCGGCAAGTATCGCGAATGGAAGGCGGCCAACAAGAATTTGCAGGAAGCGCGCCTTATGCTAGAGGAAACCGATCCCGAGCTTCGGAGTATGGCCCAGGATGAAGTCGCGCGCCTGGAGCCTCTGCTTACCCAGTATGAAGAGGAGCTCAAAGTGCTGATGCTCCCCAAGGATCCCAACGACGAGAAAGATGTGGTCCTTGAAATTCGGGCCGGCACGGGCGGCGATGAGGCTACGCTATTCGCCGACGAAATCTTTCGTATGTATGGGCGTTTCGCGGAATCGCGTGGCTGGAAAGTGGAAGTCACCTCCGCTAGCGATTCGGCCGTTGGAGGATTGAAAGAAGTAATAGCCCTGATCAGCGGCAAGCGCGTCTATAGCCAGCTCAAATACGAGAGCGGAGTGCATCGGGTCCAGCGGGTTCCGCAAACCGAACAGCAGGGCCGCGTTCACACTTCCGCTGTAACGGTCGCCGTTCTTCCCGAAGCCGACGAGGTCGAGATCAAGCTTGAGCCCAAGGATGTGCGTATCGATACGTTCTGTTCCTCTGGTCCGGGTGGTCAGAGCGTCAACACGACTTATTCGGCGGTGCGCCTAACGCATTTGCCGACGGGCGTCGTCGTGTCGTGCCAGGACGAAAAATCACAGATCAAGAATCGGGCGAAGGCAGAACGCGTTCTGCGATCGCGCCTGTACGAGATTGAGCTCGAAAAGCAGCAGGAAAAGATTGGCGCGGAGCGCCGCGGCATGGTCGGTTCGGGCGACCGCAGCGAGAAAATCCGCACCTATAATTTCCCGCAGAACCGTGTGACCGACCATCGCATCGGCCTCACGCTGCACCAACTCAACCTGGTGATGGAAGGCAAGCTCGAACCGCTCGTCGACGCCCTGACGACGTACTATCAGACCGAAAAGCTAAAAGAGCAGAGCGAAGCGGCCTGACTATCCACACCGCGCTGCTACAGGGCCGGCAGCTTCTCGAAGAAGCTGGGATCGGGGTCCCAAGGCTCACCGCCGAAGTATTGCTGGCGCACGCCATCGGTCACAATCGGGCTTGGCTGCAGGCCCATTCGGACGAAGAACTGCGCGAGGTCTGGTGGATTCACTATGGGCGCTACCTGCATCAGCGCCTCCAGGGGCAACCGACGCAGCAGATCACGGGAGTGCAGGAATTCTATGGTCGCGATTTCCGCGTGACGCGCGACGTCCTGATCCCCCGGCCTGAGACAGAACACGTGATCGAAGCCGCGCTGACGCTGGGAGCGCGGAACGTAGTCGACGTTGGAACGGGATCAGGGGCCATCGCTGTTACATTGGCGCTTGAAACCGGCGCGCGGGTGGTGGGGACGGATGTATCGTTCGCTGCATTGCGCGTCGCGGAGGCCAATGCGCGCAGACTCGGTGCGGCTGTGACATGGATCGCCTGCGATCTCGGAACCGCCCTGCGGCCCGCCGCTTTCGATCTGGTGGTTTCGAATCCTCCCTATGTTCCGGCCCGTGCTAAAACCACGCTACAGCGGGAAGTTCGCGAATACGAACCCGAAGTCGCGCTGTACGGCGGCGATGACGGCCTGGAAATCTATCGCAGACTGATCCCGGAAGCTCACCGCCTGCTCGCGCCCGGGGGATGGCTGATTATGGAAATCGGCTACACCTTGGGCGATGCCGTGAGAGATATGCTGGTCGCGTGGACGGACATCGAAATTCGGACGGACCTGGCGGGTCTGCCTCGGGTGATTCTCGGGCGACATCCCCCGGGGCCGTGAAGCTTTACTTCCATCTCGACATGGATGCGTTCTTCGTCTCCGTCGAAGAGCTCTTCGATCCTTCGCTCAAAGGCAAACCGGTAGTCGTCGGCGGGCGACCCAATGAGCGAGGAGTGGTTTCTGCTGCATCTTACGCAGCCCGCAAGTTCGGCGTCCATTCGGCCATGCCCCTGCGGACCGCGTACAAACTCTGCCCACACGCGATCTTCGTCGACGGCCACCGCGAGCGCTACATCGAGTACTCGCACAAAGTCTATGAAGTGTTGCAGCGCTTCTCTCCGAAAGTCGACATGGCGTCGATCGATGAAGCCTATTTGGACCTGACGGGCACCGAGCGCCTGCACGGCTCTCCTCTTCAGGCCGCCCATAAGCTTCACCAAGCCGTCAAAGAGGCTACAGCACTGAACTGCTCGATCGGAATCTCCGCGTCGCGCATGGTAGCCAAAGTGGCGTCCGATCAAGCCAAACCAAATGGCATCCTTTGGATACTTCCAGGTCAGGAAGCGAGCTTTCTAGCGCCGCTTGATGTGCGCAAGATCCCTGGGGTCGGCAAAGTGACCGAAGGCCGGCTCCGCGAAATCGGGATACGCAAGGTTGGCGATCTGGCGGCGCTCGACGAAGCGTTTCTCGAAGAACGCTTCGGCCAATGGGGCTTGGCGCTGGCGGGCAAATCGCACGGCATGGACGCGGGCGGCTGGTTCGACACCGAAGTCGGCGAGGGCGGCGGCCCGAAATCCATCAGCCACGAGCACACTTTTTCGATCGACACCGCCGAGGCCGCGGCTCTCGATGGGATACTCGTGCGCCTCTCGGAAATGGTTGCGCGGCGGCTCCGCGATCATCGCCTGTGGGCGCGCACGCTGCAGATCAAGCTGCGCTATTCCGATTTTTCGACCTTCACGCGATTGCGCACGCTGGATCATGCCTCGCAGGTCGATGCCGAGCTGGCGGCGGCGGCTCGGAGCCTGTTCCATAAAGCCTGGACCGGTAAACCGATCCGTCTGCTCGGGGTCTATGCGCAGTCGCTCGAAGCAACCGAAGGACAGACCAGCCTCATCGACGAGCCACGCGCGGAGCACTGGCGCCGCACCCTCGCCGCCGTGGACAAGATCCGGGAGAAGTATGGCCAGGACGGCATCATATCGCTGGCTTCCGGCATGAAGGCCGCATTCCGCCAACGGGTGCACGAGAATCCCGAGAACTTGCCCGGCAAGGATCCGAAAAAAGCGTAGTACTACGTTTACTACGGTATCCGCGCTGTCTCGTTGGCCCCCAAGTTGCTTGCTCGTGGGTCCGTGATTCAACCGGGATTCAAGTGGCTGCCGCTGGCAATCGCGTTCGGCGCGCTGGCATCAGGCCAATCCGCTTTGAAAGATCTAAAAGAAAAAACTACCGAGACCCCATCCGCCGCGCTTCTTTCCGCCAGCGCTTGGGAAACTCTCGATAAGGGCCTTCAGCATGACGATTCCGATCTTCGCAAAAAGGCAATTGGCGCGGTCGGAACTATTGGGCCGGCGCCGGACGCGGTCCGGAGGGTGGTGCAAACTTTGCACGACAAGAATACGCTGGTCCGCCAGAAGGCCGCGGCCACTTTGGGCGACATGGGTTCGCCCGACGCAATTCCGGAACTCAAAGCGGCTCTGGACGACGGTCCCGAAGTGAGCTTTACCGCTGCGAAAGCACTGTGGAGTCTGGGGGATTCGAGCGGTATGGAGATCTTCTGGCAGGTGATGCAAGGCGAGCGGACAGACGGACCTGGCTTCGTTGAGGGCGCCCTGCGAAATGTTAAGCACCGCCTGACCCCCGGACAACTCGCGATCATGGGCGCAAAGGAAGCCGCAGGCGTGCTCGGTCCAGGGGCCTTCGTCGTTGATGCATTGCAAGAGGTCGTAAAGGACGCCAAGAAGAGTGGCGGAGCGGCGGGACGCGTGGTGGTCGCAGACATCCTAGCCAAGGACCCGGATCCTAATACCGTCTCCTTGCTCGAATGGGCGCTCCGTGACGATAGCTCAGCAGTGCGCGCCGCCGTGGCGCAGGCCCTCGGAAGCTGCGGGAACAAGGACACGACTCTGAAACTAGCGCCCTTGCTGTCCGATGATAGTCACAGTGCCCGCTACATGGCCGCCGCCGCCATTATCAGGCTTAACCTTAAATTCGCTCCCGAATGAGCGGCGGGTTAGGGCCGGTCGCGGTCTCAGGTATCCTAGGAGCAGTGCCGACGTTGTCTATTGTCGTACCGATCCACAACGAAGAGCCGTGCATTCTGCCTCTGTATGACCGGCTGACGGCGGTGCTGGAGAAGATCCGCAGGCCTTACGAAATTCTTTTCGTGGACGACGCCTCCACTGACCGCAGCTTCGATCTTCTGGCCAACCTGGTGGAGACGGACCCGCGCCTGAAGGTCATTCGGCTGCGCCGCAACTTCGGGCAGACCGCGGCTTTGGCGGCGGGTTTCGACGAATCCCAGGGCAACATCGTCATCTCGCTCGACGGCGATCTGCAGCACGCACCTGAGGACATTCCTGCGCTGCTCGAAAAGATCGACGAGGGTTACGATATCGCCAGCGGATGGCGCAAGGACCGGCTGGATAACGCGGTCACCCGCAAGATTCCTTCGCGCATCGCCAACTGGCTCATGGCCAAGGCTTCCAAAGTAGACCTCCGGGATTTCGGCACCACCTTCAAGGCTTATCGCGCGGAGATTCTCAAAGACGTGAATCTCTACGGCGAGTTGCACCGATTCATTCCGGCGCTAGCGTCGTTTTATGGCGCACGCATCGCCGAAGTGCCCATACGCAATCTGCCTCGCGCAAATGGCGGGTCGCATTACGGGTTGGGACGCACCTTCCGCGTGGCGTTCGATATCTTTACGATCTGGTTTCTGCTGAAGTATTTCACGCGACCGATGCACTTCTTCGGAAAGTGGGGATTGCTGAGCGCAGGAAGCGGCAGCTTGGTCCTGCTCGGGCTCGCCGCCGAGAAGATTTGGACCGGTGTCGATATGGTGCAGGCCCACGGTCCATTGATGCTCGCAGGAGCGCTGGCGCAAGTGACCGGGGTGATCCTGTTCTGTACCGGACTGCTGGGGGAAGTGCTCACGCGCACCTATTTCGAAAGCCAGGGCCGACGAATTTACGCCGTGCGGGAAATCCGCACGCGGCGCGAAGAGAAAGCCGCCGGCGGCGCTCGTTAGTCCCAGATGAGTCCAGTCCGCGCTGTGATTTTCGATTTCGGCGGAGTTCTGTGCCTTCATCCTGATGAGCCGCGCTGGCGGCGTGTCGCCAAAACCGCAGGCTTGCCCATTTCCGAGTTCATGTCCGCCTTTTGGGCTAACCGGATAAACTATGACGCCGGTCGGCTCGAGCCCGCCGATTATTGGCGCGGAGTTCTTGGCCGCGCTTTCCACGAGTCAAAGTTGCCCGAGCTTATCCGAGGTGAGATCGAGCTTTGGAATCAGTACGACCAGCGCATCTTCGAATGGATCGCGCAGCTGCGAAGTGCGGGGCTTCGGACCGCGATCTTGTCGAATCTGCCGCGTGTCTTGGGTGAAGAACTGCGGCGCACCCGTGGATTTCTGGAACACTTCGACCACGTCACTTTTTCCTACGAACTCGGGGTGGTGAAACCTCAACCCGAAATCTATCTGGACGCGATCCGGGGAGTGGGCGTTGAGCCTCCCGAGGCGCTGTTCCTGGACGACCGCCCGGACAATGTCGAGGGCTCAATCGAGGTGGGAATGCCGGCCCTGCTCTATACCACCTGGGAAAACTTCTCGCCTTCCGGCTACGGTTTGCCCGTTCCGGCGGAAGCTCGCCGCCAGTAGTCCTCGAACAGGCTCTTCATCGCCTCGGCCATGCCCTCATGTTCGAACACGACGGCTGTCCAGGCGGGCTTGGTGGTGACAGGATCCACCAGCGCCAGCAAGCCGCAGCGGCCGTCCATCACCGTCATTTTCATCGGGACTTTGTCGATCTGGCGGGTCTGGACTCCCGCGTTCTCGTATTCCGCGAGGAACCGCTGGTGCGCGGCGTCGAGTGTGCCTCGTTCGACAATCAGCCGGCACTGGACTCCCCGCAAGCGGGCCTGAAGTATCTCCTCTACGTCGAGGGGATCCACCGCGTAAGGCGGGCGAGAGAATTCGAGATACTCGACGCGCGCCGCAGCCAGCATGCTCCGAAACTGGCCGGCTGTCTGGCCCGGATCGTTGACCAGTCGCAGGAAATCGAGCGTCCCGCGACCCTCCTGGCCTTGCGCATACGCCGACGCGAGGTCGCTCAACAGCGCGGAGGCCGCCTTACTTTGTTCCGCCAACTCAGCTTCCAGGGCGTGTGTGCGACGCGATAGGTAAGCCGACAGAGCCTGCTCGGGCGGTACGGCTGAGAACAGTTTGGTGCGGTCCTGAATCACGCGGGCGAATCCTTTTTCGACCAGACTATCGAGCACCTCGTAGATTTTCTGGCGTGGCACGTGGGCGCGCGCGGCCAGTTCCAGCGCCTTGAACCGGGGATGTCCGACCAGTACCAGGTACGATCGGGCTTCATACGCGTTCAAGCCAAGCGCCTGCAGACGCTGCCAGAAGCGGCGGAATTCAAGCTCGGATGGTTGTTCGCGCGCCATTTGAATCGTGCGGGAATGGTCGAGGATAGCAAATTGATACAATCGCCGTATGAGCGCACAAAATGGTGTGCGCGTTATTAAGGAGTACGGTCTTGAATAAATCTGCCGCCGGCCTACCCGAGACCTTTGGAGCACTGCGTACCTACAAAGATCCAGCTGCCAAGCTCCCCCAGCGCACTGTTAAAGACGAGCTGCGCGAGAATCTCATCTGCCGGATACAGAAGCACGAGCCGCTGTTCCCAGGCATCGTGGGATTCGACGATACGGTTGTTCCGCAGGTAGTAAACGCGGTGCTCTCGCGCCACAATTTTATTTTGCTGGGTCTGCGCGGCCAAGCAAAAACCCGGCTGGTCCGCATGCTGGCGACTTTGCTCGACGAGCGTGTTCCCTACATCGCCGGCTGCGAGATTCGCGATAATCCCTTCGCGCCGATTTGCAAAGCTTGTCGCGATAAGCTCCGCGAGATGGGCGATGCGACACCGATCGCATGGCTTTCGCGGGAAGAACGTTATGTAGAGAAGCTCGCCACGCCGGATGTGACCATTGCCGACATGATCGGCGATATTGATCCCATTAAGGCCGCTCGCGCGGGACAGAACATCTCCGACGAGCTGACTGTCCACTACGGGTTGCTGCCGCGGGCGAATCGAGGCATCTTCGCGATCAATGAGCTGCCGGATCTGGCCGGCAAGATCCAGGTGGGCTTGTTCAACATCATGCAGGAAGGCGACGTTCAGATTAAAGGCTACCCTGTGCGGCTGCCTCTGGATCTGATGCTGGTGTTCACCGCCAATCCTGAGGATTACACCGCTCGCGGCAAGATCATCACGCCGCTCAAGGACCGCATCGGCAGCGAGATTCGGACGCACTATCCAGTGGCGCTCGACCATGGAATGACGATCACTGAGCAGGAGTCCTGGGCCAAACGGACTGCGCCCATCGAGATCCGCGTGCCTTCTTACATCCGCGAGGCGGTGGAGCAACTAGCATTCTCGGCTCGCGAAGACAAGCGTGTCGACAAACGCTCCGGAGTCAGCCAGCGGCTGCCAATTTCAGTGCTCGAAAATGTGATCTCGAACGCCGAGAGGCGGGCTCTTTCGATCGGCGATCCGGTCGCCGTTCCTCGCGTCATGGATATTTACGCCGCGCTGCCCTCCATCACCGGCAAGCTCGAACTGGAGTACGAAGGCGAGCTAAAAGGCGGCGACGCCATCGCGCGCGAACTGATTCGCCTGGCTGTCGGCAAAGTGTACACGCGGATTTTCGACGGTGAGAATATGTCGACGATCATCCAGTGGTTCGAGCTGGGCGGATCGCTGAAGCTGGACGAGACGCAGCCGTCGTCGGAAATGATCAAGCAGCTTTCGGGCATCCAGGGATTGCTCGAAAAGACCAAGCTATTGGGATTGGGCGCGAGCGAGCCGGATGCGGTTCGGGCGGCGGCGGCGGAATTTATCCTCGAAGGCCTCTACGCGCACCGGCGGATCAGCCGGAACGAAGAGATCGGATACACGGCCGAAGTGCGCCGGCGGGAGCCCGGCCCCGACGATCCTAAGACCAAGGCGTCGCGCAGGAATTATCAATAGAATGCCAACTGCAATCACCGACACACCCACCGTTCCGCCGCCCCTGGACCCGCCGCGAAAGCGCTGGACGCGTGAGGAGTGCGTTGCACTTGAGGCTTCAGGTATCTGGGACCAGCAGCATCTCGAACTGATTGAAGGAGAGCTCATCAGCAAGATGGGCAAAAAACGCCCTCACACCATTTCGTTGGTTCGGGTGCAAGCGTGGCTCGTCCGAGTCTTCGGCGAGCAATACGTCAACCCAGAGACCCCTATTGATTTAGCGCCCGTAGACAACACCATCAACGAACCCGAGCCTGATCTGATCGTGCTATCGAAGCAATCGGATGACGTCAGGGACCGGAATCCCCAACCGTCAGAAGTTCGATTGTTGGTGGAGATTGCCGATTCCACGTTGAGATTCGATTTAACCGTCAAGGCACGCCTCTACGCACGCGCCCGCATCGTCGAGTATTGGGTGGTCGACATCCCGGGGCGGAGAATCATCGTGCATCGCGATCCCCAGGAAGGGCAGTATCTTTCGGTGGTCGCGTATGCCGAGCAGGAAAGCGTGAAACCTCTCGCATCGCCGGACCACGAGTTTCCGGTGGGGTCAGCCTTCGCTGGATAGCAGGATACATCCTGCCCGCCAAGACTCCCGCAATTCCCGTCAATAAGGCGCTCCTCGGAACTTGGATCACCTCTGAAGAGGATTCGAACGTCGCATTTACTTTTTCAACGAAGAACAAGAATTATCTTGTGACCGGGTTTTGCCGCTCCGACGGCGAAGAGTTTGAAATCACGCGAGTGAAATGGGACGGCAAAGCCCTCAGCTTCATCGCGCGGATGCCCTCGACAAACAACGTCACGAAGAACGTTTTCCGAATTCGGTCGGCGGAAAGCTAGACCATGAACTAACGACCTACGACACTTGGAAGAAAAAGAATGTCAAGCTGGGGGAGATCCCGGAGGCTTGGCGGCAAGCTTCCGGTCGCCCGACACCGTTCACGAGGGTTCGGCGATCCCTCGTGGTAGCTTGAAGTAGGGAGGTTCCCGCGCCCGCATGAAATCCGTACGCTATTCGAAGTACACGGGCGAGGATCTCGGCCTGAGCGCCGAAGACCTCATGAAGGCGCTCTCCGACTTCTTCCTCGAAAGCGGCTTCAACAACCCCTACATGCAGTTCAGCGAGTTCAACGAGCACTCGCTCGACGAGCTCAAGCGCGCCATCGAAGAAGCCCTCCAGCGCGGCGATTTCTTCGATCCCGAGCGCGCCGAGCAGATCCAACAAAAGCTCGAAAGCATGAGCGAAGAGGAAATGGACCAGTTGCTCGGCAAGCTGGTACAGAAACTCGTCGACGAAGGCTACATCAATACCGAACAGCAGTCCGGCGGCGCGGGCAAGCAGGAAGGCAAAATCGACGTCAAGATCACCGACAAGAGCGTCGATTTTCTGGGCTTTAAGACTTTGAAAGACCTGCTTGGATCCCTTGGTCACTCAAGCTTCGGCGCACATGACACGCGCGATCTGGCCACCGGCGTCGAGACCACCGGCGCGGCCAAGCAGTACGAATTCGGCGACACCATGAATCTGGACGTCTGCCAGACTCTGTTCAGCGCTATGCAGCGTGAAGGCGTCAAGCTGCCGCTAAACCTCGAGTACGAAGACCTGCACGTGCATCAATCGGAATATCAAAGCTCTTGCGCCACGGTGTTGATGCTCGATTGCAGTCACAGCATGATTCTCTACGGCGAGGATCGCTTCACGCCGGCAAAAAAGGTCGCGATGGCGCTCTCGCATCTGATCCGGACGCAGTATCCTGGCGATTCGCTACGCTGCGTCCTGTTCCACGATTCGGCCGAGGAACTGCGGATCGAGGAACTCGCGCGCGTCCAGGTCGGCCCCTATTACACCAATACGCGCGAAGGCCTCATTCTGGCGCAGCGCCTGCTCAACCAGGAACGCAAGGACATGAAGCAGATCATTATGATCACCGACGGCAAGCCC
>JAICXC010000125.1 GCA_025980665.1 Bryobacteraceae bacterium
AGGGGCCATCGCCTAATCAAGTGGTATGTGACAACGGCGAATCTGCTTTTGTAGTTACTCGTACGTGTAGGGTCCCCGACGAACGCCGAGTCACGATCATTCGAGATTCTTGAGAGGTTTGTGCTGTTTTCGCCTCTCTAGATCCTGTCGGCAACGGGATGGCTTTCTGGCAATTGCCGCTATTTCCATGATCATGCGTTGATGGGTTGTCGGACATTCTGAACTCCCAAGACTCCAGAAAGTCTATCAGATAGTTGCAAGAAGTCTGGAGTCCTCGCAAGCCAAGCAATCAGATCGTCAGGATTTGTCGAGCCAAGATGAAAGTTAAATTCCATCTTGGCGCTGCCGTCTCTCAGCTTTGAAACTTTCATATTCACTACGCCAGAGTCCTGGGGTACTGTACGCGATAGGCTAGATTCAACTATTTGGAAGCCAGCATCCGAGAGCGCGGTATCTGCCGGGGCTGATATGAGATCGATCATGTGGTTGGGTATTTCACCGAAGCGATACCTGATATTTACACCCACTGCGGTTATTGGGGTTGCGGGTAGCGCTTGGATTGCGCGCGTGCAAACTGTAGCTGCCCGTAACAGTGAATCTTCGGTGGCCTGAGCGGCATCGATCAGCAGTCGCCCAGAGGATGGCTCAACAATAAGCCCATCATTTGAAACCCGGTAAACGCCGGGTTTGTCAATCGCAAACAGCACTTCAATCGGCGTACCGTCCGGTATCTGAAATAGTAAACGTCGTATTCCATCTGGCGTCAGAATGGCTCTGTTCCACGCGCCCACGACAACGATGTTCCACTCTACTGGTTCTGCTGGCATCCCTGCTCATCCTAACAGAGCACTAAGCTCCGAGGGGAACTATCGGACGGTCAGCAGGTCGGCGATGTCCCACACGCGATCCGTGATACCGGCCTGCATGGCAGGGGTCACGCGTAACGTGCGGTGAATGCGAACAAAGTTGTAATGGGCGAAGTGCAGGCAGAGCGCGGCCCAGTGGTTTTCCCACTTTTTGCTGAAGCCGTTCGTCAGGCGTGTTAGGCGTCGCATCTGCATCCGCATGGTCAAGTTTTGGCGTTCGATGTGTGAGGTGCCGATGCGCTTCGGGTCGGGATCGCCCATAACTGGGACCACCTCCGTGCTCACCACTTCAGCCGGTGAGTAGCGCCGTTCACCTTCGGGTGTCGCGCGATAGACCTTGATCAGTTGGGCAAAATCCACACGATCTCCAAGAGTGTTCGGAATCGCGCTACGATACGGCGCAAAGCCGTCTGTTGTGATTTGGAAACGTCCCGACGTAGCGTGCCGGAGACCTTCGATAAACACGTCCGTGGTGGCTTGATTCCGTTTGCCTAGAGCAAAGTTTAGAACCAGCTTGGTATTGCTCTCCATCGCCACGAAGCAATACGCATCGCCATAGTTGAATCACGATCTCTCAAAAAGAGCGGGCGGTTAAGGGTGAATGCGTATTACAGCATGATCCACCCTGCCGCACTGAGAGCCGTCAACGCAGTTTTGGGACACTACCTCGTGCCGGCAGGGGACTGTCGCACGGGAGCCCACGGGGCTTCACCAACTTGACGATTCGGCCATTTGGATTGGAAAACACCTGTGGTCAGGATTCTAAGCCATTAACGTATTCCTTGACAGGCATTTGGCATTAGAATCACAATGTAATAGTAATGCTTGGCGAGTTTGAATACCTCCTACTTACTGCGGCGGTTCGACTGGGCGAGGAAGCGTACGGCGCAGCGATCCGGCAGGAGATCGAGGGTGCTACAAAACGCCGTTGCTCAATAGGTGCCCTTTATACTACGTTGGATCGCCTGGAGGAGAAAGGCCTTCTCAAAACAAGGATGGGCGAGGCCACACCCCAGCGGGGTGGTCGGGCAAAGCGAATGGTTCGGGTGACGATTAAGGGAATTCAGGCGGCTACCGCATTTTACGACGCGGTTACCCGAGTGAGTCGCGGCGTTTCCTGGGAAGCGAACCGGATCCCTGTGCCATGACACGAATCTGCTGGTGGCTGGTGGACAGATTTTCTCGGTTGCTGGAGCCTGCCGAACGGGACGCCGTGCATGGGGATGTCGCCGAGTCAGGCGAGACAGCTGGACGAGCTCTCCTCGATGTGCTGGGTTTAGTGATCCGGCGTCAGACAGTTTTGTGGAAGGTCTGGCAACCTTGGTTGGCTCTAATAACCTTGGTGGTTCCGGTTGGGATGCTACTCAACCTTATTTCCAGACGTATGGCTGATGGGAGCGCTATATATATCTGGTTGTATGCAAATAATTGGACCCGCGACTACCTTACAAACCCTAATGTGCGGCATGATCTTTTCCGTGATAGCGCGGGGATAGCGGTGGAATATCTGGCGGTACTCTGCTGGTCGTGGACCGGTGGTTTTCTGGTCGGTTCCCTGTCGCGCCGAACTATTGCGGTCAATGGGCCGCTGTTTTGTCTCGTGTTGTTGTTGGGTGAGCTCTTCGGGGCACCACAATTTCTTCGGCATTGGTTACTTCTTCCTAGGCCGCTCGGCCATAGTCCCGTTGGTCCCAACGCTGCTGTGTTTCTTGACCCGTTTTACCGCGTCATCTTCCCATTGATAGTACAAACCGTCTTGGTAGCGCTGCCTTCGCTTTGGGGAATACGTCACGGTTTACAGCCGGCGAGGCTTCCGAGACTGCTTCAGGCGATTTTATGGGGTTCTGTAACTGCGGCTGTAATCGGGATGGTGACCCAGAACTTGGTTTGGTGGCAAGTACGAACTTGGAACAATATCCCGCCCTCTCTCCCGCGCCTTCCTCCGCTGCTCCTACTTGCGCTCGTCGGACCCGTTGGCTACATAGTCGCAATTGGCTGCTGGCGGACTTGGTATCGGAAAAACCGTCGGCTTCCTGCCTAACAACTCGCCGACCTTTGGCCTAGATCCTAGGTCCGCGCGGCAAATTCGTGCCGTTCCACCACGGAATCACGGTCCATGAGACCGTTAGCGTGCGAGGAATCCCAGCTTTTTCCATGAAACCCATAGTGGCTTCTGCAGTTGGATCGTCGTTGTTCCGGCTGATAAAGCCGGAGCCGGACCACTCGCTGAACGTGCTTCCGTCAGCCGTCGTCGGACCGGGCTTCTCAAATGCGAATAGAATCCTCGCATTTACACCGCCGTCGAGGAGGGCAAATTCAGGGACTTCCACTGAACCGCGCAAGTGTGGCTTAGCGGCATAGGCCGTTAACGGTGCCCGCCGTACCGAGGAGTGCATCCCTCATTCGCCGTCGCTATTCCGAGCTTGGAGCGGTCGCTATTACCGAGACCACTGGCTTCCATGACGAATCGAGGATACTCCCGGCGCTGGAGGTGGTAGCCGCGCGATCTCCTGTTCAATCGTGGTCGTGTCCAGAAAGGGTATCGGGAAGTGCGTGCCGGCCTGGGGAATGTGCCGCAAACTGAGCATGGGTTTCCGCCGCCCACATCGCGCGGAAGCGCTAGCGCCGAGGAGGACAATCCGCACGGTGCCGTTCTCCTTCTCTAGTCAGGACGGCGAAACGGCGACTCGTTTACCCAGCGCGATGGCCCGGCGAACCCGCGATCGCTGAAGCCGATAGTCGAACCGCATACACATGGTTAGATATTGACGATGAGCGTCTCCCACAAGTCGCGGTAAACTCGGCAGGAGGGCCCTTAGCTCAGTCGGTTAGAGCAGCGGACTCATAATCCGTTGGTCGATGGTTCGAGTCCATCAGGGCCCACCAGGTTTCAGTAGCCCAGGCGCAGCATGCCTTCCTGCTTGCCTTGCACGGTGCCCTTCGTGAGCCACTCGAGCGAGGCGCTGAACAGCAGCAGATGGTTCTTCTCCCACATCGCATTGTGCGAGGAACAGGCCAGGTCGATGAAAATCTTTTTGGGCGAGCCGAGGTCGGCATAGAGTTCGCGCACGCGATCCGGGTTCACTTGCCTATCGTGCGCACCCGAAACCATCAGAGTCGGGATCTGCGTTTTCGCCACCACCGCCGTGGTCCATCCCCAGGTGGTTACCTGAGGAGCACGCCGGACGCCGGTGCCCCAGGTGGCTCCCACAGGATCGGACGCGATCATTTCTGACCACACGGAATCGAGCGCACCCGCCGCATATTGATCTGGACACCCGACCTGACGATCCCAATTCGCGATGAACTCCGCGCGCGACTGCGTGTTGAAAGCCGCACCGTTCGCCGGCACCTGTGCTGGCGCGTCGGCTTTCGATGCCCTGTTGTACGCGGGAGCCAGCAACACCAGCTTGGCGACTTTATCCGCGTGCTGCGCCGCGTAGCCAGCCGCTCGCGGTCCTCCCAGGGACCAGGCAAGCAGGTTCAGTTTGTCGACGTGACGCAGCGCCCGCACGTGATCGACGACCGCATCAATATCGTGCCAGTCGGAGGCAATGGTCGTCATCTGGTGCGGATAAGTGGCGTCGCACGCGGCGGGAATTAGAAAACGTACGTAAAGAGCCTGCTGCGCCTTGGAAAGATTGCATGGATCGCTCATCGCAGCCGGACGTGTGGACCGCCCATAGCCGGTCATGTCCATCGAGAAAACATCAAAGCCGGCGTGCGCCAGGTACGCCATCCAACTGTAGTCTTGATACGGAACGTCGAATGAAACTTCCGCCGGCGTTCCCGCGCCGTGGATGAACAGCGCCACTCGGTCGGCCGCCGGGCCACCTCGCAGAACGGTTCCGGCTTCCACCACCTCGCGCACGTAGATCTCGGTGAGCTGGCCGGTGATGGCCGGGACGGTGGAATGAACCTGAACGTAGTGGTCGAGCCGCAATAGGCGGTCGCCGTCATCGGCGAATCCCGCACTCGTTAGACACAGGATCAAAAGAACGACCGTTCTGAGTTTCATCAGAAACAGTATACGTGCACAATAGGTAGTTCATGGTAGAAACCATCCAGTGGACCGATGCGGGCGTGGTGATGATCGATCAAACCCGCCTGCCGCGCGAGCAGAAGTTCGTCACCTGCCGCACATATCTTGAAGTAGCCGACGCCATTAAGACCATGGTGATTCGCGGCGCGCCGGCGATTGGAGTCGCGGCCGCAATGGGGGTCGCACTCGGCGTCCAGCAAGGCGCGGACTTCGAGACAGTCTGCAAAACGCTCGCGGCCACGCGCCCGACCGCGGTAAACCTGTTCTGGGGCATTAAAAGGATGAGAAGCATGTATGCATCGCTCCAAGGAGCGACGCGTGAGGAACGTGTCCAAAGCATGATCTCCGAGGCTCAAAAGATCAGGCTGGAAGATATCGCCATTTGCGAGGCCATCGGCCGCCACGGCGAGCCCCTGGTTCCCGATGGCAAAACCGTCTTGACGCACTGCAATGCGGGAGCGCTGGCCACCGCGGGATATGGCACGGCGCTGGGTGTTATCCGCGCCGCTGTCAGCGCGGGCAAGAAGATCGACGTCTTCGCCGATGAAACGCGTCCGTTTCTCCAAGGCGCTCGGCTGACGGCTTGGGAACTGCAGCAGGACGGAATCGCCACCACCATCATTACGGACAACATGGCGGGACATTTTCTGCATTCCGGCAGGATTGGCTGCGTAGTGGTGGGCGCAGACCGGATCGCCGCCAATGGCGATGTGGCCAACAAGATCGGGACGTATTCAGTGGCCGTGCTCGCTAAGGAGAATGGCATTCCTTTCTATGTCGCCGCGCCGGTTTCGACGTTCGACTTGACGCTGGCTTCGGGCGATTTGATTCCCATCGAAGAACGTTCCTCCGACGAGGTCACGCACTTCCGGGGAGTACCGGTGGCTCCGGACGCAATCGAGGCGAAGCATCCAGCATTCGACGTGACGCCCGCCCGCTATGTCACCGCGATCGTGTGCGAGCGGGGCATCGCTCGCCCGCCTTACGAAGAATCGCTGCGTAAGTTGGCGAAGGCGTGATACGGTGAGATTTATGTCAGTTGCCCGTCTCACAGTTTTTTTCGCTGTCGCGCTGGTGGTTTTCGCGCAAGGGCTTGTCAATCGCCGCGCTCCCAGCTTTTCGCTGCCGGACTCAGCGCTCAAGCAGTACGATATTCTGGACTACCGCGGGCGCTGGCTGCTGCTGGGATTCATAGGAACCGGTTCTGCGGATAGCAAGGAGTTTTCGAAAAAACTCGAATCGGTAAAAGCCAAGTATGGAGCGAAAGTAGGAATTCTCTCGGTCCTGATCTCGCCGCCGGAGACACAGGCGACCGCCGCCAAGTATGTTTCCGAGACAAAGATTACTACGCCCATTCTGTTTGACTCCGGCCAGGTGGCGATCGCTTACTTTAAGGCCACCCCGCAGAAACCGACCTTTGACCAGCCGCACCTGTTTGCCATCAACCCCAGCGGGCTGATAGTGAAGGAATGGTCGCAAGCGGCTATCCAGGCGCCCGGGTTTATGGCTGAGTTGAATCAACTGTTCGCGAGTCCCTCAGCCAAGAAGTAGTCGACATCGGGTAACGAGAGTACTAAAGAGAAGACCCTAGTCGGCCGATTTAACCTTGTGCAGACTGCGCAGGTTTCGCCCGAGCTCGCCGATGCCGCCGATGTCTTAAGCGACCAGCTTCGCTTTCATCTTCAAGGGCTGGCGCGATTCCTGGAGCCTCAGGCCGATAAAATCGATCGCCGCTTTCTCACACGCCTGCGGGAAATGGGATTTGAGCCGCAGCAGCGCGCAGCGTTAGCCGCCATTACGCCCGGGGCCGCATCGCGCGTTTTGGCCCATGAGCTGCCGGCGCTCAAATTCATCGAACAAGTGGAATATAACGGCCGTCGCTTGGCCAAGTTGAACTTGCCGCCCAGTGCGATCCTGGAAGCCCTGCAGGAGTATGATCGCCTCCTGGCGCCGGCGCTGGAAGCCCTGATTCCCGATGACCATGCCAATTTTCAATGGGTCCGCGATCAGCTGCATTTCTGTGTCATTCTCACCCTGAACAACGCTTACTATCAGGTCCGCGAGGCCGAAACGCAGGCCTTCTACGAGCTGTTTCGTGTAGAGCTCGAGTCGCGCAATCTGGAGGAGCTGCTGCGGCGGTTTCTCGAAACTCTAGTGCACGTGTGCCGCGCCGACGCGGGCCGGCTGTACATGCTGAACGAGGATTCGAGCCAATGGGTGCTGCGGGCCGGCTGCCCCGATTCCCAAGTATTGTCGGTTCCCAATCGGCCGGGACTGGTCAAGAAACTCTCGAAGCCGCGCTATATAAGTGGCGATCCCCGCACAGCGGACGTTCTGCTGGAGGAAAGCTGGCACAGCCAGTTCCCTTCCTGCTGGTCGATTCCGCTGGCGGCCGATGGACGCACGGCCGGCGTAATGCAATTCGGCTTCGCCAAGCCGTATGAGTGGCTGCCACGCGAACAGGAACTATTGGCCGCGGCCGCGGAGCGCTGCCTGATGGCCGCCGAGAAAGCTCGCCTGGTGGAGGATTTAGCTCAGCGCGAGGAGCAGGTCCGCCGCCTGGCTGAGCACATGCTTCATGTCGAGGAAATGGAGCGCCGCCGTATCAGCCGTGAGCTGCACGACGAAGCCGGCCAAAGCCTGCTGTGCATCCGCCTCCAAATGGAGCTGCTGGAGCAGGAGCTTCCGGACGGCGAACGGGAATGGAAATCCAAACTACGTGACGCGCGGGAAATGACCGAGCGGACCATCCTTGAAATGCGCCGCCTGATCGCCGCGTTGAGCCCAGCCGTGCTTGAGCAGCTGGGTCTGGGAGCTGCCCTTCGGCAACTGGTGAATCGCTTCCAAAGGCTCAACAATTGCGAGGTGAAGCTGCATCTTGCCAAGATGGGCGTGCTGCCACAACAAGTGGAGGTGATCTCCTATCGCCTTTTGCAGGAATGCTTTAACAACATCGGCAAGCATTCTGGGGCTACCCACGTAAATATTTCCCTCATCTCGGCCGATGGAAGACTAAGGCTGGTGGTGGACGATAACGGCGTCGGTTTCAATATCGACGAAGCGTTAGCCAAGCGGGAATCCTTCGGCCTGTCCGGAATGCGTGAGCGCGTGGCCCTTTTAGGGGGTGAATTCCACGTAGAGAGTCGTACGGAAGGAACCAAGAAGGGTACAAAGATTTCCATAGAACTGCCGATAGCCAAATAGCGGCTTTTGTAGGAAGGATTACGTAAGGCAAGGTCTAATTACTATGGCCAAGATTAGAATCATGTTGGCGGACGATCATACTTTGTTTCGCCAGGGAATTCGCACGCTGATTTCAGCGGAAGCGGACATGGAAGTGGTGGGCGAAGCTTCTAACGGCGGCGATGCGGTGGATAAAGCGAATGAAGTGCGGCCCGACGTAGTCCTGATGGATATTGGGATGCCCGGCCTGAGCAGTTTCGAAGCCACGCGCCAGATCAAAAAGAACCGGCCCGAGACGAAGGTCCTGTTCCTGACCATGTATGACGATGAGGATTACCTGGTCGAAGGCATGGAAGTGGGCGCCAGTGGCTATGTATTGAAAGATAGTCCCAGCCAGCAGTTGGTGGCGGCGGTCCGCGATATTTGCCGCGGTGGCAGCTATCTGAGCCCGCGCATGCTGTCGCAACTGGTGGATGATTTCCGCAGCCGAATCAAGTCGGCCAATCGTTTGCCGCGTTTCGCCACTCTGACCACTCGCGAGCGGGAAGTGCTCAAGATGCTGGCAGAGGGCAACTCGGTGAAGGAAATTGCCTGCGATCTGAATCTCAGTGTGAAGACCGTGGAAGCGCACAAATTCAACCTGATGCGCAAGCTCGACATTCACAACAAGGCGCAGCTGGTGCAGTACGCCATCCAGAAAAAGATCATCAAGATTCCGAATCTCGTGTAACGTATCCTCCTAGAGTTGTGAACCTACCGAGCCGCGGGCGACCGCGGCTCTTTTTTTTAATCGCGCACAACGCAGCGCGGCGTCATCTTTTTCTTAAATCGTTTTGGTGCACGCCGCGCGCTGTGCGCTCCGGATCTGTATCCCGCACGGTGTAGTGGGCCTGAGTTGTCAGCTAAAATGGTGCGGGGCCTCGAGGGCTGGGCCCTCCCGTGCACGTGACCGGATAGTGCCGACGAGCCGGGCAAGCGTTCGATTCCGGTGTAGCAACCCGGCAACGGGTATTAGCCCTCTTAAAGATCCTGAGCTTCGCTGTCAATCGGCGCTCCAGCGCTACACTGGAGCCCATGGAGTTCGAATGGGCTCCGGCGAAGGCACAAGGCTTCGTTCGCCGAAGCGGTTACCGTGTTCGCCGATTTCTTCAGCCTCTCGCCACCCATCCCGACCACTCCAATGACGAACTGCGATACATTACAGTCGGACACTCAAACCGGAAACGGCTGATTATGGTGGCCCACCCGGAGCGTCGCGGTAGTATACGGATTATCAGCGCACGAAAACTGACTCGAAGCGAAAGAAGCGCCTATGAAGAAACCTGGAAGTAGATCGAGTGATGAATTGTGCCCCGAATATGATCTTGGGGAATTGTTCCGCAAGGGCGTTCGTGGCAAATATGCCAAGGCGTACCGCTCGGGTACGAACCTGGTTCCGCTGGATCCAGACGTTAAACGAGTCTTCCGCGACGAGAAAGCAGTGAATGACGCGCGACGTCTCGTCATCCAATTGCAAAAGGTCGGACGAGCCAAAGCATGAAAAAATTCTTCCTCGGATTCGTAATTGGGATTCTGTTTGTCGGCCTGGTCGGGGTGATTCTGGTATTCGCCGCGATGCGCATGGCCTCGAGCTTTGGTGGCGAACGGCCCGTTACCGTGGCGGACAATTCCGCGCTGATCCTCAATCTGGAAGGCGCGGTGCCGGAACAGGCGCCCGTCGACATCGCGATTCCCTACTTCCAACAACAGCCGCCGCTGACCGTGCTCGACACCTGGAAGCTGCTCCGCCGCGCCGCCAGCGATACGAAGGTGAAGGCGCTGGTGCTGGAGCCACGAGGTCTCGATGCAGGCTGGGCCAAGCTCGAAGAGCTGCGCGCGGAAATTATAGCGTTCAAACAATCCGGCAAGCCGGTTTATGCTTACCTGCGCAACGCGACCATGCGCGAATATTACCTAGCGACCGCCGCGGACAAAATCTACATGGCGCCTGAAGACGAGCTCGACGTAAAGGGCCTGCGCGCCGAATTGACGTTCTATAAAGGAACGCTCGACAAGCTGGGCGTGAGCTTGGAATTCGAGCACGTCGGCAAGTACAAAGACGCGCCCGATGAGTTCACCAAAACGGCACCGAGTCCGGAAACTTTGGAGGTCACCAATCAGATTCTGGATCAATACTACGGAGACATGGTGCAGGTCATCGCCGATGGCCGCAAGCTGCCTCCGGGCGCGGTGCGCGGCATCATCGATCAGGGGCCTTTCATCGGCAAGAGTGCCCTCGATAGCGGCCTGGTGGACGCGCTCATTTTTGAGGATGAGATGTTGGGGCAGCTCAACACCAACCTGAAGACCGATCTCAAGAAGATCGGTGCGCACAGTTATTCCAAGGCCGCGGGAGCAGATCCGGCCGGCCGTTCACGCATCGCTTATGTCACCGGAGATGGAGAAATCACGCGCGGCAATCCGGGCGAGGATGTTTCCAATACCGGGATCACTGCCTTCAGTATGGTGAAAGTCCTGCGCCAGGTGGCCGACGATTCGAGCATCAAAGGCGTGATTCTGCGGGTGGATTCGCCGGGCGGCGACGGCATCGCTTCCGATGACATTCTCCACGAGATGAAGCTGCTGAGCAAGAAAAAGCCCGTGCTGATTTCGATGTCCGACCTGGCGGCTTCCGGCGGATACTTCATCGCCATGACGGGCGACCCCATCGTGGCTTATCCCAATACGCTCACCGGTTCCATTGGGGTGTTCTTCGGCAAGGTGAATTTGAGCGGGCTGTATGAGAAGATCGGCCTCAAGAAAGATCTGCTGACGCGCGGCCGCTTCGCGGCGATTGACTCTGAAGCGGCTCCTCTGACGCCTGAGGAGAAGGACAAAGTTCAGAAAGAGATCCAGGTGTTCTACCGCGGCTTTGTCGAGCGCGTGGCCGAAGCGCGCAAGCGCCCTTACGATCAAGTGGAACCGTTGGCGCAAGGACGTGTATGGCTGGGAGCGCAAGCGAAGATGAACGGACTGGTGGACGAGATCGGCGGTTTGGACCGCGCGGTCGAGATGATTAAGCAGCGCACCAATATCCCGGCGTCGGAGCAGGTTACCCTGGTGACCTATCCGCCGCGCCGCACATTGCTCGAGATGCTGCTAAAGAGCTCCACGGACAATAATTCGGAGCTGGAATCGGCGATCAAGGCTGTCGCCGGGAATCTGCCCTGGAAATCGCTAGCCCACGGCGGCGTGCAGCGGCTGATGCCGTATTCCCTGATCGTCAAATAATTAGGTCGTAAAGTAATTGCTAGGTAGGTACCTAAGCGGGCGCTCCATTTACGGCCTTCGTCGAGTGTGGTAGCATGATAGTGCTTCCTGGACGATCTCCGGAAGCAAACCCCCTTTCACGGAGAAGAGACAATCACGGAATGAGTTTTACCGTCTTCTTGGGCAATTTGCCCACCTGGGTCACTGCGGACGATATCAAGGGATGGCTGACAGCCGAAAACCTGGTCGCGGACGCAATTAAAGTTATCCGCAACCCCGAAACGCAGGAGTCCAAGGGCTTCGCGTTCATCGAAGCGCCGAATACCGAGGAGATGAACTCCATTATTCGACGGTTTGACCGCGCTCCGCTGGAGGATCGCTTGCTTCGGGCCAATCCTGCGCAGCCGGCTCGGCCGAAGGGGCAACCCGGTGGCCGGCCCATGGGTGGTCCTGGAGGTTCTGGACCCTCTCAAGGCGCTCCCTCAGGGCATAATGCTGAGCGCAGCGCGGGTATGGGACAGCGCACCAGCCATGCCGAAGGGCATAGTGCACCTCCTCAGAGTTCCGAACACCGGCCGCCTCCGCCGCCGCGCCGCGCCAAGAAAACCTTTGCTAAACGTAGCGAAGGCCGCGGCCCGCAGAGCTCCTTCGCCGAAGAACTCGCCAAAGCCCTCTAACCCCCGCCTGTTCACCCGGCTTACCGCTCCTCGACGGCGGTGCGAACGGGTGCTATACTCGATTCCTAAGTTATCTTAATGTTATAAGCCCGCTCCAATCGTGGGCTTTGAGGGCCTATGGGCGACCTCCTGATCATCAGGCTTCTTTTTATCGCTGTACTGACGTTCGCGGCCTACTTTCTCCATCCCTTCAACCTGGAGGGTCTGGTGGCTGCCGGTGTGGGCATAGTCGCCGGCGTGGCCGTGGTGGTGTTCGAGATCCGGATCAAGCAGGTCAGTATGCCGCGCTTGATTGGATCCGCCTTCGGCAGCGTCCTAGGGATACTAGGCGCGTACCTCATCTCGCTAGTACTGGAGAAGGCTATGCCGGACAGCGATAACACGGTGCCGTTCCTGGAAGTCCTGATTTTGGCGTTAATGACCTACTGCGGCCTGGTGGTGGGCGCCGCCAAAGGCGAGATGTTGAATCTCTCGGCTCTGGGAGGCCTATTCGGGGGAGAGAAGGCCACCAAGACTTCCTTCAAGATTCTGGATACCAGCGTCATCATCGACGGCCGGATCGCCGATATCGCCGAGACCGGGTTTATCGACGGCTCGCTGGTCATCCCGCAGTTCGTGCTGCGCGAATTACAGCAGGTGGCGGATTCCTCGGATGGGATGAAGCGCAATCGGGGAAGGCGCGGGCTGGACGTGCTGCAGCGGATCCAGAAGATGCCGCAGTTGAACATTCAGATCCTGGAAGACGATTTCCCCAACGTCCGCGAAGTGGATATGAAGCTGATCGAACTGGCCAAGCTGTACACGTGCAAGATCGTCACCAACGATTTCAACTTGAACAAGGTGGCGCAGCTGCACGGCGTAGAAGTGCTGAATATCAACGATCTGGCCAATGCGCTCAAACCGGTGGTGCTGCCCGGCGAAACCATGCGCGTGTTCATTCTCAAGGAAGGCAAGGAGTACAACCAGGGCGTCGCATATCTCGATGACGGCACCATGGTGGTGGTGGACAATGCCCGCAAGATGATTTCGAAGACCATCGATGTCGCGGTGACCAGCGTGCTGCAGACCACTGCGGGCAAGATGATTTTCGGTCGCTTCGACGAGCGCGCCCACACGGTCTATGAGAAAGACCGCGAGCGTCCCCAGCGGGAAGCGGCGGGCGGCGCGTAGCGCGCTCTTCCAGATTCTCCTTCAGCCCCGTGTTCTCCGGTTTTGTCTCGTATTGAACCACTGCCGAATCGGGATTCACTAGACAGCGAATACGGCACGTCGAAACGCCAGATTTCGATTGCTAGGTTCATGGACCTTGCTTATGATCGGGAAGCCCGAGGAGATCGAAGCTAAGGGCAGAGGGAGGCCGCTGCATGAACACTAGACGTCCGCGTTCTAGGTTTTCAAGGCTCGGCTCTGCGTTGCGGAGCGCTGCGTGGGTTTACATGGCGGCTCTAATGCCGGTAGGCTTTGCGCAACAGGTCCAGCCCAACGCCATCCCGGTAAAAAACTGGCCCCTGCATAAATCCAGCATTGCAACGCCGGAGGATCCGAGCGCAGCCTTCGCCAATAGCACCGCAGGATTGGTGTTCATCGCCATCACGCCCTGCCGCGTCATGGATACGCGTACGGCCGGCGGATCGGGCAAAACGGGCGTATTCGGCCCTCCCTCACTGGTGGGCGGTCAGGCGCGGCTGGTTCCGATCCCCTCATCCAATTGCGGCGTGCCTGTGGCCGCCGCCTATTCACTGAATTTTGTATCGGTAACTCCACCCGGACAGGCGGTGGCATGGATCGCCGCCTGGCAGGATGATACGGCGTGGCCCGGGACCGTCGTATTAAATGCCCTACAGGGCGGCACCATAGCTGATTCGGCCATCGTTTCGGCGGGTGCCGATGGCGGGATACAAGTGCTCCCTACCAATAGCGGCGACCTTGTGATCGATATGAACGGATACTTCGTTCAGGCCCCCACGGTGCAAGGGCCGCCCGGACCGGCCGGACTAGTGGGTCCAACCGGAGACGCTGGAGCCGCCGGACCTATTGGCGCCACGGGACTCACCGGATCAACAGGAGCGGCGGGAGCTATCGGACCGGCAGGTGCCGCCGGAGCCACGGGACCGATTGGCCTCACGGGACTGACGGGGCCAACGGGCGCAGCAGGCCCAGCGGGAGCCACCGGACCGGCAGGTGCCGCTGGACCGATTGGCCTAACGGGACTCACCGGATCAACAGGCGTGGCCGGCGCGGCAGGGGCGGCGGGAGCTATCGGACCAGCAGGCGCCGCCGGGGCTACCGGACCAATTGGCCAAACCGGACTCACCGGAGCAACGGGTGCAGCAGGCCCAGC
>JAICXC010000100.1 GCA_025980665.1 Bryobacteraceae bacterium
CGGGACTCCGGCAAATGTTCGTGCGCCAAGGGCTGCTGCTGGCCGGGATCGGAGCGCTCATCGGGCTGGGCGCAGCCGCGGGACTGACACGCCTGATGTCGACCCTGCTATTCGGGGTCGCGGCTCTCGATCCGCTTACGTACGCAGGTGTCGCGGCGATCCTGGTCGCGGCGGCGGCGCTAGCGAGCTATGTCCCCGCCCGGCGGGCTACTAGGGTCGATCCTCTGGACGCGCTACGGGCGGAGTAGCTACTTAACCCCAGTCACCGATTTTTGCCAATTCGTGATCACGTTGACGGTCGGCTCGCCGGTCTCCACCCGCGCATTCACCAGAAATCTCTGCCGATCCGGATGAGGGCTGTACCCGAACACATTGTTCTGCGCAACAATGGTGTTCACAGGAACCTCGAACAGCTTCTGAGGCGATCCAATCCGTAACCCGCCGCGCCCATCCGCTTCAATCGTCGCAACCATCAATGTCGTCCGGCCCGTAAGTCCGGCGCTACTGAAATACAACTCCTTGCCGTCCGAGCGCCAGCGTGGCTCGCGGCCCGCGTCCACGGAAACCTTCCATACTTGCGAGCCGGCCGGGAACGGCCGGATATACACTTCGTCTTTGCCTGATTCGTTCGAATAATAGGCGAGCCACTTCCCGTCCGGAGAAAGCTGGCCTTGGCTTTCCAGGGCATCCGTGCCGACCAGCTTCACGGCCGCTTTCTCGTTCATCTTTCTGGATTCGCCCGGGCCGGATTCCACCGGAGCGTACCAAATGTCCGCCCGCGTTTTCGGATTGTTGTCGGTATAGATCACATATCGCCCGTCGCGGGACCAGTCCGACGGCGTTCTCGCAGGAGCCGCGGGATCGATCTTCTGCACAATTTGGAGCTGGCCCCCCTTTAGGTCCTTTTGATAAATGCCAGGCCCCTCCGGTCCCGCCATGACGAACCAGACTAGACTGCTGTCCGGCGACCATAGGCCGCCGCCACCCGGTGTGCCGGAAGGCGTCAAACGGCTCTCCGATTCGCGCACCAGATCCTGCAGCCACACGGCCGAAGAGCCGTCCTGGTCCTGGCGCTGGATCGCGACGGCATTGCCATCCGGCGAAAGTACCACTCCTTGTTGCTCCGACCGCGGACCCACTTTGCCCAGTTCCTTGCCTGTCCGGTCAAACCACGTGAGCTGGGTTTCACGGGAACGTCCAGCCAGATACACCAGTGTTCCGTCGGCGGCCGCCGTAGCCGCCACTTGTGGACGACTGATCGAATTGGACGCGCGAGCGGCCACCGCGAACGGATCGCCTACCGGCTGAAGGCTCCCGTCGTCGAAGGGTTGCGCCATAAGAGTGTTCTCACGAAGAAACAGAAGGTGCGCATGCCCGCCTGCGCTCGCCGGCGGCGTATAGACGACGCTGGAACGGTCCGAGAGAACCTTGCGGCCAATGGGTTCTGCCAGCGTGGCGAGGTAAACGCCCTGAGAAGTTTGATCGATCCCTGTACGAACAAAGAAAAAATGATTTCCGTCTGGCAGAAATACCGGAAATCCCGCATGGTTGTTGGGATCGTCCTTTCCGACAGCGGTGCAGGGGCCTCCTTTGTTCGCGTCCACGCGCCGGAGCCGTCCGTTCTCGATCCCGAAAAGAATGACCCCATCGCGATTCCAAGTGCCGCCGGATCCCAAGCCCGTCTCATTGCACAGGACCTGTGCAGGCCCGCCCGCCGCCGGAATCACCTTGAGCTTGGACTCGGCAAAAAATCCGATAAACCGGCCATCCGGAGACCAGAACGGCGTCCGGGCGCCATTTGTGCCGGACAGCGGCTGGAGTTCCCCGGAATCGAGCGACCGAAGATAGAGCTGAAAAGAATTCTCGCGGATCAACAGAAGCAGGATGCGTCGTCCGTCCGGCGAAAGCTCCAGGTAACCGACCGAGCTGTTTTCTGGTAACGGGACAGACAGCCGGAGCGAGCGCTCCGCCGCCGGCGTCTCGCGAAAATGCACGAATCCAAGCCCTGCGGCGAGAAGTACCGCAATGCCCGCGACCACCCATCCGAGTCGACCCAGGCCCGCCGGTGGCGGCGGTGGCTCTGCGGGCTCCAGCACGAGCCGCATGTCCCCGATCGATTGGAGCCTCTTCTTCGGATCTTTCTCCAGGCATGTTTCAAGCAACTTTCGGACGCGCGGAGGAACCGCGCTCAAATCCGGATGCTCTTTCACCACACTTGCCAGCGTCTCTGTCAGATCCTCGCCCTTGAACAGCCGCTGGCCGGTGATCAGCTCATACAAGACCACGCCGAAGGCCCAGATATCGGCGCGCGCATCCACGCGCTTCCCGCGGGCTTGTTCGGGAGCCATATAGGCGGCGGTTCCCAGAATCACGCCGGCCTGCGTCGCGGCCATGCTGATGGTGGGCGAATCCTCGGAGGGAACCACGGGCCCTCCGCCGATCTTTGCTAAGCCGAAATCCAGCACCTTGACCGTTCCGTCAGGCTTGACCTTGATGTTGGCGGGCTTCAGATCCCGATGAACGATGCCTTTATCGTGCGCTTCACTCAGCGCTTCGGCGATCTGCCGCGCAATCTCCAGAGCTTCCTCAATGGGCATCGGGCCGGCCGGGGACTCGCCCTCGACGTACTCCATGACGAGGTAGTTCGGGCCCACATCGTAAAGCGAACAGATGTTGGGATGGTTCAGCGACGCGACGGCTCGCGCTTCGCGCTCAAACCGCTCGTTGAATTGCTCCTTGGAAATCTTCACGGCGACGTCGCGGCCCAGGCGCGTGTCCTTGGCGCGGTATACCTCGCCCATCCCGCCCCTGCCGATGAGCGCGATGATCTCGTACGGCCCGAGTTTGTCGCCCGCGGTAAGCGCCATGGAGTGTCCATAATTCTATCCGACCCGGCGGTTTGGCGAAAGGCAGGGATAATGGTAGACACACGCCGTGCAAATGGACACAGACTTCGCTATCGAGCACGCACTATTGGAACGCCTCCGCGCCGCGGCGGAATTGCTCGAAGAGCTGGCGGGCGACCGCGTCCTTCTGAACCAACTGCCGGCGCACGACCGGGAGCGCCTGCTGCGCGCGGCGGCCGAGCTGTACAATCCGGACAAAATCGCGCGTCGGGAAATGCTGAAAGCCGCGCAGCGTGAACGAACGGAACGCACCGGCGCCGTGCTCAATGAGACGGGGATCCGCACACTGCGGCGGAAACCCGTGTTCACGACGCCCAATTTCTTTCCGCCGCCTGAGACTGCGCAACCAAGCACCGAAGTGCCAGATTCGCCGCATTGCTATGTGTGCAAGCAGCACTATTCGGTAATCCACCACTTCTACGATCAGATGTGCCCCGCGTGCGCCGAGTTCAACTTCAACAAGCGGACGGAGCTGGCCGATCTACGCGGGCGAGTCGCGCTTCTGACTGGGGGACGCGTCAAGATCGGCTATCAGGCCGGCCTGAAGCTGCTGCGCGCGGGAGCGAGACTCATCGTAACCACTCGCTTTCCCCGCGATTCCGCCCAGCGCTATGCGCGGGAACCGGATTTCGGTGAGTGGTCGGATCGCCTCGAAATCTTCGGGCTCGACCTGCGCCACACGCCTAGCGTCGAAGCGCTGTGCACGCATTTGCTGGCGACTCTCCCCCGGCTCGACTTCATCATCAACAACGCATGCCAAACGGTTCGCCGCCCGCCGGAGTTCTATAAACACATGATGGAGGGCGAGAGAGCGGCATTGGGTGAAACGCCGGCACTGCTGCTCAGAGAGGCGTTACCCCCTGCGGCCGAGCTGTCTCAAATCCCTTTGCTACCGGAGGATTTGCAGGTCGCGAAGCATCTCTTTCCAGAAGGCCGGCTGGATCAGGATCTGCAGCAGGTCGATTTACGCGGTCGAAACTCGTGGCGGTTGCTGATGGCGGAAGTATCGTCGGTGGAGTTGCTGGAGGTCCAGCTGATCAATGCCGTCGCGCCGTTCATCATCAATGCACGCCTCAAGCCCCTGATGATGCGCACGCCGGAGCGCGACAAACATATCGTCAACGTGTCCGCCGTCGAAGGCCAGTTTTACCGGAATTGGAAGACGACTCGTCATCCGCACACCAATATGGCCAAAGCCGCGCTCAATATGATGACGCGCACCTCGGCGACGGACTACCACGGCGACGGCATCCACATGAACAGCGTCGATACCGGGTGGGTAACGGACGAAGATCCGGTCGAGATCGCCGCGCGGAAGACCGTCGAACAGAAATTTCATCCGCCGCTGGATATCGTAGATGGCGCGGCGCGCATTCTCGATCCCATCATTAGCGGCTTCAACACCGGGGAGCATGTATGGGGACTGTTCCTGAAGGATTACCGGCCGACCGACTGGTAGACCGACGACGCGTAGCCGTCGGCCCCCGATTGCGATATGATTTGGCTGGTATTCGTGGCAGGGAGGCTTCCATGAAGAATCGATATCTCGCGGTAGGAATAGCTGCAACGATCGTGACCGGCGTACTGGCATTGGTGCCCACGCCCGTTGCCGGCCAGGATTCCTCGAAAGCGAAAACGGCAACCAAGGCTTGGAAAGCCCCACGAACGCCGGATGGCGTGCCGGATTTCCAGGGCTACTGGACCAACAACACCCTGACTCCTTTGGAACGTCCCAAGGGTCTGGGATCGAAAGAGTTCTACACCGATCAGGAACTAGCGGACGCGCAAAAAAAGGAACAGAAGCGCCTGGCCTTGAATGTGGCGGAAGGCCGCCCTGCGGAACAGGGAACCGCCGATGCCGTGCATTACGATTTCGCTCAGTTTGGATTGGACAAAGCGCAGGCCAGCGTCGTATGGGATAAGCGAACTTCGCTGATCGTGGGCACAAGCGGCACGATTCCTCCGCAGTTGCCGGAGGCCCGGAAAAGAAACGCCGACATCGCTGCCAAGAATCGTGGGCATGAGTTCGATGGACCGGAGAACCGGCCGTTAAGCGCGCGCTGCATCATCATGGGCTATGATGCCGTTCCCATGCTTCCCGCGGGCTATAACAACAATTTGCAGATTGTGCAGGGTCAAGGAATCGTGACGATTCTCCACGAAATGAATCACTCGGCTCGCGTGATTCCCACGGTTTCCTCACCGCATCCGGCGGCGACGATCGGTCTGTACCGCGGCGATTCGCGCGGCCACTGGGAAGGCGACACTCTCGTGGTGGATGTGACCAATTTCAACGACCACAATCCCTTCCGCGGATCGAGCGACAAGCTGCACGTCGTCGAGCGTTTTACCCGCGTGGATGCGGACACCATCCTGTATCGATTCACTGTGGAAGATCCCGCGACCTGGGACCAGCCCTGGACAGCGGAGTTGGCGATGACCAAGACCAACGGTCCGATCTACGAATTCGGGTGCCACGAGGGTAATTACGGACTCGCGAATACCCTGAGTGGAGCTCGCGTCGCCGAGGAAGAAGCGGCCAAGAAGGCCGGCAAGTAACGCTACACTCCGCGACGTTACAGTTTCCATCTTTCCCGCACAACTATTAGCCACCACAGGTGTGATATCCTGTTTCGCTTGCGTAGCCCCTAGCTTCGCAATATCGTCGTTTTGTCACAAATACGGAATAATTCATTAACTTGCCACAAATACTCCCGATGAATACAAACGTTATTTCCCGGGCGGCGCTGCTGCTCGCACTCGTCGCAGCCAATCCCCTTTGGAGCCAGACACGAGGTGACGCGAAAAAAGGCGTTCTACCGGACGTCGACCTCCGCGCGCCCATGCTGGTTGCCCAAACTCCGCAGAATTCGCCGCAAAAGACCCTGGTGGATCGTCGAACTCGCAGCATGGAAGCGTTTGTAGCCGGACGCCAGACAGTCCAACCCGGCATCCGAATCGTTCCCAGCCGGCATGGAATACCGAAGTTGATGCTGAACGATGGCAAGACTTTATCCGGCACCTCCAATCGCGATGCGGATGAGATCGCCAGGAAGTTTCTCATCGATAACGCCGGCGCTTTTTTATTTACCCAGCCTGAAATCGACCAAATGCGTCTGGATGTCCGCGATATCGCTCCGGAAGTCACGCACCTGGTGTACACCCAGGCCGTGAATGGAATCGAAGTATTCCAGGGACAAATCAAGTTTACGCTCAGCAAGACGGGCGAAGTGATTCAAGCGGGTTCCGCGGAAGCCGTGCCGGGATTGAATGTGTCTACGGTCCCCAGGCTGCGGCCCGATCAAGCCGAGCTTGCGGCGCGCATCGCGTCCGGGGCGGAAACTGCCGGAAAGCTGTTGCGGGCGCCTGAGCTGGTGATCTTTCCCCTGGATGCGTCCACGGCCCGGCTGGCATATCGCTCCTTCGTGGAAGTCGACGCGGCACAGTTGTATGAAATCCTGATCGACGCAGAAGATGGTAAGCTGCTATTCCGCCATAACGCCTATGTATACGCCGCCAAGGGGCGTGTCTGGACCCAATCGCCGTCGCAGGGCGGCTCGCGCCAACTGGTGACCTTTCCGGACGCATGGTTACCGGTGACAGGCACGGTCACTACCGGAAACAATGTGGACGTCTTTCTTGACACCAACGGCGACGACCAACCCGATCCGGGAATGACCACTGAACTGCAGAACGGCCAGCCCGCGAGCGCGAGCCAGATGTTCGACTTTGCCTTCGGCGATGGAACGGTGGCGTTGAATCCTCGCAATTTCAAGGGCGCCTCCGGAACCAACCTGTTTTACTTCATCAATATCGCGCACGATTTCTATTACAGCCTCGGTTTCACGGAAGTCGCCGGAAATTTTCAAACGGACAATTTAGGCAAGGGCGGTATCGGCGGGGATGCCGTGATTGCGGAGGCCCAGAATGCCCTATCGGTAAACAACGCTGCGTTCGCGCCCACGCCCGAAGGGATAGCACCCCGCATACGAATGGGCCTGTTCACGCGCTCCACAACGTCTCTTACCGACGATCTGGATAGCGACTACGACGGCCAGGTGATCATTCACGAATACGGCCACGGCGTCTCCGCCCGGCTGGTGGGCGGCCAGACCAGCACAAGTTGTCTGGATCAGATTCAGTCGGGAGCCATGGGAGAAGGCTGGTCCGACTATTTCGCCGCAAGCTACTTCAACAACCCCGTTCTGGGCGCTTATATTTCGCAGAACCCGACTCATGGCGACCGGCGCCAGAGCTATGAAGGCTACACGTTTACCTATGAGGATGTGGGCAATTCCGGTTACGAAGTGCATGACGACGGCGAGATTTGGGCCGCCACGTTGTGGGAGCTACGAAAATCTCTCGGCCAAGACATCACTGATCGGCTGGTGATCGACGGACTGAAGGCGACTCCGTGCAATCCCAGCATGACCGACGCCCGCGACGCCATTCTGACCGCGGATCTGGCAACCAACGGGGGTACGAATCGCGTTGCAATCTGGACGGTGTTCGCGAAACATGGACTGGGTTATTCCTCCCGCGGGATCGATGGTCTGCCGCAGAGCGGCACGGTCTACGATGCGGCTTACGACTTGCCACGGGATCTCCAAAGCATCCAGAACCCGTCCATCACCAGCCAGCCTCTTTCGATTACAACCGGAGCCGGCGAATTCTACGCCTACGCCATCGGGGCATCTAATCCCAATGCGGGAACGTTAAATTTCGTACTCACTACAGGTCCTGACGGTATGACTGTCAGCCCGGATGGAGCGGTCACCTGGACTACCAGCTTTACTGCGCAACGGGTCAAAATCACGGTGACCGACGGTAAAGGCGGGAAAGTTGTCCACGGATATCTTGCTCCCGTGCTCACTCACTTGACTACTAATCAGCCCATCGCGATCAGCGGCGACGCCTTTTCCGCAGGCTATGCCTTCGTCGACGTGCCCCATGGTGTGCCGGTTCTTCAGATAACCCTGCGCGACGGGATCGGCGACGCGGATCTGTTCATCACCGACCCTGATGGAAATCTCGCGTTCTCAGCGCGGGATGGTAACAATGAGACGCAGAGTTTTGCGAGTCCCAAGGCTGGACGCTGGAAAGTGGAGGTGGATGCCTTCATTGCCTACGCCGGAGTGTTGCTGAACGCAGCCGTGGTCACGCCGGCGTCCCTTGCGGCGAATACTGTCGTGAGCGGCTTGAGCGGCGTTATCGGAAGCGAAACTTTATATCGCGTGACTGTTCCGGCCGGAACCGTGTCTTTCCAGGTCTCGACCAGTCGCGGAACCGGAGATGTGGATCTCTACATAAAGTCGGGCAGCCCCGCGCTGTGTCAAATTGCATTTCTGGTGAGCTCACTCTGCAATGTAGACGAATCTTCGGAATCGGTGGGCAACGGCGAATCCATCACTCTCGTCTCGCCACCGGCCGGCGATTATTACATCGACCTTTCTGGCTTTGACGAATTCAGCGGCGTTTCGCTGACGACATTGCTGACAGGCCCTCCACCCCGGCCGGATCTGACTATCTCGGCAATTCACAAGGGCGCCCCGGCTGCGGGACAGACTGGCGTCGTTTATTCGATTACGGTTACGAATGCGGGCTCGGCCGCTACCCTTGGTCCGGTCTCGGTCACCGATCAGCTTCCCTCTGGCCTGACGGCAACCGCAATCAGCGGAACCGGCTGGAACTGCCTGCAGGTCACGTTGACGTGTGCGCGCGCCGACTCTCTGGCGCCTTCGGCCAGTTATCCGCCTATCGCGGTCACAGTCAACATTGGGATGAGCAGCGCGTCCAGCTTGACGACTGTCGCCACGGTTTCAGGCGGCGGCGACAGTAACACGGCCAACAACACGGCACGCGACTTCACCGTTCTCATCGCGCCGGTGGTTACCAGCGTAACCAATGCTTTCGGTGACAATCCGGTGATCGCGCCCAACACGTGGATCAAGGTACAAGGATCGAATCTCGCGCCGTTGGGTGATTCGCGCATCTGGGTAGGCTCGGATTTCATGCACAACCAGTTGCCGGATCTAATGGACGGCGTGAGCGCAACGGTAAATGGCAAGAAAGCCTATCTCTATTTCATCAGCACAACGCAGATCAATGTCCTGACTCCACCAGACGCCTTGTTCGGTTCGGTCAAGGTACAGATCACCAATAATGGCGTCGCCAGCAATGCCGTGACCATTCCCACACAGCCGCAGTCGCCATCATTTTTTGAGGCTATCTCGACTACTGGCGTGCACTACGTCTATGGTACGCACGCGGCCGATGGGAGTCTCATCGGACCCATCAGCCTGTTCCTTAACGCCAGCACACCCGTCAAACCCGGCGAGAAGGTTAATCTGGTCGCAAACGGGCTCGGAGCGACGGATGCGCCGGTGGTGAGTGGATCGCTCATACAGACGGGAAATCTTCCTAGTCCGTTTCCTATCGTCACGATTGGCGGTATTCCTGCGACGGTCAATTCCGCGAGTTTGGTGGGAATTGGCGCGTACCAGATCCAGGTGACCGTTCCGAATAATGCCCCGGATGGAGATTTACTGCTCAGCGCGACCTACAACGGGTCAAGCACGCAGCCGAATCTGATGATCACCGTGCAGCACTTACTTCGAGAAAAAACCGCCAACTAGAGTGCTACCTAGAGCGAGACAATTCAGGCCGATATCGATATTCAGTTGATTCGGTATCGGCATGCGCCTTGCGAAATCGTCAAAGCTGTGCGGTGTACATGCTATACCTGTCCTGTGCGGCTTCCCTTGATACTTGCCTCGCAATCCCCTCGCCGGCGTGAGTTGCTCACAACCGCGGGGATTCCCTTCACCGTTCGCGTCCGTGAAGTCGAGGAAATCCGCGCTCCCGGCGAACCACCGGATGCCTACGTCCGCCGTCTGGCGCGCGCTAAAGCCGAGGCTGCCTGGGAGGATCGAGATGAAATTGTACTGGGCGCCGATACCATCGTCGTACTAGACCAGAAGGTACTCGAAAAACCCCGTGATGCGGACGATGCGCGGGACATGCTCCGGCTCCTGGCGGGACGCGAGCACACGGTCATCACCGGCATCTGTTTGCGCCATCCCAAAGGCGCGCAAGTCGATAGCACTACAACGCTGGTGCGTTTTGCACTACTCGGAGACGCCGAGATCGATGACTATGTCGCCAGCGGCGAACCTATGGATAAGGCCGGCGCCTACGCCATTCAAGGACTCGCCTCCAAATTCGTGGAATACGTCGAAGGCTGCTACTTCAACGTCATCGGATTGCCTTTGTCCCAGGTGTACCGGTACTTGAAATCACTGGAATAAAATGTAGGCTGGTCTGGTGTTTCGGAAGGCACTCGCGGGATTGGTCATTGCCGCCGGATTGTTCGCGGCGGATCGAAGTCCCGCCGCGATTACAAGCCTGGACTTGCAGGGGAAAATCACCGGCACTGGCAGCCTGCATTCCTTGCGGGTCAACTTATTCGCCGTCGAAACCCCTTACGCGGAATCTTCCGAGGTGAATCGCAGCGGCGAATTCCGTTTCCGGTCGCTCGCTCCTGGAAATTACACGGTGGCCGTGGTTCGCAAGGGCCTGGGCGAAGTTCGCCGCACCGTGGTGATCAGCCCCGCCGTAGCCGACCCTTCTGGAGTGGTGCACGCAACTATTCCATACTCCTCTTCCGAAGCAGCCTCCAACCCCACCGGCGGTGTAGTATCAGTTCACCAGCTTTCGATTCCGGGGAACGCGGCAGCCAAGTATGCCGACGCACAGAAGCGGCTGGCCGTGCACGATCCGCAGGGGGCTGTTCGTGCGCTTGAGGAGGCGGTCGCCCTCGCACCCGAATTCTCCACGGCCTGGAACGCCCTCGGTGTCATCGCGTTTCAGACGGACGATGACGAGCGCGCCGAAATCCTTTTTCGCAAAGCGATTGCAGCCGATCCCGATTCGTTCGAGCCTCTGGTGAACTTGGCCGGTGTGCTACTGAAAAAGAACGCTTCTGCGGAGGCCCTGCCGTTCAACCAGCGAGCGGTGCGTGATCGTCCCGAGGACGCGCTGGCGAACGCCCAGCTCGGCATGAACTATTTCAGGCTGGATCAGTTCGATCAGGCCGAGCAATATCTACAGGCAGCCAAGCGTCTGGATCCCGCGCATTTCACCCAGCCACAGGTGTTTCTGGCGGACATCTATGCGCGCCGCGGGAATCGCCTGGCGGCAATTAAGGAACTGGAAGACGTTCTGGCGTTGCGTCCCGACGGGCCTTTGTCCGATAGGATCCGGCACAACCTTGCCCAACTCTCCGCCGCGCGGTAGTGTCTAAGCGGCTCCCGCTTGGCGACGCAGCTGGCCTTCCTCGGCACGCACGTAAAAACCGAACAGAGGAGCGCGTTCATCCCGGATCCAGCGGCCTATTTTCCAATGCGCGCGAAGATACCTGATGTCCTCATGGCGGGCGAGATCCAGATACATTGAATATGTCCCGCAATAGAATTTTTGCGGGAAGGCTACCAGGGGGCGCCAATGTTCCCCATCCGCCGAGCCCCACACGGAGACTTCCAGGCTTTCCTGCGAGATGATGCGGGTAATGCCGAGCGTCAGTTGGACCATCTTGGGTTCGAACCGCATCTCCGCACCCATCCCATCTTGACGGGCTACGGTTTCCGGCAGCAAGAATTGCGATAGCATCAGGCCAACTTCTGTAGACGCGCTTGGGCCTCCTTCAGGGTGTCATACTTTTTCGGAAAGCAAAAGCGGATCCAGCGTATGCCATCCAGCGAATTGGCGAAGAAGCTCGATCCAGGCACGGCTGCGATCCCCACTGTTTCAATCAGATGCCGTGCGAAGCTGACATCATCCAGCTTGCTGAGTGCCGAGAAATCGGCCATCACATAATATGCGCCGCGGGGGATGGAGCAGCGAAACCCCGTCGATTCCAGCATCTGGAGCATCAGGTCGCGACGCTCCGTGTAGTGCTGGGCAAGCTCCTGATAATAGCTGTCGGGTAAGCCAAGAGCGACCACGCCAGCCTCCTGCAATGGGGCCGCAGCGCCCACTGTGAGGAAGTCGTGAACCTTCCGCACGGATTCCGTGATATCCGGATTCGCCAGAACCCAGCCCACGCGCCAGCCCGTGACGGCGTACGTTTTGCTCATGCTGTTGATGAGAATGGTCCGTTCCCGCATGCCCGGAATCGTCATCATGGGGATGTGACGCGCGCCATCGTAGACGATGTGTTCGTAGATTTCATCCGTGATGGCCAGCACGTCGAACTCCTGGCACAGATCGGCGATCGCCTGAAGCTGCTCACGATCGAATACTTGTCCTGTCGGGTTGCCGGGAGAGTTGATAATGATTGCTTTGGTTTTTTTGGAAAATGCCCGCCGAAGCTCGTCGGGATCAAACCGCCAGTCCGGCGGATGGAGCTTCACGAACTTGCGATGCGCATCGCACAGCAGGGTATCGGGGCCAAAGTTTTCGTAAAACGGCTCAAAGATGACGACTTCATCCCCGGGATTCGACACCGCCAGCAGTGAAGCAATCATGCCTTCCGTGGAACCGCAGCAGACGGTGATTTCGCGTTCGGGGTCGATTTCGAGCCCGTACGTTCGCCGATATTTCGCCGCAATTTGGTCTCGAAAAGGCTTTGAACCCCACGTGATCGCGTACTGATTCACGTCGTCACAGATCGCCTGGCAGGCCGCGTCTTTCACGATCTGGGGCGCGGGAAAATCGGGAAATCCCTGGGCGAGATTGACGGCCTTGTGCCGCAAGGCGAGGCGCGTCATCTCGCGGATGACGCTTTCAGTGATTCCTAATGTGCGATTAGCTCGAAAGCGCGTCACTGTGGCTATTGGTGCGTGGGCGGCCCGTAGATGCGGCGATAGGCATCGGCGTTGCGCAGCACAGCCTGGATGTATCCGCGCGTCTGCGTGAAGGGTACCGTCTCGACGAATTCGGCGGGCTCCTGGAAATTGCCCCAGGTCAGCCATGATTTCGCTCGCGTCATACCTGCATTGTATGCGGCAAGGGCGGCTTCGGTATGGCCGCCGAGTTGGTCCGTCACCAGCCGAAGATAATACGTCCCGAACTGCAGATTGAGCGATGGCTGGAACAGCTTGGCAGTGGTGTACTTGGAAATCTTCAGTTTGCGGCTCAGCTCACGGCCAGTCGTCGGTTCGATCTGCGTCAGACCGCGCGCGTTGGCGGGCGAAGTAACCTTGGCATCGAACTCGGACTCCTGCCGGATCAGCGCGGCCATCAAAAATGGATCGAGATTGTTCTGCTTGGAGAAACGCTCCAGGTCCGCGCGATACGGCAGCGGAAACGCCAGCCGCCAGAAATCGAGCGGCGCGGAGCTGATCGGCAGGAACAAATAATTCCCGGCGTAGCTCTTAATGTAGCGGATGGCCTGCGCGGGTTGGCCGTCGCCGATCAGCGCGGCCAGCTCCATGGCGAGCAGATGTGGTTGATCGCCGTTTTTAGCCCCATAACGCAGCTCGGTTTCCGCCCAATCTTTCAGTCCCGCGGAGACCAGCATCTTGGCGCGCTCGATACGAGCCTGCGAGGCGCCGCTGGCATCGAACACACTCACACGTGCGCGCTGCGGAAAGCCCACAGTACGGAGGAATTCCGATGCGGCGGGAGAAGGATCCACGCTGGCGACGGGAGTCAGGCGATCCCGCGCCAACATTGCATAATACTGGTTCGGATATTCCCGAGCGATTTCATCGTAATAAGTGCGTGCAGTGGCGCGATCGTGCGACGCCTCAGCAAGACGCCCGAGGAAATACAACGCGGCCGACGCGTTTTCCGATGCAGGGAACAATCGCAAATGCGCCCGCAGCATCTCCGCGGCGTCCGATTCGCGACGTAGATAGTGGGCCCACGCGACCTTCCAGTGACATCCGGCGGCCTGTTTATCTTGAGGGAAGGATTCGAAGCACGCCCGATACAGCGGCTCATACTGATCGGTCTTGTTCTCGGTCAGGTAGCGATTCGCCGCCGCCAAGAGGGCTTGCAGCCGGAACGGTGAATTGGGATGCAGGCGGCCGAGCTTAGCGGCCACGGCATCCATCTCATCGAGATTGTTTAGGCGGCGCGCGCTCTGCATGACGTAATACAGGCGCTCGGCATCCGCTTCCGGGGAAGCGACTTCAAGAGTCGTTAGATACTTGTATGCGACCGCGTTCTCCTCGGCAGTGTAGTAAGCCACGCCGATGCGGACGCGCGCCAGATCGCGCTCCGTGCCACCGAGCTGCGAGACCAGCGCTTCCAATTCCTTGCGAGCTCGCACGGCCTGGCCGCCATCGAGAAGCTTGATCGCTCGTCCCAGCATGGCCGTGGGTAGCGCGGGCGGATACTTTTCACCGAGGTCGGTCTTGAGCCTATCAGTCTCTGTGGCAGCCTGCGCCGCTTCGGCCGACAAGGGGAATCCATAGTACACGCGCTGATAGTAGATAGCGGCGCTGATGTTGTCCCCGGAGCCCGCGAACGCCGCGGCCATGGCGAGATCGCCCTTGGGCTGCGACAGCACCGAATAGTATTTGCGCAGGACTTCGAGTGCGGCGGCTGCATTGTTATTCTGCGTGAGCGCGCTCGCGGCGAGCAGCGCCGAGCGAGGAACCAAAGGCGACGGCGGCGATTGCTGGAAGACTATGTCGAGCGTGGCGGGGACGGCCGCGTAATCTTTCGACGCGGACTGCGCCGAAGCCAGGAACCACGCCGCATAGTCGGCCAGCTTGGGAAGCCGCTGGGTCAGACCTTTAAGAGCGGCGATGGCGGCGGGATAACGACCGGCATCCAGAGCATCGGCGCCGGATTTGAGGTCCCTTAAATCAACGCTGAGTGGATCCGTAGCCGCGCGCAATGCGAACATCGTGCCGCCGACCGCGACGGTCGCCACGACAGACAGAGCCGCGTTACGCCAGCGGGCCGGGATAGGATGGACCAAGCAGCACCGCATCTTCTTTCGCCAAGGTCTTCACCAGCTCCTGGTGGAGGTAATCAGGAACCCCACCTAAGGGTAGCAGGAAGCTGTCACGGAAGGCTCCCCGAGCCGCGTCGATGTGGGGGCGAAGCACACCATACAAATCGTGCGCGGCGCGGCCGGACTTTACCTGGGGTGCCTGATAAAGCTGGATCTCGGCTACCTTGACGCGCGCGAATCGGAGGGCTCGAGAGTGGGTGAGCGCTCGCGCAAGCCCGGCTGCGTAGATAGAAGAGATATCCAAACCATATTGTAGTACTAATGGTTTGGGGATGGGAGCGCGTTTGGCACCTATTCCTCCGCCATCCAGCTTCGCGGGGTCGATCGATATCCAGCGGCCCGCCTAAACAACCGACCGCACTCCGCTTCATGACTGTCGCGGCTCGGAATTGCCGCACGGCGACTGCTCCAAGCATTCGCAGTTCGAAGCATTATCGAGGATCGGCAGGCGAGTAAGATCGCCTGCCCTACTAAAGAAGGTATGTGGATGCTACTGCGCCAACACGATCTTCATGGTCGTGCCGCCAATCGCGATCGACTCAAGCTTCGAAGCGTTGGTGGACACCGCTGTGGCGGAGTACTTCTTCTCGCCGTTTTCGACCTTCGCGGACGATTGCGCCACTACATCCTTGCCCGACTTGAATACAGCCTTATCGCCTTGCATCTCAACTTTGTACGTTCCAGCTTTCAGTGCGGTGCCGCCTACTTGCGTCGCTTGGGTCAGCTCCAGCTTATAATCCGAAGCGGCGCTGGCAATACCCATCGCGAGTGCGGCAAACCCGATCAATAACTTCTTCGACAACATTAGACTCACATTCCTCCATGTTTGGAATTACTGCTCTGATGAAGATCTGCGCGGGAATAGTTCTCCAAAATCTTGCTCTGCAAAAACGGGGGATTAACGAAGCAAAACTCCGGCAGGGATCTTCAAATCAAATTCTAGCACGAATGATTTCACGCTGAGGACGGAATCCTACAGCCAAGTGAAGGACCGGATTAAGCGCTAAAGCTTAGTTCGAAATACGTCGATAGGAGAGGTGGTAAAGTTCATGCGAACCCGAGCCTCTTATACGAGCTTATCTTGGCCCGGGATCACCGGCGGGTTCTGCGGTATTCTGGCTATCCTGCTGGGGACCCTCGTCCTGATAGGATGGGCGATCCACGCAGCGCTTCTCATCCAAGTTATGCCGGATCTGGCGCCGATGCAGCGCAATACAGCTGTCAGTTTTGCGCTGATCGGGCTCGCTCTGCTGGGTATCGTACGCAGGAAGCCACGACTCACGCTGATCGGATCCACAATTACGGGAACTATCGCCGCCGCGAGCCTTTTCGAGTATCTTTTGCGGATCGACTTCGGGATCGACGAATTTTTGGGCGGGGCGTATATCACCACGCAGACTTCAGACCCTGGCCGCATGTCGCCGACCACGGCGCTCTGTTTCATCGTGCTGGCCACGGGCTTTGCGTTAGCCCAAACCAGGCTGCGCAAAAACAGATCCGCCGTCCTGGGTGTCACGGGCTTACTGGTTGCGGCGGTGGGGGCGGCCTGCGGAATCGGAGTGATCTCGGGAACCAGCGATGCACTTTCCTGGGGTAACCTCACGCGCGTTGCCGCACTGACAGCGGCGGGCTTCCTCCTGATAGGGATCGGCATTACCGCCGTGGCTTGGGGCATGACGCGGCTGGGACGCGGCGAGCCTACATGGGTGCCCATCGGCGCCAGTTTCCTGGTGATCACGGTCCGGCTCGGATTGTGGCAGGCATTTTCGCAAAACAATCCAACGAAGTTGGGCGTGTTATCCAACCTGACGTTGTTGGGAGGAGTATTAAGCGCGGTGCTCTTCGGGGTGGTGGTCCATCTGGCTTTGAAGGCACATTCACAGGGCGCCGCTCTAGGAACCGCGAATCGACGGCTGGAAGAAGAGATGGTGGAGCGCAGGCAAGCGGAAGAAGCTGCGCAGGCAGCGAATCGAGCCAAGAGCGAGTTCCTGGCGAATATGAGCCATGAGATCCGTACCCCGATGAATGGGATCCTTGGAATGCTGGCTCTGTCTCTGGACACGACGCTAGACGCGGAACAGCGCGACTATCTGGAAATCGCGAAGGACTCCGCGGAGTCGCTGCTCGCGGTCATCAACGACGTCCTGGATTTTTCGAAGATTGAAGCAGGCAAGCTGAATCTGGAGGCCGTAAACTTCAGTCTGCGAGAGAGCCTGGCCCATATCCTAAAGGCATTTACGCTCCGAGCACACGAGAAGGGGCTGAAACTTGATCTGCACGTGGATTCTCAGGTGATCGATTTAGTGGCCGGCGATCCAGTGCGTTTGCGTCAGATCCTGGTGAACCTGGTAGGCAATGCGATCAAGTTCACTAGCTCGGGCGGAGTGATGCTCTCGGTTCAGAGCGAGTCTCAAGAAGGTGAACATGTTGTGGTGCGGTTCACCGTAAAGGATAGCGGGATCGGCATTCCGCCGGACCGTCAAAAGGACATTTTCTCCGCCTTCACTCAGGCCGACAGCTCGACCACTCGCAAGTACGGCGGCACGGGCCTGGGCTTGACCATCTCACGGCGATTAGCTGAGCTATTGGGAGGGAGGATCTGGGTGGAAAGCGAGCCGGGTAAAGGCAGCTCGTTCATTTTTACCGTCCGGCTTGGAATGGTGATGGAACCGAAAACCGCCGGCGACATACGCCTGCTGCAGTCCGCGTGACCGTTTACAAACGGCCGTTGTACTGTTCGAGCGCAACTTCTCAAACAACCGCCTAGCGAAGCTTTGACCGCGGCTTCCGAGATCTGCGACTGATCGGCGATTCGGGTGCAGCCCCCGTAATGGCGCGATCGACAGACTGGAACCGTAAGGTAAGCGGCAATTTCCTTCCACGATTCCAGCCTGGCCTGGGCGGCGGCGTATTCGCGTTAGCTTCCTGAAGATTCATCGTGATCGCTCCGTACTCACAAGAATACGGTCGCGGATGGCGTCACGCAACGGGAATCAGCAGGAAGATACCACTGCAAACGTTGATTTCCCTAAGTTTTCACGGGATTCTTCACTTCGGCACCAGGCCGATTCTCTTCCAGCCGTTGCCTTTGGCGACATCGATAACCTCGGCTACTTGAGCGAAGTCGATCTCATTCTCTCCCCGCACGAAGGCGACTCCCGGTGTGGATCGAGTCAGAAGGGCACGAAGGTGGTCGGGCAGATCCTGGACATCCAGATCCGTTTCATCGAGCCTCACCTTGTCTCCGCCTAGCACGGTTAGCGTAATATCCTGCGACGGTAGCGGACGGCCTTGGCTGTCAGTCTGCTGGGGAACTTGCACATCCAGTCCCACGGAATGCTCCTGAACCACCATGAAGATGATCAGCAGCACCAGTAACACGTCGATCATCGGTGTGACGTTGATCTCGGCTTTGCCTCGTTTGACGCCCATCGCCATAACGTTGTCCTCGGCTGATTGGACAAGAGACGATGGGAAAAAGTTCCCGGGTCATTTCCCGTCGACAGAAAATGCCAACAGCACATTGCCGGACATTCCGCCGGCGGTGGGATATCCCGAATTCACGAATAGCATGCCATCGCCGAGGGCCGCGCCGGGGCCGTCCAGCGAGCCGCCATGTCCCGGCACGCCGTTGACTGTCTCGTACGTTCGCGCGGTATCGAAGTCCCAGACGATCTTTCCGTCAGCCGACGAATATGCCCGCAGGTGGCCATCGACCGATCCGGAAAATGCCACGCCGGGGATCGCCGTCACCGCGGCTGATTGTGCGGGACTGCATCTCGGATGATTCCCGCACGGCTCTGGCGGTGTGTACCAAACGCGCTGCCCGTTATCCAGACGTAGCGCGAACATGCCGCCGCCCTGCTTGGGATCGGCATCGGTTGACGTACTGTAGGTCAGCATGATGCGTCCGATGTCGGACACGGCGACATAAACATTGTTCTGGTCCGCCGCCGAGCCCCACTGGACGCCGCCTGCTGTCCCGCCCTTGCCCACTCGCGTTTGCCACAGCACTTCACCTTGATTGTCGGGATCGACTGCGTACACTACGCCGGATTTCTGACCGGCGAGCAGCGCGCGCCTTCCGTTTTGTAGAGTAACTAGGATCGGTGATGACCCGAAGTCGAAATCCGGACCATTGGATTCGGCGCAATTAGTCTTGTCCGGTAGCCGGCATGCCGAAGTGTACGCATCGCGCGGAGTCATTTGTCGCGACCATAGAATCTTTCCCGAGTTAAGATCCATCGCGACAAAAGCATCGCTCAACCGGGTGGTTGGATCGGTGTAGTTGTTCCCTGTCGTGACGTAAATCACGTTCCGGCGGGCATCGATGGCAGGCGTGCTCCACACCGCCACGCCGGAAGGGGCCCACAGCTGCGCACCCGCTCTATTCTTGGTCGTGCGCTTGGGCTCGTCGACCAAGTACCTCTTCCAAACCTGTTTTCCCGTTAGTGCGTCCAGTGCCACTACGCTTCCGCGAAATCGGCAGCATTCGTATTGGGGATCCGCGCCGGCAGCTTCCTCGCCGCTGCGGATACCGATGTAGATCCGTCCATTGAAGAACACTGGAGAGCCGGTGATGCCCGCGACAGGAAACGCGTCGGCCTTGGTCTTCCAGAGTTGCTTGCCAGTAGCCGCGTCGACGCCGTAGACGTTGGCTTTCGCATCGCCGAAGAAGGCGATATTACTCGATCCGGCGCGAGCGAGCGTGACCGCGCTGCGAACTCCCGATTCGGCATCGAAGAACCAGTGAACGCAACCGGTCTTCGCGTCCAGCGAATAAACTTTGCCGCCCGGACTGCCGACGAACACGCGATGGTGGGTTGCGAATACGCCTGAATATCGCCGGGAAACGCGAAGGCCCATTTCACCTTGAGGCGCGGTACGTCAGCGGCGTCAATACCCGCCGCATTTTGGAACCGCGTGTTGCTGATGTTCGCTCCCCACGCTGTCCACGCGGCCCCGTCCAGAGCAAAAGCGCCAGGGGCGTCGGGGCACATTGCCTTGGCCGAAGGAGTGGTCACTAGCGGCTGCGCGATTGGTTTGCCGCTGACAAACTCAGCGATAGCGCGGCGATCCGCCGTGGACAGGCGGACCGCCATGCTGACCATCGGACCGGTTTCCATGGCCGCCAGCACTCGATCGGCAGACATAGATTGCAGTGCATCGCGGC
>JAICXC010000084.1 GCA_025980665.1 Bryobacteraceae bacterium
ATAACGGAATCTCAGAACCACCCGAGGCTGGCCGCCCGGTGGATCCGAAAACCTATCGCTCATGGTATCGCGCGTTGCTGGCTCGGGACGGAGAGCCGTTTTGGCCAGATGCCGCCTGGCGCGATGTGGTCTTCGCATTCCTGCTGGTTGCCGCAGTCGTCGCGCTCGCAGTGATCGTTGGTCCTCCAGAATTGGGAAAACCGCCAGACCCTACCATCGTCGAAGCCTCTCCACGGCCCGAATGGTATTTTTTGTGGTACTTTGCCGTGCTCTCCTTGATCCCAAAGTGGTCTGAAGACTGGGTCATCATTCTCGGTCCGGCTCTGTTCATTGCAACCCTAATCCTCCTGCCGCTGGTGGGCGGCAAAGGCGAGCGCAGCCCCATTAGGCGCCCGTGGTCGTTTGTAATCGTGGCGTTTATTATCTTCATGATTGCGTACTACGGAGCCGTTGGAAAAATTGCGCCATGGTCGCCTCGAATGGACGCGGCGCCACTGTCCGTACAAGTAGTGGGTTCGAGCAGCGGACCCGTCGCCGACGGTGCGAAGGTGTTCCACGACAAGGGATGTGAATATTGCCACCTGGTATCCGGGTTTGGCGGTATCCGCGGGCCCGACCTAACCTATGCGGGCGATTCCATGACACCGGCGCAGATGACCACACGGATCTATAGCGGTGGCGCGAATATGCCATCCTACAATGGCAATCTGACTCCGGACCAGTTATCCGCGCTGCTTGCGTTTCTCGGTTCCCGCCATCGTCAGCCGGTGTTACCCATACCAGAAAACCATTGAAAGCAACGGAATTATGGATACGAACTTAAAGCAATCGCCGGACATATGGAGCGGCAAACCGCTGGTCAGCCTGATGAATCACATCGTTACAACGCATCATGCCTTCTGCCGGCAGGAGGTGGCGCGGGTGGGATCTCTCTTCAAAGGAGTGATTGCCAGGCACGGCAAAGATCACCCTGAACTGAAGCGCATGGAAGCATTGTTCTCGACGATCGCGAGAGATCTCCTGATGCATCTGATCAGAGAAGAGCAGACGCTTTTTCCTTACATCACCCGCGTGGAAGAGGCCGTGCGACAGAACACTGCTGTCTCTTGGCCGCCCTTTGGGACGGTGGAGAATCCGATCCGGATGATGGTCCTGGAGCACGATCAGACGGGCGAAGAACTCAAGGAGATCGGCAGGCTGAGTAACGATTACACGCCGCCGACGGAAGACTATGCCGATCTGTATGACGCGCTTAGAGCGTTTGACCGCGACATGCGCGAGCACATTCACGCGGAGGACGATCTTTTGTTTCCGCGTGCGGTCGCCATGGAGGAAGAGGCTTGCGCCAGACGGAAGCCGGCAGTGGGCTGACCTGCGAGCCGCCCAGAGCAGGTTTCGCGGCCCAATCGAATCGGTGTGCGACCCACAGGCATTTTCGCCCCACGTTCACCCGAACGAAATGCCGGAACTCTTCACCGGCGCCAGTCATCCCAAGTAGTGGCGACGGGAATTCTTGAAGGAGGACTATTAATGGAACCGCGAATTGACTATTTGAAATCCGGCCGTGGCGTACTAGAGGCTATGCTCGGCATTGAGAAATACATTCGTCAGTCAGGTCTGGAGGAATCGCTTCTCAATCTGATCAGGATGCGAGCCTCGCAAATCAACGGGTGTGCGTACTGTCTTGACATGCATTGGAAAGACGCACGCGCTCTGGGCGAAAGTGAGCAACGGCTATACGGCCTCGCCGCGTGGGAGGAATCGCCCTATTACACCGATCGCGAGCGCGCGGCTCTCGCCTGGACAGAAGCGCTGACCAATATCCGCGAAGGGCACGTACCGGATGAAGTATATGAACGGGTACGACCTCACTTCACGGAAAAGGAACTGGCGGATTTGAGCCTGGCGATTACGTCGATCAATTCCTGGAACCGGCTTAACATTGCCATACGGACCGTGCCTGGAATGTATCAACCGGCCAAAACCCACGCAGAGCTAACTCACAGGTAACGTTTGGCCCAGCGCTCGTATCCAGATCGATACGGACTCCCCGGCCTGAGATCGTGAAGAATCGATTTCCCCCGTAGAATCATCTTACTGTCTGTGACGCTTGGGTGCGTCTCCGGAGCGGAAATGGACATATTGACGCGGCGACTTGGTATTTTGGGGGCTACCTGCCTGATCGGCATAGGAGCGGTTGGCTCCGTCGCCTGCTCGAATAGCACCCAGGGGGCGAAGGCCCCAGAACCGCCCGCGGTCGAAGTAGTGCAGGTCGAGCAAAAAGATGTGCCTATTTACAGCGAATGGGTGGGCACGCTGGACGGATTCGTTAACGCCGACATCAAAGCCCAGGTTACGGGCTACTTGATGAAACAAGACTATACCGAAGGCTCTTTCGTGCAGAAGGGTCAACTGCTGTTCGAAATCGATCCCCGGCCCTTCCAGGCGGTGGTCGAGCAGGGAGAGGGTCAGCTCGCGCAAGCCACCGGGCAGTTGGCGCAAGCTAAGGCACAGCTCACGCAGGCCGAGGCGCAGCTCGCCGTGACGGAAGCGAATCAGGTCAGAACGCAGCTCGACGTCGATCGTTACGCGCCACTGGCAAAGCAACAGGCCATAACCCAGCAGGACATGGACAATGCCACGCAGAATAACGTGGCGGCGAAAGCTCAGGTGCAGGCAGCCAAGGCGCAAATAGAAACAGCGCGCGCTCAAATCCAGGGGGCCAATGCCGCGATTCAGGCAGTCACCGCGACGGTGGAAACGGCCAAGCTCAACTTAAGCTTCACCCGCCTCACATCGCCCATTGAGGGCCTTGCGGGCGTGGCCCAGCAGCAGGTGGGCGCGCTAGTCAGCCCCGCCAGCGGTCCAGTGACCACGGTTTCGACTGTGGACCCCATTAAAGTTAACTTCACAGCCAGCGAGCAGGAATATCTGGACTTTCACCGCCGCTATTCAACGCCGGCCGCCCTGGATGCAGCCAGAAAAGGGTTGGTGCTCGAGCTGATCCTGGCGGATGGGAGCATCTATCCGCAAAAGGGAAGCTTCTACTTCGCGGATCGGGAAGTCAGTCAAGGCACGGGGACGATCCGCGTCGCCGGTCTTTTCCCCAATAAACAAAATCTGCTGCGGCCTGGTCAATACGGCCGGGTGCGTACATCGCTTAAAACCAAGGACGGCGCGCTGCTCATCCCGCAGCGGGCTGTGACCGAGATGCAGGGTACGTTCCAGGTTGCCGTAGTCGACGGTGAGAACAGGATCAGCATTCGGAACGTCAAGACCAGTGACCGGGTGGGAAACCTGTGGATCGTCGACGAAGGATTGAAGCCCGGTGAACGTGTGGTCGCCGAGGGTGTGCAGAAGGTGCGCCCGGGGATGACGGTGAGGCCCTTGCCATACACCTCGGGTGCGGTGGCGCCCACGGAAACGGCGGCGAAATAACCACCATGTCAAAGTTCTTTATCCGCCGTCCGATCGTCGCGATGGTGATCTCGATTCTGATGGTGATTATGGGTGCGGTCGCCATCGCGGGACTGCCTGTCGCGTTATTCCCACAGATTGCTCCGCCGGAAATTCAGATTTCAGCTGTCTACACGGGCGCGGACGCGCTAACCGTCGAACAGTCCGTCGCCACTCCTATCGAGCAGCAGATGAGCGGCGTGGACAACATGAACTACATGTATTCGCTGAACGCCACGGCGAAGGGCGACATGCGGCTGATCGTGGATTTCGACGTCAAGACGGATCCGAACACCGATCTAATCCTGGCGCAAAGCCGCACGACGCTGGCGGCATCGCAGCTTCCGGCTGAAGTCAACAACTACGGGGTCACCGTTCAGAAGACCTTGACCGCACCGCTGATGCTGCTCAGTCTGAACTCGCCGAATAGCAGCTTAGACGCGCAGTTCCTGGCCAATTACGCCTACATCAACCTCAATGATCAGCTCACGCGAGTGCCGGGAATCGGCAGCGTGCAGGTTTTTGGCGCCGGTCAATATGCGATGCGGCTATGGGTCAAGCCCGATCAGCTCGCCAAGCTCGGTATCACCGTGCCCGAGATCGTCAGCGCGGTCCAGAGCCAGAACACGGTGAATCCGGCCGGTCTGGTAGGGAGCGAGCCGGTGCCTAAGGGACAGGAATTTACCTACTCGGTACGCGCACGCGGCCGGCGCACGTCGCCTGAAGAGTTCGGACAGATCGTAGTCCGCGAAACACCAGACGGCGGCATCGTGCGAGTGAAGGATGTCGCGCGCGTCGAGCTAGGATCGCAGGATTACTCCCTGTCCGGCCGCTTCGATGGAAAGGCCAGCGCCGTGATCGCCGTTTATCAGTTGCCCGGTTCGAACGCTGTCCAGGCCGCCGAGGGCGTGAAAAAACTGATGGCTGAGGCGAAACAACGCTTTCCTGAGGGCATGGATTACGCGATCGCGCTGGATACCACACGTGCAGTTACCGAAGGAATCCGCGAAATCATCGAAACGCTGGCGATCGCGATCCTGCTGGTGATTGTGGTGGTCTACATCTTCTTGCAAGGGTGGCGCGCCACGCTGATTCCCTTGCTCGCCGTTCCGGTTTCCCTGATCGGCACATTCGTATTCTTCCCGGTTTTCGGTTTCTCCATCAATACACTCTCGCTGTTCGGATTGGTTCTGGCGATCGGCCTGGTTGTGGACGACGCCATCGTCGTCGTCGAGGCAGTGGAGCGCCATATTGAAAATGGCCTGACGCCCAAGGCCGCGGCCTACAAGGCGATGGAAGAAATTTCGGGTCCAGTGATCGGTATCGCGCTGGTTTTGTCCGCGGTGTTCGTGCCTACGGCGTTCATCCCGGGAATCACCGGTAGGCTGTACCAGCAATTCGCGGTGACGATCGCCATCGCCGTGATTCTTTCCGCCTTCAACGCTCTTACGCTGAGCCCCGCGCTGGCAGCGCTACTGCTGAAGCCCAAGACGGAAAGCCGCGGGTTGCTCAGGAAGTTCTTCGATTGGTTTAACCGCCAGTTTGGACATGCCACCGAAGGCTACGTGCGGTGGTCCGGCGCGCTCATCCGGAAGAGCGGTGTGGCGTTAGTGATGCTGGTAATTTTCGGAGTCGCGGCTGGATTCTTGAGCACCAAAGTGCCTTCCGGCTTCCTGCCGGATGAGGATCAAGGCTACATGTACGTCAATCTTCAGTTGCCAAGTGCCTCTTCGTTTCAACGCACCGACGACGTCGCGCGGAAGGTCGAGAGCATTCTGGCGCAGACGCCGGGCGTTCAGGGCACGACTACTGTTGTCGGCTTCAGTCTGCTCAGTCTGGTGCGGACGAGCTACAATGCGTTTTTCTTCATAACTCTGAAGGACTGGAAGGATCGCGAATCCAGAGAGCAGCAATTTCAGGTCATCAAGCAGCATCTCAACGCCGAACTGAGCAAGCTGCCGGAGGGCATTGCGTTCGATTTCTCGCCACCGGCGATTCCAGGAGTAGGTACCTCCGGCGGTTTTACATTCATTCTCCAGGACCGGGCAGGGAAAGATGTCCCGTTCCTGGCAGCTAACGTGAACACCTTCATCGCCGCCGCCAGCAAGCGTCCCGAGATCGCCGGCCTGAGCACGACCTTTTTGCCGAGCGTGCCGCAGGAGTTTGTCGACGTGGACGAGGACAAGGTGCTCAAACAAGGCGTGCCGATCAACGATGTCTACCGGACCATCCAGGCATTCATGGGCGGCCTGTTCGTGAATTACTTTAACCGGTTTGGCCGGCAGTGGCAGGTCTACATCGAGGCGGAGGGCGAGTATCGTACCAAGGCCGAAAACGTCGGGCAATTCTATGTACGGAATAACAAGGGTGAAATGGTCCCGCTTTCCGCATTGACGAAATTCGAGTCTCGTCCTGGACCGGAATTCACGATGCGCTACAACATGTATCGATCCGCGCAGCTTAACGGTAGTGCGGCGCCGGGTTACAGCTCCGCCCAAGCCATGAAGGCGCTGGAAGAAGTCTTCGATCAAACCATGCCGCGCGAGATGGGTTATGACTACGCGGCCATGTCATTCCAGGAGAAGCAGGCACAGCAAGGCATACCGCCCGCCTTCATCTTCGGATTCTCTTTACTGTTCGTCTTCCTGGTTCTTGCCGCTCTTTACGAAAGTTGGTCGCTGCCGTTCAGCGTTCTCCTGAGTACGCCGGTCGCGATCTTTGGAGCTTTCGCGGTTCTATGGCTGCGCCGCATGGTGCTGGGATGGTTTCTGCCGGCGTATCAAGTGCAGATCGAGAACGACGTGTATTCGCAAATCGGCCTGGTGATGCTGATCGGACTGGCCGCTAAGAACGCCATCTTGATTGTCGAATTCGCCAAGGATGAGTTCGAGAAGGGAAAGAATCTGGTTGACGCGGCGCTCGAAGGAGCCCGGCTCCGGCTGCGGCCCATTCTGATGACCTCCTTCGCGTTCATTCTCGGGTGCGTGCCGTTGTGGACGGCTTCCGGCGCGGGATCGGTGGCACGCCAGATCATGGGTACCACGGTGATCGGCGGCATGCTGGCCGCGAGCGTAATCGGTATCTTTTTCGTCCCCGCGATCTTCTATGTGGTGGAGCGGGTGTCGGGCGCCACCAATAAGGCTCCCACGATTACGCAGCCTGAGCCTGCCCCGGTACAGGGAGACTAAGCCATGCGCAAATCACTGGTCTTTCCGACGATTGCCGCCACCCTACTGGCCGGTTGTACGGTGGGACCAAACTATCAGCGGCCTGCAATACCGGCACCCGCCAACTTTCGCGCACCGGAGGGCACTCCGACCTTCGATCCCACATCGGTAGGCGATCTCAAATGGTTCGAGGTCTTCAAGGACGAGAAACTTCAGGAGCTGGTTCGGACGGCCCTGGCGCAAAACTACGATTTGCGGGATGCAGCTGCGCGCGTCGAAGCGGCCAGTGCGCAGCTAGGCGTTACGCGATCGAATCAGTATCCTAACGTGGGCGCTGGGGCTGATATCTCGACGATCCGACTTTCGCGGAACGGCCAGACTCCGCTTCCGGTGGCTTTTGTGCCGTCGCAGAATCGCACTTTCGGGGGAGCCACGCTCGACTTGCTGTCATTCGAAGTGGACATTTGGGGCCGTCTGCGTCGCGCCACTGAGGCAGCTCGCGCCAATCTCTTGAATGCGGAAGAGAACCGGAAGGCTGTAATGACTACCTTGGTCAGCGAAGTGGCCAGCGACTACTTCAGCCTGCGCGAGCTGGACTATCAGTTGGAGATATCCCAACGCACGCTCGCTACCCGCAAGGATTCGCTCGGTCTCATCCAGACCCGCCAATCGGGAGGCGTGGCGACTCTGCTCGACCTGCGCCAAGCCGAGCAGCTAGTGTACACGGCATCCGAGACCATACCAACTCTCCAGCAGCAAATCGAGCAGACCGAGAATCAGATCAGTCTGCTGTTGGGAAAGAATCCAGGCGAGGTCCTGCGCGGGAAGAGTCTCACGGAGCAGGAAATGCCGCCGGATGTACCGGCCGGCTTGCCTTCGGCTTTGATCGAGCGCCGGCCTGACATTCGCGCGGCGGAACAGAACTTGATCGCGGCTAACGCGAACATTGGCGTCGCCAAAGCAGCTTACTTTCCGCAAATCAGTCTGAGCGGATTCCTGGGAGGACAGGGCACGCAACTGGCTAGCTTGTTCAGCGGCCCGAGCTCAGTCTGGAATTTTACGCCGCAGGTCACGCAGCCGATCTTCACGGCGGGACGCCTCAAGTCGGAGGTGAAGCTATCGCAGGCGCAGCGCGATATTGCCTTGATCCAATACGAGAAGACCATTCAAACGGCCTTTACGGAAGTCTCCGATGCTCTCATCGCTCATCAGAGAGTCCGGGAAAGCCGCGTGCAGCAGGAGCTTTTAGTAGCCGCGCTGCAGGATCGAACCCGGCTCGCCTACGTCCGCTACACCGGCGGCGTGGACACGCTTCTGAATGCCCTGGATTCGGATCGCGATTTGTTCCAGGCCGAGCTGACGCTTTCGCAAATCAGACTGAACGAGCTGGACAGCGTGGTGCAACTCTACAAAGCGCTCGGTGGCGGCTGGCAATAAACCGGATTGCGACAAAGTGTCCGTGGATCTGGGCCGAATTGTCTCACAGCCTCATATCCACTGAGGCGTAATCACCTTACTTCTGTATCACCCAACTTGGCTAAGGCGCATGACTTAGGCAATCGCTAGTGATTGGCGAGCGACTTGCCCCAGGGAAGCCAGTCACTGTGTTTACAACTCAGTCGGTATCGCTGTATTCAATTGTTGTCTGGGCTACGCTGGCCTTTTTCGCAGGTTTGCTGCAAATCCGGCTGCGTGGATTAGATACTCGTCTTTCTTTGCGCTTCATCGTCGTGCTGACCTCGATGACGGCGTTGAACTGGCCCCTGACGACGATTATCGCTTGCTTGAGTGCGCTATTCGAAAGCGCCATGTGGACCAAGCCGCGCCCTCGCTGGACGACGACGTTATTGTACGGAGCAGTCTCAAGCGTGGCGACCAGCGTAGCCTATGCGGCGTATCACGGCCCGTACAACGCAGCGGGTGTCTCGGCGCCTCTGCTCATGGTTCTGGCGGCCATTGTCTACTTCGCGGTGAGCAGCGCCGCCTTGGCGATGTTCACCGTTCGCTCCTGGAGGCAATCCTTCTTCTGGACTTTTCCGCATTATGTCGCGGGCGGGAGCGCAGCCGCTTTGCTGACCATCGCCGACCGCCACAATGGCTGGCAGATTACTTTGCTAGTGGTCCCGATGCTGTACTGGATGGTTCACGCCTACAAGCTTTACCTGCTGCGGATCGAACAGGAGCGCCACGGTGGGGAGGAGTTCAGCGCGCTGCATTTCCGGGTGATCGAATCGCTCGCCGTGGCGATCGAAGGCCGCGACCCGGAGCGTCGTAAACATAGGAGGAGCGTGTGGAGCGATGCGCTCGAGATTGGCCGGCAGATGGGGATGGCGGAGTCCGATCTTTTGGCTCTCCGCACGGCGGCGCTGCTGCGCAATGTGGGTAAGCTGGCGGTGCCTGAGCACATTCTTTCCAAGCCCGGCCCGCTGACCAAAGCCGAATTCGAAAAGATGAAGATCCACCCCGTGGCCGGGGCCCAGATTGTGGAGCAGGCCGGGTTCTCGTATCCAGTGGCGCCGATCGTGCGGTCCAGCCACGAAAAGTGGGATGGCACTGGATATCCCGCCGGGCTTCGCGGCGAGCAGATTCCACTGGGCGCGCGCATTCTGGCCGCGGTGGATTGTCTGGACGCGCTGGTTTCGACCCGCGGGTATCGCGGCGCTTACTCACTCGAAGAGGCCATCCGATATATGCAAACGGAGGCCACAAAAAGCTTCGATCCTAAGGTGGTCGAGATCCTGGCGAATTACTATCGTGAACTGGAACGCCGGGGCGAGGACGCGGGATGTCCTGTTCCCTCGGATGCCGTGATTTCTCCCATGCTTTCTCCTATTGCGGCCGCGCGCCAGGAAGTCCAGCAACTGTTCGCGCTGGCGCAGGATCTGGGCAATTCTCTCAGTCTGGAAGAAACCTTCTCGGTCCTCTCGCAGCACGTGAAACAACTGTGCCCGCATGACACGCTGGCGGTGTATATCCGCCGTGAAGATCGCCTGGAGGTGGAGTTTGCCACTGGTCTGGATTGCGAGCAAATCGGATCGGACGTCGTTTCTTGGGGCGAAGGGATTTGCGGACGCGCGGCGGCCACCGCAACGGCGCTGTTGAACGAAGATCCGGTGGACTATCCGGATTGTCCCGCGAGATCGCTGCGGTCGGCCCTCGCCATACCGCTCGAAGGTTTCAGCGGCGTCGCGGGCGTACTGTGCCTGTATGCCCGCGCGAAGAGCGCTTTCACCGAAGACCATCTACGAATCCTTTCCGCGGCCGCCACTAAGGTGGCCGTGGCGGTCGAAAACGCCCTGAAGTATCGCCAGGTAGAACGCTCGGCGGTAACCGACATGCTGACGGAACTCCCCAACGCGCGTTCGCTTTTCCTGCATCTGGATTCTGAATTGGCGCGCGCCCAGCGTACGCATCAAACTATCGCGGTCCTGGTGTGCGATCTGGACGGGTTCAAACAAATTAACGACCGGTACGGCCACCTTGAAGGCAATCGTGTGCTGCGGGCAGTGGCGCGAGCGCTGCGGCTGCAATGCCGGGAATATGACACGGTGGCGCGGCTGGGAGGCGACGAGTTTGTGTTGGTGCTGCCGGGGCAGGAACATGACTCGGTCAGCGCTAAGGTGGAACAACTGATCAACGCAGTGGCGGAAGCGGGCTACGAAACCATACGCGCGGCGTGCCTGGGAATCAGCGTGGGGGTGGCGTATTATCCGGCCGATGGAGAGGACGCCGAGGCGCTGCTGGCGGTCGCGGATCAGCGCATGTACCGCCAAAAGCAGCGGAGCGAAGCCGCAAGCGCCGGCGGGGATTCCGGCGTGCTGGTCTAAGGCGTCGCAGTTTCGTCCGAGTCGTTCATCAATTCTCGCTGGGCTGACGCTCGACGTGATCGATCACTAGGACTTCCTCCTGATCCTTCTGCGACTCGAGCTTCAAGCCGAGCTGCTCTCGGACGGCTGTGTATATAGAGGGTCCATTCGGATCGGCAGCCGGCCCTGGAACGTTGACACCTGCCGGGATCGGTTGCTCGGGAGTATACGTGAGGTCTATATCGTAACTGCCAGCCAGGCCGGTCTTATCGATGACCGTTCGTCCGAGAATCAGTGCAAGGATGCTTGTAAATTGCTGGATGGGGGTTCCGACAAGAATGAGTCTGCCGGCGCCGCCGGTTTGCGGCCCGCAGATTTGCGTTTGAGCGCCCGCCGGGGCCGCGTCCTTGGCGGCGGTATTACCCCGTGCAATGCACCCTTTCGATTCCACTAAATTCTTGCCTAGCTTTCCGTCGTTTCGAGCGAGCATCAGCGCGAGGACGATGACTTCGCGCTTTTCCAAATGCGCCACCAGCTTGAGTCGTTCCGCGAGCAACGCTTGCAGCATCAAACGACGTTCGTCCTGGGTGATTGGTCCTGCCGCTCGAGCAGTGATATCGTATCGCTCGGTAACTGCCCAATCCGGGACGCCGGCCAGTTTCGATGGCTGGTTGATGCCGTAGGCCAGTTGAATGATTCCACGTAACGGCAGATTGACGAAGTTAACGCCGTTCGGCGGCATACCAACGTTGGCTTGCGTCGTCCCGGATTTATTCGGTTTGACCGAAGCGACTTCAAAGGCCGCCTGGGTTTGGGCCATCAGCGCGGCGGCTGCAAAGACACAGAATAAGACGAGATGGGAGCGCATAGTATGAGCATTAGCGTTCTTATTTCCCCACGGCTTTCCACACATCCGCCTTGGTCTGCGGGGCAGCAGAGGTATGCACGTTTATATAGCGGTCGAAGTCCAGATTGAGTTTTTCAAGAATCGGGACCAGAGCTTTCACGTGATCGTTCGCCGGTTGTCCGGGAGTAACCGAGAAGTCACCTTGGAAAAGGATCTTCTCCTTGGGTATGTAAGCGATCATCAAACCGTTGGAGTGAGGAACCGGAGAGACGTGGTAGAACTCCACGGTTCGCGTTCCATCCGAGTAGACCTTCTTCTCCCCAACCGCTTCGATTTTGGCTTTCTTCGGATTCTTGGCGAGCGGATCGTCCAGCAGTGTTCTTGGAGTGTTGAGGGCTTTCTCCAAGAAGTCTTCGTTGTTCTTCTGCGTGATGATGGTTGCGCCTTCGGCCACAAGCACCGGCAGTCCTCCGGTGTGATCGGAGTGGGGATGCGTGTTCATGACGTAACGGATCGGCTTGTTGGGGATTAGCTTCTTCGTTGCGGCGACGTAGGCTTCACCGCGGGCTATGGATTGTCCGGCCTCCAGCATCATGATGTAGTCCTTGAACTCGACGATCACCGAATCGTAACTGCCGGGTCCGGTGGTGAGCCGGTAGAGGCCGTCGCCGAGCTTTTCGGAAGTGACGACCAGAGGGGCGGGAGCGCCACCGCCGCCGCCACCGCCAGCGCGACCTCCAGCCGGTGCAGGAACCAGCGTTGCGACATCGGGAGGATTCGCCTTGGCCGCCATTACGTCGACTTCAAAGAAGGGCCATCCGCCGCGCGTCTGCACGATCTTGGTAGGAGCCATGGCGCCGCCAAAGTCTTTCCAACCCGTGTAGGTGGCGACGATGTGCATGTCGCCCATGATGTTTTCACCCAGCCATGTCTCGACCCGGTCGACCATGTTCTTTTCATCTACGTAGCCATTGATGACGTAGCTCTTGCCGGAAGGCGCCTTGACCGTCGGGCTCCAGGTCAGGACGGTGTAGTTCTTACCATCGACTTTCTTTTTGCTCGCGGTGGCGTTGTTGGCGGCAGCACCCTTGAGGAATCCCCAGGGCGTGATGTAGAACTCCAGGGAGTTCCCCCAGGGTTGCGCGACGTCGACTTGTTGCGCCGTGATCCCCTGGAAGAACGTTCCGGGCATCGGCTGCGTGGCGCCGCCACCCGCCGGATTGTTCGTCGCTCCGGTTGCACGCGAAGCCGGACTTGTCAGGTCGATTACGCGGATGTAGTTGTTGATCGGGCGCATGGGATCGTGCGTTCCCCTGCAGTTCATGTCGGCGGCGTTGGATCCACACTGCTGGAACGCAACATCCTTCGCCGACCCCGAATAGGTGATGGATTTTACATCGCCCAAGGCCTTTTGCGCATTGGCGATTACGGTTTTGGCATCCTGCGCCATGGCGTTCGCACACAGGCCCGCCAGGCAGATTGCGAATACAGCAAGTGTTTTCGACACAGCTTCTCCTCTTGTGAACGCCCGATTGCTCGGTACGCACCCGTCCTGAATATTCTATATCCGTTCAGTCTCCCGCGCAGTGATGCTTGGCGACGGTCGCCAACGCGCGGGAAGAGTTTGTGTCGGTGCCGAAGCACATGGCGAAACCGAAAGGGTTTGTAAACCTTTTGTGAGCAAAAGCGGTCTATAACAAGGGGTTTGAACACATGAGAACAGCAAGTGTTTTGATCGGCTTGATCGGTCCGCTTTTCTGCGTGTCGAACGCAACGCGCGCCCAGGCTCCAACTGCGTCCGCGACGCAAAAGCTCGAATTCGAAATTGCCTCGGTGAAGGCCCTCGATTTCGGCGCCGCTTGTTGCTACCCTCCACAGGTCGACCCAGGAAGATTCATATACAAGACCACGCTGCATAATTTGATCGGCCAGGCTTATCGTGCTTTTTTCCCTTGCCCTACGAAAGATGACTCCGGAGATTGCGCTTTCCCGGGGGCACCGGCGTGGATTTACAAGGACCGGTTTGCAATCGACGCCACGATGCCGCACGATCTCCCCATCTACTCGCGGATTCAGTTCATGCGTGGCCGCGCGCCGCAGCTCAACCAAATGCTTCAGGCCCTCCTGGAGGATCGATTCAAGCTCAAAGTCCATTGGGAGGCGAGAACGTTGCCCATCTACGCTTTGACCATTGCAAAGAAGGGATCGAAGCTCACGCCAACGGCAGGACCGGCGGAGCCACCAATGAATGTGACGACGCGACTGCCAAACGGCAATACTCTCTCGACTTTCAAATTCGTGGACAGCTCAATGCAGGATTTCGCCATGGAGTGGGGAGATTTTATGGACCGCCCGGTTCTAGATCGTACCGGTCTCGAAGGAAATTTCGATTTCACGCTTCAATGGGAGAGTGAACCCGATGAGCCCTCCAACAGCGGCCCTGGTTTTCTTGCAAGCAGGTTGCACTTAGGGCCTTCCATGTTCACCGCCGTCGAGGAGACCCTAGGGCTCAAGCTGGAGCCCATGAAGGGTCCTGTCGAGGTTCTTGTGATTGATCACGTTGAGCAACCCTCCGGGAATTGACGGTGCAGAGAATACCGATTGGCTCCCAGGCGGGGGTGAAGCCCTGCTTGCAGGCTTTAAAGCCCGCTCCACGGTTTAGCGCGGCGCGGCTTCGACGATGCTGACCAGGGAAGCCGTCGGCACCACGCGTGTAAGCCTGAATCCTGCTTTATCGAGCAATGTGGCGTACTCGGCTTCCGTCCGTTCCTCTCCACCCGGAATGGTCAACATGGCCATGTCGAGCATCTTTCCAGGGTGCGGAGTATCACCGGGGGGAAGCACCATCTCGACCAGCAGCAGCCGGCCCTCGCCACCCATCGCGCGGCGGCAATGGCCCAGGATGGTCAAGCACTGCTCCTGGTTCCAATCGTGGATGATATGCGAAAGAATGTAGGCGTCGGCTCCAGCGGGAACGCGGTCGAAAAACGATCCCGCTTCGATCTGGATACGATCCGTCAGACCGCGATCAGCAATGAACGCCGGCGCATCGCGTACCACGTGCGGCAGGTCGAAGAGAATGCCTCGCGCCGCGGGATGACGGGCCAGAACGGCGGTTAGCATATTTCCGGTTGAGCCGCCCACGTCGGCAATCGTTTTGAAAACCGCAAAATCGTAGGCTGCGGCGACTGCGGGGGGTTCCATTCCGTGAATGCCCACCATGGTCTGATTAAAAAGGGATGCCTCCGCCGGATGTCCGCCCAGCCAATCGAACAGCGGCATGCCATGCGATTTCTGGAACCCGGTCTTCCCTGTCTGGACCGAATAGAGGAAATTGTCCAAGGAGCGCGCCACCAAATCCCCGCCCATAATTAATGCAGTTGCATGGCTGGGCGTGCCGGACTTGAGTGCCGCGCCCAGAGGTTGCAGAGTGAAACGATGCGCCTGGTCTTCCGTGAACAGACCCAGACTCGCCAGGGTGCGCATGACTCGATAGAGCGCAGGTGCATGGGTCGCGGTTAGAGGGGCGAGTTCGTCAGCGGTCTTGGGTCCTGCCGCCAAATAGTCAGGCAGCTTTAGTGTGGCAGTTAGATGAATGAGGCGCGACACAAACTGCGCCATAACCATTTCAACGATCTGAGCTTCGGGCGGTAGCGACTCGGTTTTAACGGCGTTTTCAGGCATTGGCACATTGTACACTGCGCTCCCACGATTGTAGGTAACGCAGATGCTGTCGCCGGTCTCACGCTCAATCAGGACCGGCATCAATCAAACCTTGAAACGGATAATTCGGGATGAAGAAAGTGGCGCAGCGCGCCGCACAAGTGCTCCATTTCAACTCAACCGGCCTGATCGATCGTGCCTGCCGAATGACGATGCTTAGGAATTACTTATACCGTACGTCTTCTGAGCAGGCACAGACACAACAACCCGCCGCCGATCAAGGCGAAGGAAGCCGGTTCGGGCACGACAGTATTGGCCTGGATGTAACCCAATTCGAAACTCGATAGGCCAGGGCTTGCGGTGCCGACGCCGCAGGGACCCGTCAAGGTAGAGACGGTTGTCAGCGAGTTGGCGGGAGTGAAGGAAGCGGGGCCACCTGTTTCATTACCCGGCATCAGAATAAAGGCGGAGCCGGACTGTTTACGACTTGGAGCTGGCCGGCAGTCCCCTGTGCCAATGAGAAGTTCGATTGGTCTTTGACTCCATCGATTTGATAGGCAGCCGGTAGGATATTCGGCGCAACGCCCGCATGGACCGTGATTCTGTCAGTGAAAGACAGGTTAGTGAAGAAGCCAGCGCCGGTCACGGGCGCCAGGATGAGGCGAAACTCGGTTCCAACCGTCTGAAAATCGATGTTAACGTTGGTGGCGTCAACATTACCGCTATAGGAGAAGTTATCAAAAATTGTATCGCCCAGCGAGCATGGATTGCCGATGTAGTTACTCAACGCTCCCGGGATGCACGTGCCGATCGGGGCCGCCAACACGGGCAAGGCGAGGACCGCTGATAGAACCAGCAACCTTCTCCAGGTGTCTTCCTCCCGTAATGTAGAGCCTCCGTTTGACGGAACGATATCCAACTAAATGAATCCGGTACCCCTAGACTCACGGCGACGAAAGGTGGTCACGTGACCAAATACGGTCTGGTCGCAGTTGCCAGCGCGCGTGCCGACCGGCGCGCTCTCAAAAATCGGATGCGAACTGTACTCGCTGGCAGTCCTTGGTCGCTAGCTATTTCTTTTGCGGTGACGCCCTTCATTTGCGCTTCGAGAAGTTGCCGATCGGCCGGGCGGCACGCGCGCAGCATCCGCGATATGTCGATGGCAGCCAAATTCAGGCAGGTGGTGCCGTGGTGGGATTCGTGGATTTCCTGGTGTAAACATTCTTTCTGAATGGCGCGCTTGTACTGATTCAATGCAATCGAGTTAACCCACGATACGATCATCCGCGGGTCTCGGAGTTGAGCTAGCCTTTCCCATCCGCGTAGCCAAGCGGCTTGCGCGATATCCGGGACCAACGCCGGCGCCGCCCCGCGAGACAGCAGGTACCGAATGGTTCGATCATGTCCAAGCCGGTAGGCGTCTCCGTATTCTTCAGGTGTCATCAAGTTTGGGTTTGCGTCCAAGCATCGGAGGCGAGCACGTTCATGGCCGTCCGGCGATTGCTACGCTGGCTGTAGTGAAAAGCTACCGAAAAGAACTATGGTTCGAGGTTCCCACGCGCAGGGCGTTTATCAACATCACGTCTCAGGTGGAGTCGTGCCTTCGGGAAAGCGGCGTTCGCGAAGGCCTAGTACTGGTGAACGCCATGCATATCACCGCCAGTGTCTTCATCAACGACGATGAGCGCGGCCTGCACCAGGACTACGAAAAATGGCTAGAGGAACTGGCCCCCCACGAACCCACGTCGCAATATCAGCACAACCGCACCGGCGAAGATAACGCCGACGCGCACATGAAGCGCCAGATCATGGGCCGCGAGGTAGTAGTGGCGATCACTGGAGGTAAGCTCGATTTTGGACCCTGGGAGCAGATCTTCTATGGCGAGTTTGACGGCCGGCGGCGAAAGCGCGCGCTGGTGAAGATCATCGGTGAGTGAGCATCATGAAATATGCCGCGGTGTTTGCATTTCTGGCTTGCACCGGGTGCGCCATTCATCAGCTGGCGGCTTGGCACCTGGTGCAACAGGGCAGCGGACAAGTCCTGATCCCGCCGGATGTAACGCGGAAGAATCTCACCCGGCGAACGTTCACAACGGCGGCTGTCGGAAGCGGACCCTGCCCGGCCGTAAGCGGCGTGATCGATGTCACACGGCGCGGGAAACACGCTCGTGTCACCGTCACGGCGAGCAAGCTGAACGAGCAGCCTGCCGAATGGCTCAGAGCCTGGGCTTCGCAGCTTGAAGCGCAAGGCTGTCTGGCTTCCGGTGAAGGGCTAAAACTGGCGGAACGGATCGCTGATTCGGTTGTGCTCGATCCCGCGGGAGCGTTCCACTTGCTGTATCGAGACGACCGCAAGACCGGCGAGGTGGACATCGATCAACGCATCCGCCTTCAGGTAGTCAGTCCACTGTGGCGCGAAGCGGGAGTGGGAATGATTGACGGGCAGATTCAATCGGTCACCGGAACGGATACCCATTTGACGGTCACCGCGAAAGCCTCGGACAATCTGTTGGGTTACGAACGCACACTCTATAGTGTTCAGCCGAAGACCACCAAAACCGGCTACGTCATCCAGCCTCTATATACGGATCGGACGATCCAATCGTCAACCGGGGGAGCAACCGAGCGCCGACCGCTGCCGGCCATCAACTATTTTCAATTTCCCGCCGATGCCGCATTTTATCGGTTGTTCTACGAGTCCACGCAGACCGATTTCGCGGCCCTAGTCGTCGCCGGCCGGACGATCTCTGAGCTGGAACGGCGCACAGAAAAGCTGGAGGCCAGCGGCGCATCTGCTTCCTGCAAAATCCTGAATGACGACATGTGCAATGGGATTCCGAAAGACGTTGCTGTGAATCCTGTGATCGCCGTTAGCGTGAACGGAGTCGAGGTTCTGATGCCTCGCGGCGCAACCATAGGAACCGTGCTGCGCCTCCCCGCGACGGCGCAATCAATCGGGGCTCTGGGTCAATTGCAAGTCTTAAGGCCGTGGAACGGCCGCCTGGTGCCGGTCACGTTCGATCATACAGATCCGGGTATTCTGCGGGTTATCCTAAGAGGCGGCGAAGTTATCTCAAGACAGTAATTTGCTGAAATCGATTGAGGGAGGTGGAAATGCGTAAAATCAAGTTGCTTTTCCCGGCGGTATCGATTTTCTTTGTCGCGATCCTGGCGGTTGCGATTGCACTCCCTCAATCGCCCCCGGCGCCGACCTTTAGAACCAGGACCCGGCTGGTCCAAGTGGACGTGGTGGTGCGGGATAAGAATGGTCCCGCACTGGGGCTGAGCCAGGACGATTTCACGCTACTCGACAACGGCAAACCACAGAAGATATCCGTTTTCGCCGTTAAAGGCGCGCAGAGTTCTAAGCCGCCGCTGGTTCCGCTTCCTGCAGGAACGGTTTCGAATCGTGTGAACCGCAATGGCCAGGAGGCCGCCACGTCCACCGTGCTGCTCATCGACCGGCTCAATACGGCGGTGGAAAATCAGCACTACGCTAACGAGAAGATCGTCAAGTTTCTGGAGACGCGTCGCAGCCAGGACCGGATCGGGATCTACGCGTTCGGGAACGGATTGCACGTGGTGCAGGATCTGACGGACGATCCGGATCGGCTGAGCCGCGCGGTAAACAGTCTAAAGCCGCAGAATGCGAAAAGCAGAACCCTGGACGTCCCGGGTCCTTTTGAGAAGCGGGAAGTGGAAATGTCCGGAGATGGACACGCGCTGGATGAATATAAGCTCTTCACGGCGGAGGAGCGCGTGCTCAGCATCAAGCAGGCTTTCGAAGCGATCGCCCACCATTTGGCACAGGTTCCGGGGCGCAAGAGTCTGATCTGGGTTACGGGCAGCTTTCCACTGAGAATCGAAACAGCGCACGAAACTAAAGACTTCTCTCAAGATATGAAGGAGGCTGCGCAGGCTCTCAACGATGCTAATGTTGCCCTTTACGCAGTGGATGCACGCGGTCTGGTCGGCGGTTTTGGCAAAGTCTGGGGTTTCACCATCCCCGGTCTCGACACCGTGAACACTCTTGCGGGACTTACCGGCGGCCGGGCCTACTACGCCGATAATGGCCTGGATAGTTTGATCGCAGAAGCTGTCGAAGACTCCGAGCTTATTTACACGCTGGGTTTCTATCCATCCCAGGAATCGCAAGATGGAGACTGGCACAAGCTAAAAGTGTTGGTCGACAGGCGTGGGGTCAGCGCGCGTTACCGCGAGGCGTACTTCGCCGCGAAGGTGACGGCCGACGCGGACCGGCATTCGACGTTGGAGCAAATGCTTAAGGACACGCTGGACGTCGCTGAGATCGGTCTGCGCGCCGAGACCACGCCCGATCAGTCTCGGGCGGGTTCCTATAAGTTGCGCGCCATCGTGGATCTGCACGACGTGCACCTTGATCATCAGGACGCCGGCTGGGTGGGAGCCGTCGACGTTTCGTTGTACCTGGAGGGTGAAAAGTCCGCGTATAAAATCACCCGGAAGATCGCCATTCCCGAGAATCAACTCGCGGCGGCGCTGGAAACCGGAATCGTCGTCGACGTTTCGGTTGCATTATCGGGTCCGACCGGCGATCTTCGCGTGGTGGTACAGGACGATGCTACGGGCGCGGGCGGGTCGGTTCGCGTTCCGCTGAGAAGGAACTAAACCATGATCCGGATCCTCATCCTAGGAATGATGCTCGCGAGTCCATTCGTGCTCGGGGAGACAACGCTAAAGCATGACGACTTCGCCGGCGTGACCTTGTACTACAAGGTCATCACGCCGAAGGACTACGACGCAGCCAAAGAGTATCCCGCGGTGATCGCGTTTCCAGGCGGAGCGCAAACCATGCCGATGGTAGATGGCATGATCGCGCGCAATCTGGCACTGCAGGCGCAGAAGCGAGGCTACATCGTGGTGGTTTGCGCGGCGACGGCAGCAGGGTTGTTCTACGAGGGCGGGGCAGTGGTGTTTCCTGCGTTCCTAGACAAGCTTCTTGCGGATTATAAGATTCGCGGGAGGAAATTTCACATTGCCGGGATTTCGAACGGCGGGCTAAGCTCGTTCCACATTGCGGCGTCGTATCCGAAGTATTTCTGGTCGGTGACCGGATTTCCTGGATACTTGCTGGATCCGACCGCCGAGCGGGTGGCCGCTTTACGAGACATGTGCGTGAACATGCACGTGGGCGAGCTGGATAGCGGCTGGCTCGACACGATGCAGAAGCAGTCGATGATGTTCCGCGCCAAGGGGATGAAGGTGCGGTTTACGATCGAGAGGGGCCAGGGCCACGTCATGACGACGCTGGAAGGCGCGGGCGCGGCTCGGTTGTTCGATCAGTTCGATGAAGCGGCGAAGGGCTGCGGGAAGTAAGCTTGACTAAGATAGGTGCCAATTGGACTTAGCTACCGTTGCCAAATCGACTCGTAGCGTTGGCATGTATTTCTTTAATTTGGCAGTAGCGATAATCGGAACGAAGATAGCGGAAGATCCATTCGACCATTTCGTGCATTTCTCGGATCGAACCAAAGCGGCATTTCTAAAGGCAGATTCCCTGACCGTCTGTACCGCTTTCGTATTTAGGATATTTCGTCCATTACAAGTGGCACCTGAAGTCAGCAAAGTGGGTATGGGTTGCAGGCGTGTGCTGGTTCGGATTGCGGGCATTGGGTGTGCTTAATGGCACTTCCGGCACACTGCTTTGGGAAATGTCTAAAAGCCGTGCAGTTTTCGACATCGACATCTTCAACGATTGGGTCTACACGCTCGCGCTGTTGCGAACCAGTGCGTACTCGGCTGGCGCCTACTGCTGCTTTCGGCTCGGCTATGCCTTCAGAAAGAACAGTCTCTAACCCATTTCTGTTGCGGGTGCACCGTTCACGGCGAGTTCTGCGATCAGTTCGAGAAGCAGCCAAGGGCCGCCAGTCGGTTACTCGATTGCGAAGACCCACACGCTGCCGCCACGTGATGACGACGCTGGAAGGTGCGGGCGCGGCCAGGTTGTTCGATCAGTTCGATGAAGCGGCGAAGGCTGTGGGAAATAGTTAGGGCTTCGCCAACGCCTCGATTTGCGACGCCGGGACTTCGGGTCCCAGAATCTGCCGCAAGGCCTCTTCGAGTAACTCGTCGCGGCCGGCACGAATTCCGGCTATCGTCGGCTTAACTTCGATATCGGGGATGATGCCAACCCGCTGGGTCGGCTTCCTATCGGAATAGAAGACACCAATTCCGCTGATCATGCTGCGAAGGCCTCCGGGCAGTGGAATTTCCGAAGTGTTGCCATCGGCGCCCGCAGTGGTGCTGCCGATGACCACCGCGCCCGCGGAGCGAAAGGCCATTGCGTGATACTCCGCCGAACTCTGGGTAATTTCGTCGATCAGGATCACAACCTTTCCTTTGTAATGGGGCTGCTGCGGAGTGAGTGAGATGGGCGTGGTCCAGTGGAATGTGCCGGGGTTGGATAGGTCGCCATACGTGAATCTCACGAACTCTTTCGGTTGGTCCACCAGCAGCGATCCGAGCGCGAAGACCATGAACTCAGAAGGATAATTTCGAATGTCGATGACTAACCCCTTGGTTCCCTGGGCAGCATCGATATAGCGAGCGGCGTCGGATGACTTGACGGAGGAGAGCTTTAAGTAGCCGACGTCATTCGAGAGCTTCCGGAAGGTGTCGCCTGGGAGATCGTGCGTGTTTCCAGCTTGCGGGTTGAATGTGCCTGGAGAAACACGTGCGGTAGTTATGCTGAGAGTCTGGATTTCGCGGCGAATACGCAGGGTGGATGGACCGCAATCACCGCGCGTCATCGAACTGGCGATATCACGAAGCCGAGCGGGATCGTTCGAATCCGCATAATACGGACTCCAGCGGCTTATTAGTTCACTGACGGGAGTGCCGTCGAGATCCAGAATCACGTCACCAATTTTCAAGCCCGTCGCCGAGCCGGCTTCCGCCTGAGAGTATCCAGAAACCACGGCGCTATTCTCGACGAAACGGACCACCACGGGAAGCCGGCAGTTGCCGACGGGCGGGCGTACCTGAAGCGAACTCCACAGATTGACGTGCGTATCGTGAACCTCGGCGATCAACGCCATCATTTCGAGCTGATAACTCGCCGATGTCTTGGCGAGGGCGATTCGGGGAATGAATTCGGACAACACACCGTCCCAGCTTTCGCCGACGATGTCGCGGTTTGGATACCAGTATTCGATGATGTTCCAGAAGCGATACAGCGCCAGAATCTGGAAACCGGCATCGGGGGTTTTGATCCCAGGATAGGCCGGTTCGTGATCGAAGACGGGGTTGCCTACACCACGAATAACGGAGACAAAATACTGATCACCAAAGATAGGGCGATTTCGAAAGACACGCTGGAGGTCCTGGTTCAGGTCCGCACCGAGCAGCTTTTCATCCGAGAGCCATTCCAGCCCGGGCCTCATGTACAAATCGGAGTCTTTAAGGCTGGCGCATGCGTTGGTGCATTCACTTACCTTGCCCAGGCCGGCGATCCAGTTGTGCAGAATCGCATCGGCGGCGGTCCGGTCTCCGGCTGCCAAAACCCGCGGCAACACCCGGAAAAGATCGTAATCCCAATGACGCTGGCCCGAGACAATCGCTGGATGGTGATACTTGAGGAATCCCCAAACCTTGCCCAGTGTGGCGAGATTGTCGATCTGGGTTTTCGATAGGTCGGTCAGCGTGATTCCGGAGCCGCGATCAAACTCGTGGTCGAGATCAATCGGCGTTTTCGGCTTCTCAACTGCGGGAACCTCCCCGATGGGTTTACCGTCGACCTGTAATTGGAGATCGTCGGCCCAAGTCTTTCCGGTCCCGGCCATGAGCACTCCGAAAAAGAGTTGTTTGGCGTCCTTGTGCAGGGGCAATGAAATGGAGTATTGTGTCCAGTCACGTGTGCCTTTCAGCTGGCGACTCTGCATATTGTCGAATGCCACGGGGCCCCCGTCGCCGTCTTCGCGCATCCACAGACCGAAGAATTCGCTCACCTCCTCGGATTTCAGGAAGCCGCGAAATTCGATACGACTACCGGTGAAGTCGATGGGAATTGCGATGGTGAGGCTTGAGAAGTTATTGATGCTGGCAGCGTCCCGCTCGATACGCGCGGCCCACTTGCCGCTGTGAACGATCTTGTCGTCGGCAAAGGTGGTCCCGGATGGACCGCCGCCCCAACCAAGGGGCGGGCCCGGAGTTCGCTGCGCCTCGAAAGTGAAAAGGCGAACCAGGTTGGCGTGGCTTACGTTCTGAGCCCTGCAGATAACCGGCAGGACGAAAATGCCCGCAGCGAATAGGATCGCTACTCGATTGCGAAGACCCACACGCTGCCGCCTTCCGGTACTTCTGGATACTGGCCGGGGAACATCCCGTTTAGCTGGTTCTGCATGCCGCGAGAATCGCCGCCCCAACCGGAGAGCACGGCGACATACTCCTTGCCGTCGAACATGAACGTCGTCGGCGGAGCGAGAATTCCCGAGCTGGTCGGAGACTCCCACAGGAGCTTTCCGTTGGCTGCGTCGAAGGCGTGAATCTTGCGATCATTGGTGCCGCCGCTGAAGATGACTCCGCCCGCAGTAGCGAGCATGCCTCCCCAATTTGGCGAGGTCGCATATTCGTGGGTCCACACGCGCTGGCCGGTGTCGACATTCCAGGCCTGCACTTCGCCGAAATGGGTTGCGCCCGCCGGACTCGGCGCCGTACCCATCTGAACGCCGGTGTAGGCGCGGCCTGCGACGTAGGTCACCATGGTTCCGGTGGATGATCCGCAGATGTTGTTATTCGCCGGAACGTAAACC
>JAICXC010000162.1 GCA_025980665.1 Bryobacteraceae bacterium
AGCTTGCGCTCCATCACGAGCAACGGGAACGCTCGTTCTTGGCACTCGTGGTTGGGAAGGGCGGTTCCAAGCTACGCCCCGCCAGCAGCGACTTGGGCGTTGCTCCAGGGCCGATGATACTGGGCCGCATTGTCAGCACTCAGATGTCGATGTTCTCACTGGCGGCCTTACTATCACGCTTCGAGCGGCAGACAGTCATAGATATGACGGGTCTCCCGGGTCTATTCGATGTGGACCTGCAGTGGACTTCGGAGAGAGGCGGCACACCAACGGCCGGCGACAAGCCATCCGTTTACACAGCCGTTCAAGAACAACTCGGCCTGAAGCTTGAGGCTCGCAAAGGTCCGCTGGACGTGCTGGTGGTCGACTCCGCACAAAAAGTTCCTGACGACAACTAAATGTCCCTCGAAAACTCCTGGATTTTCCCGGTCTTCGAATCGATTCACGTCATTGGTCTGGCTGCCTTTGTGGGAACTATCGTTCTCGAGGACCTGCGCACGCTGGGCCTCAAGATCGCGGATACAAGCCACCTGAAAATCTGGACTCACACCGGTCTCGCCCTGATGCTCATCACCGGAGCCGTGATGTTTCTCTCCGATACCACGCGCTACCTGCACAATCCGGCATTTGATGTGAAAATCACGCTGCTGGTTCTCGCATTGATCGCGCATTTTACGCTGCACCGGCGCGGGACGCGATTTGCGGCTAGCCTTTCCCTGGCGCTATGGACGTGCGTGGTTCTCGCGGCCCGTGCGATCGCTGACTTCGATGCTTAATCCCCTGCTGGCGCTCGCGCGCGGGCTTCAGGACACATCCCTGCGTCTGGATCTCAGCCAGTCCACCTGGGGTGTTCCTATCATTGGGGCGATTCACGTACTGGCCATCGCGTGGTTCGGAGGTGCAGCGCTGGTACAAGATAGCCAACTTCGGCGCTTCCGCTGGATCGGGCTTTCAATACTCACATTCACGGGAGCGCTGCTGTTTTGGTCGCAGCCGCTGCGCTTGTACTACAGCCAGTTTTTTCGCGTAAAAATGTTTTTTCTGGTCCTGATCGGTGTAACTGCCCTGCTGCCGGCCCGTCACGCACGCCTGGCGATGGTGGTCTCATTGGTACTGTGGGCCGGAGTGATTCTGGCGTCACGAGGGATTGCATACAGGTAGCGGCTGTGTTACTATTTCCGCCATGAAATCCAGACTGCTCAACGTCTTAGCCTTCGCCGTGCTGCTGGCGATTCCAGTCCTGGCGCACCACTCGTTCACCATGTTCGACACCACGAAACAAATCACGATTACCGGCACGGTGACCGAGTTTCAATGGACCAATCCCCATTCCTACATCGAGATTGACGTCCCGGACGAAGGCGGCACCATCAAGCACTGGGCCATCGAAATGGGCAGCCCCAGCATCCTCCAGCAAAGTGGCTGGAAGTTCAACAACCTGAAGAAAGGAGACAAGACCACTTTGGTCATCAACCCTCTAAAGGATGGACGGCCGGGCGGATTTCTGAACTCAGCCACTTTGCCCGATGGCAGAGTATTGGGAAATGGACCCGGGCGCGGACCCCAGAAATAGGCTGCTCATGAAGACGATTTTGTATGCTGCCCTCGCTGGGGCCACGTTGCTTCCGGCGCAGCCGACCAAGACTCCGGACTTTACTGGGGTGTGGGGACCGTTCACGGCTGGCCGCGGCGGCGGCGACCCCAAGCTTGCGCCACCTCCGGCCGGACAGCTCGTACTGAAACCCGAGTACGCCAAGCCCTATGAAGCGCGGCGCGCAGCCGAAGCCGAGGCCAACAAACGCGGCGAGCAACTAGCCTCCAGCGGCGCCCAATGCATCCCCTACGGCGTGCCGACAATGATGTCGGTGGCGGTTTATCCGGTGGAGATCATTCAGACGGCCAAGCAGATGACGATTATCTCGGAAGCTTTCAGCGAAGTGCGCCGTGTTTATCTGGATCGGCCGCAGGCGCCGATCGAGGATGTCGCACCCGGATATTATGGCCGCTCGGTAGGAAAGTGGGATGGCGACACGCTCGTCGTCGATACCATCGGTATCAAAACCGCGGCAAGTGGTTACCGGGGCATGCCGCACAGTGAAAAGATGCGCATCACGGAGCGATTCAAGATGATCACGCCGGACGTGATGCACGACCAAATTACCATCGACGACCCGGTGGTGCTGGAAAAACCGATGGTCTACACGTTGGCCTACAAGCGCCTGCCAAACTACGAGATGGTCGAGTTCGTCTGCGATAATAATCGCGAATATGTGGATGAAAAGGGCGTGGTCCGCATGAGGGTGAAATGACGATGCGCAGACGATTCCAGGTCCTGGTTTTTGCCGCGATGGCACTGGGTGCCGCGGCTCAGACGCCGCCTTCTCCGCAACTGGGCGCGCTGGCTCCTTCGAATATCGCGAAGAGCCGGCCTAAGCCGCCGTTCGACCTGACCGGAACCTGGCAGCATGGCGGCGGGCAGAACAATGGATTCAGATTTTCTCCACCCCCCGGATTTAAGCTTACTCCGGCGGCCCAGGCCAAATACGACGCGTCTCTCAAAGCCGCCGCTGCTGGAAAAGTTTATCAGGACGATATCGGCGATTGCTGGCCCGCCGGACTGCCCGTCATCATGACGCGCGTGTGGCCCATCGCCATGGTCCAGGTCCCTACCGCAATTTATATGATCAGCGGCTTCATGAACAGTGTGCGCATCATCTACCTGGATGGGCGGCCGCACACCGATCCCGATGTCGTGGTGCCCAGCTTCAATGGCGAATCCATCGGACATTGGGAAGGCGATGCTTTAGTGGTGGATACGCGCTACTTCGTGGACGATCACCACTGGCTGGATGGAGGAATCCCCCTCACGGACGCATTTCAGATGATCGAGCGTATCCGGCTGATTGACAAAGGAGCCACCATGGAAGTCGAGTATACGGCCACCGATCCCAAGAGTTGGGTGGGCGAGTGGAAGTGGACCAAGCGTTTCCGGCGGATGGACGATACGGATATCACGGAGGCATCTTGCTTGCCCGATCTCAATGCGCACATGCCTAGCATAAAAGCAGAGCACAGCGGGCGCTAAGCGGAGGACACATGAGAACTTTATTAGCCACTTTTCTGATCGGCCTCGGACTGGCCACCTCAGCCTTCGCGCATCATTCGATGAACGGGTTCGATCGAGCAAAAACGATCACAGTGACGGGGACCGTCAAGCAATTCAAGTGGGCCAATCCCCATTCCTGGATCGAAGTGGAGGTCGTCAACGCCAAAGGCGTTCCCGAACTGTGGAACCTGGAGATGACAGCTCCCGGCATTCTCGCCCGTGCAGGGTGGAAATCAACCATGCTGAAGGCTGGCGACAAGGCGACTTTTGGGGTTCACCCGATGGTCAATGGCGACATCGGGGGCCAATTTGTCTCGGTCACTTTCGCGGACGGACTTACCATGACGGAGCGTGGCCAGCAGACTGCGACCCCAGGGCCTGCGAAGCAGTGAACGGCCTGATACTATATATCTGAAGAAGCAAGGGAGGATGGACTGATGAAATCTCGACTTCTGGTTATGCTAGTCGGGCTCGGTGTGCTGATGAGCACCACTCCGCTCTCCGCGCACCACTCAACCACCATGTACAACATGGCCAATCCCTCTACCGTTACCGGAACGGTGAAACGCTTCGAGTGGACCAATCCGCATGCCTACATCTATCTCGAGGTCAAAGGCGATGATGGCAAGATGGTCGAGTGGGAAGTTGAAATGATGAGCCTCAACCACCTGAAGTCCTATGGTTGGTCTCGCGATACCGTGAAGGAAGGCGACGTGATTACCTGCACCGGCGGAGCAGCCAAGAGCGGCGCGCCAGCCATGCTCAGTTCGCTGGTCAAACTGAACGACGGCCGGATGATCAAGTCCTAGACGATTTAATTGCCCCCATCTAAACCTCTGCTTCCCACCACCTTGGTGGGGTCCTACGCACAACCTGACTGGCTGATAAACCGCGATATGCTCAGCAAGCGGATGCCCCCGCGCGTCCGCGCATCGGAGCTCTGGCGCGTGCCGCTCGAATGGCTGGAACAGGCCCAGGATGACGCCACGCGGCTCGCGATCCGCGACCAGGAGCGCGCCGGCCTGGACATTCTCACCGATGGCGAAATGCGCCGCGAGAGCTATTCCAACCGCTTCGCCACAGCGCTCGAGGGTCTCGACCTGGATAACCCGGGGAAGGTCATCAGCCGCAGCGGTCACGAAGTCCTGGTCCCGCGCATCACCGGCAAGATCCGGCGGAAGCACGCCGTGCAGGTGCGCGATATCCAGTTCCTGCGGGCCAACACCGACCGAAAGATCAAGATCACCGTGCCCGGTCCCTTCACCATGACCCAGCAGGCAGTAGACCAGTTCTACAAGGACGAGCGAGCCGTCGCTCTGGACTACGCGGCTGCGGTCAACGAAGAAATCAAGGACCTGTTCGCCGCCGGCGCCGATGTCGTGCAGATCGACGAGCCCTGGATGCAATCCTCGCCCGACAAGGCCCGCGACTACGGTGTTGACGCGCTAAATCGTGCGCTCGATGGAGTCCAGGGGACGACCGTTGTGCACATCTGTTTCGGTTATGCCGCGCTGGTGGCCGGGCGTCCCGAGGGATATTCGTTTCTTCCGGAGCTGGCACATACTACCGTGAATCAGGTCTCGATCGAAACCGGGCAATCTAAGCTCGATTGTTCCGTGCTCACGAAACTTCCAGGCAAAACCATCCTCTTGGGAGTGCTGGATTTATCGACGCACGATGTCGAAACGCCCGAGACGGTCGCCGAGCGCATCCGCCGCGCGTTGCCGTTTGTCAGCCCTGACCGCCTCATCATTGCTCCCGACTGCGGCCTGAAATACCTGCCTCGCCAAGTCGCTTTCGGCAAGATGAAGGCCATGGTCGACGGGGCGAAGATCGTACGCGCCGAATTGCAGCGCGGATAGTCCCCGAAACAGAAGTTCTCTCGGCCGGATCTAACCGGCATGAGTAAGGAACTACAAGGCCTCCGAGTTGCCATTCTGGTCACAGATGGCTTCGAACAAGTCGAAATGACTAAGCCTCGCGAAGCGCTGCAGCAAGCGGGCGCGGAAACGCACCTGATCTCGCCGAAATCCGGTGAAGTCCAGGGCATGAATCATGACAAACCGGGCGACAAGTTCCCCGTGGATAAGACTTTGGATTCGGTTAGCGCAAAGAACTACGACGCGTATCTGCAACCTGGCGGCGTGGCGAATCCGGATCGCCTCCGGATGATTCCAAAGGCCGTCCAATTCGTGAAGGACTTCCACGAGCAGAACAAGCCCATGGCCGTCATCTGCCATGGACCCTGGATGCTGGTGGAAGCCGGCGTGATCGACGGCAAGAATCTAACTTCCTGGCCTTCGCTCAAGACTGATATTCGCAATGCGGGCGGCAACTGGATGGATCAGGAAGTGGTGGTCGACGGAAATTTGGTCACCAGCCGGAAACCCGACGACCTACCCGCGTTTAATCGCGAGATGATCAAGCTCTTTAGTCATTCCGTCTCGGAAGCCGAGCCTGCCGGCGCGGCACGCAAGCATCGTTAAGCCGGGCGCACCATCTCGAAGCGATCCTTGGTGCGCACGTACACCGGCCCCGCCATGCGACCGACGGCATTGAGCTGATCGGCGTCGATCTCGCAAATCTGGTTGAGCATCGAATCCTGGACGTGAAATCGCAGAACCTCGCCCATCACCAGGCTGCCGCCCAGAATGTTCGGGCTCACATGCACAATCTGGTGCAGCTTGCACTCCATGTTCACGCGCGATTCTTTCACGCGCGCCGGCTTCACCAGGTCGCTGGGCACGGGGGTCAGCCCGGAGAGCTCAAATTCATCGACGTCTGGAGGGTACTCGCCCGAGCAAAGGTTCATTTTCGCGGCGAAATCCTCACTGACAATGTTAACCACGAATTCCCCGGTGGCTTCGATGTTCATCAGCGTGTCTTTCTTCGGCCGCTCACCGCCGCGGATCATGGGACAAAAGCAGATCACTGGGGGATTCGCGCTGATGACCGTGAAGAAGCTGAAGGGGGCCAGATTGCGCACGCCCTGCGGGCTCAGCGTGGAAACGAACGCAATCGGACGGGGAAGAATAGAGCCCGAGAGCAGGCGGTACACGTCGAACGGATCTTTGGTGGCCGGATCGATGATCATGGATTTCGCTATTATAGCGGCTGGACGTAAACAATCCTGTGCCGGCTGAAGAACCCACCCTCTGGACACGATGGCTCCGCCGCCCGCAAAACGTGTGGCTGCGGCGCGCCCTGTTCCAGATCCATCTGTGGACGGGCATCGGGTTCGGCCTCTACGTCGTCTTGATAAGCGTAACCGGTAGCGCGATCGTTTTCCGCAACGAAATCTATCAGTCCGCCGGTTCGGGAGCAAGGATCGTCCAGGTGCGCGGGGCGAAACTTCCAGTCGATGAACTGAAGAGGATCGTCCGGACGAAGTATCCGGACAACAACCTCAGCTTCATCTTCGAAGGCAAGCAGCCGACCACTGCCACTGAAGTCTGGATGGAACACGGCAAGGAACGCGTACAGCGCCTTTTTGATCCGTATACCGGCGCCGATCTGGGCGATTCGGTGCCCCAAGCCATTCGCGTGGCAGCGTGGCTCGCCAGGTTACACACGGATCTGCTGTACGGCGAAACCGGCCGTAAAGTCAACGGCATTGGAGCCATCTTTCTCACGCTGCTCTGCATCACTGGTTTCATCGTCTGGTGGCCGGGCGCAATGAGCTGGCGTCGCAACCTTGCGATCGATTTTCGATCCAATTGGAAACGCCTCAACTGGGATCTGCATAGCGCGATCGGCTTCTGGTCCTTCGCTCTGATTTTCATGTGGGCCATCACCGGCGTATATCTCGGATTCCCGTTGCCCTTTCAGAAGATCATCAATCACTATTCGACGCTGATCCAATACGCGCTGCCCGAGGAGGTAACCCTAGCGCCGGGGCCGACGACTTACTTGGTGGCGGACGATCCGAAGGCGCCCCCTCCCCAGGCTAAGTCCTCCACATACGGAAAAGGCCGCCGCCAACCCATCCGCCGCAGCGCGGGCGACAATTTCATCCGCTGGATCTACTACTTGCACTTCGGGAATTTCGCAGGCCCCAAGACTAAATCCCTATGGGTGGTGCTGGGACTGCTACCCGTTGTTTTGTTCGTGACTGGGGCGATTATGTGGTGGAATCGTGTGCTTAGTCCCGCTGCACGCCGTGCCCGCGAGGCCCGCATGGTGGCGGCGACTATCGGCGCTGCCGCGGACACCTCTGCATAAGTCATGCGTCAAGAAATCGCATTTGAAATGGCGGTTTCAAGCATCCGGTTCGGCCCGGGCGTGACGCGCGAAGCCGCCATGGATCTGGCCGATCTTGGCGCGCGCAACGTGCTGGTGCTCACCGATCCAGTTCTGCGTAACATGCCGCCGGTCGCGACCGTGCTCGAATCGCTAGAGACGAACAGGATTAAGGCTACGCTCTACGATCGCGTGCGCGTGGAGCCTACAGACGAGTCCTTTCTCGACGCAATCGCATTTGCGCGTCAGGGAAACTACGATGCGATTGTCGCCGTCGGCGGCGGGTCGACGATTGACACCGCTAAAGCTGTGAACTTGTATGTCACCTATCCTCCGGCTGATTTTCTTGATTATGTGAACCCGCCGATCGGCAAAGGCCTGCCCGTTCCCGGTCCCCTCAAGCCCCTGATCGCGATTCCTACAACAGCCGGCACCGGCAGCGAAACCACCGGCGTCAGCATCTTCGATTTAATCCAGATGCACGCCAAAACGGGCATCGCCAGCCGACGCTTGAAACCTACTTTAGGACTGCTCGATCCCGAGAACACGCGCACGATGCCTTCTCAGGTGGCGGCATCGAGTGGCCTCGATATTCTCAGCCACGCCGTGGAATCGTTCACCGCTCTTCCCTTCTCCGAACGTCCGCTACCGAATCGCCCTTTACTGCGTCCGGCATATCAGGGCTCGAACCCCATCAGCGACGTGTGGTCGCTGCAGGCCCTCCGCATGGTCGCGAAATATCTGGTCCGCGCAGTGGAAGATCCTGGCGACGATGAAGCTCGCGCGAACATGCTGCTGGCTGCGTCTTACGCGGGGGTCGGATTCGGGAATGCGGGCGTGCATCTGCCGCACGGAATGTCGTATCCCGTCTCCGGCAACGTGAAGAGTTACCGGGCTCCCGGTTACGTTAGCGATCATGCTCTCGTGCCCCACGGGTTCTCGGTGATCCT
>JAICXC010000213.1 GCA_025980665.1 Bryobacteraceae bacterium
CGATACGGCCGATGGCAGTTTCGACGACTTCGCCGATAGCCTGTCTATCTCGACAGCGCATTTGGAACGGTATATGTCGGTGGCTCGGCAGGTTACGCGATTGGCAACGGGTCTTCCTCCGGCCAAGCCGAGTCTTGAAACATTCGAGGTTCCTCTGCACGTGCTGCAGGACGACCGGATGGATGAAGACCTGCCGTTCGGATCGCGCGGGGGCTTGGCGATTCACTACGATTTCCCAGTGGATGGCGAGTACCTTATAAAGGTTCGCCTCCAGCGGCAGTATCAGGATTACCTCAAGGGCATGGGCTGGCCGCAGAAGGTCGACATCCGCCTGGATGGCAAGCTACTGAAGCGATTCACCGTTGGTGGCGCAGGCAAGGGCCGGCCCGCGGCGAGCAGTTACGCCGGCGATGGCGAGCCCGGATTCGCGGGCGATCCCGAATGGGAAACCTACATGCAACTTACCGGCGACGCGGGTCTGGAAGTGAAGATTCCGGTTCAAGCGGGTTCGCGCGTGGTCGGTGTGTCATTCGTGCGCGAGTTGTGGGAACCGGAAGGGCTTCCCCAACCGACCCAGCTTGGCCGCGTGATCGCAAATGACCAGGTGTACATGGGCAATGCGAATATCGGCTCGGTCCAGATCGGCGGACCGTATCAGGTGCAGGGTCCCGCCACGAATACCGCGAGCCGTAAAGCGATTTACGTGTGCCAGCCGCCCAAAGCAGTTTCCGAACAGCGCGCCTGCGCCGCGACGATTCTCTCCAGGATGGCCCGCCTTGCCTACCGGCGTCCGGTGACGAAAGCTGATACCGACACGCTGCTGGAGTTTTTCGACAAGGGGCGGCAGGACGGCGGCACCTTCGATAACGGCATTCAGTTTGCGCTGGAGCGCATGCTGGTGGACCCCGATTTCCTGCTGCGAGTGGTTCGCGATCCGGTGACAAAAACCGCCACGTATCGGCTCAGCGATCTGGAATTAGCCTCGCGCTTATCGTTCTTCTTGTGGAGCAGCATTCCGGATGATCGGCTGCTGACCTTGGCCGAACATAAAGAGCTGAGCAATCCGCAGAATCTCGAAAAGGAAGTACGGCGGATGCTGGCCGATCCGCGCGCCAACCAAGCGCTGGTGAACGATTTCGCCGCTCAGTGGCTGAATCTGCGCCAGGTTGAGGACGTAGTCGTCGATCCGGTCAAGTATCCCAACTACGACGAAAGTCTTCTACAGGCGTTCCAGAAAGAGACCGAGATGTTCGTCGGCAGCACGCTGCGCGAGGATCGTCCCGTTGCGGATCTTCTCGATGCGGATTATACCTTCGTCAACGAAAGGCTCGCGCGGCATTACGGGATTCCCGGAGTCTACGGCAGCCGCTTCCGTCGCGTGAACTTGCCCGATCACAATCAGCGCGGCGGGTTGCTGGCGCAAGGGGCTCTGCTCGTAACTACTTCTTATCCGGACCGCACATCGCCGGTGCTGCGCGGCAAATGGCTGCTGAACAATATCTTCGGAACACCAATTCCTCCGCCTCCACCGGGAGTGAATGCGACGCTTGAGACCAAGCCGGGTACCATCCCGAAGACCATGCGCGAAAGGCTGGCCCAGCATCGCACGCAATCCACCTGTAATAGCTGCCATTCCGTGATCGATCCGCTTGGGTTCTCGCTAGAGAATTTCGACGTGGTCGGCGGTTGGCGAACTATTGACGAAGCGGGTAAGCCGGTGGATGCCAGTGGTACTACCGCAGGCGGCATGAAGATCGACGGGCTGCCAGGCTTGCGCGCCGCGCTGCTCAAGGACCCGGAGCAGTTCCCGCGGACCGTGACCGAAAAGCTGATGGCTTACGCGCTTGGCCGGCGGCTCGAATATTACGATCAGCCATCGGTGCGCAAAATCGTCCGCGACGCCGCGGCGAAGCAATATCGCTGGTCGTCGCTGATCGTAGGAGTCGTCGAGAGCCCGGCGTTCCTGATGCGGACTTCCCAACCGGCGTTGCAAGCTAAACAGTGACGTCTTTCTTCGCGACTCTTGTCATCCTGGCGACGATCGTCGCTCCCGTGGAAGCGCAGTGGCTCCACTATCCGACCGCTGGAGTTCCCAAGACTCGCGATGGTAAGCCGAATCTTGCCGCGCCGGCGCCTCGCGATACCGATGGCAAGCCCGACCTTACAGGCATGTGGTTCAACCTTGGCAATGAGGGGGCGTGTCCTCCGGATATTAAAGGCGAGAGCGGCGAGTGCATCGAAAAAGGCCTGGGGATCGGCGATGCAAGCCTTGGCCTTCCACGGCAGGCTGGGAACATCGCGGATGGAATGCCCGGCGGGTTGCCGTATACGCCCTGGGCCGCGGCCTTGATGAAGGAGCGGGCGGCGACGGCCGGCACGCAGGATCCGCATTCAAAGTGCCTGCCTCCGACTTTCCCGCGCTCTTACGCGCTGCCGCATATCCAGAAATTCATCCAGACTCCCGGGCTGGTCGTGATCCTGGATGAATTCAACGCCAGCTATCGCCAGATTTTCACGGATGGACGTCCGCTGCCGGAGGATCCGCAGCCTTCGTGGAATGGGTACTCTTCTGGGAAGTGGGACGGAGACACGCTGGTCGTGCAGACGAGCGGGTTCCGCGACGACCTGTGGCTGGACATGCGAGGGAATCCTCAGACCAGTGCGGCTAAGGTAACCGAGCGGTTTCACCGTCCGGATTTCGGGCATCTGGAA
>JAICXC010000105.1 GCA_025980665.1 Bryobacteraceae bacterium
CCGGTCTTCTCCTCGGCATAACGAAACGCCTCGAGCACGGAAATCGCCTGGTTCTTATCGGAGTCCGCGGCCGGATCGCGCAGCGCTTCAATAAAGAAGCGCGCGAACACAGTCGCGTTCTTCTCGGTGCCGGTCTTGGTCGCGGTGATGATCACTCGCTTCGGTTTCTGCAGTGTGGCCAACGAGCCACCGCTGGCGCTGGTGGTATTGATCACTACCTGTTTCGCCGGAATCTTATCCAGCAGCCCCGCGAGTTCAGAGGCGGAGATATCGGGACCTGGAATGTTGAATTTATAATCCAGATCGTCGTAGGTTCCATGACCAATCAGCACCAGGACAAAGGAATCGTCCGGCTTGGTCGTCGACAATGCGCGGAGCTTGGCTTCGATATTGGCCTTAGTCGCATCTTTGCCGGACAGCGTGTCGACTTTGGCGCCCGGCTCCGCTTTGAGCAGCTTGTTCAGATCCGAGGCCCATCCACTGAAACGCTGGTCGTACTGATCCTCGCCACCTAGACCGGATACAGTCAGGAAATAGGTCTCGGCCCGCAAGGATACGGCGACCATGGCAAGAAGAAGGAATTTTTTCATATGACACCCCAGCGGCGCCGCAGCAGCCACTCCGCGGCCCGGATCCCGAGGAACAAAAGGAAGATCGCCGGCATATCCCATAAATCCCGCGTCTCGCGCACGGTGATGCCGGCCTGCGAATAGTTGATGTCCTTGCCCAGCTTCTGAGCGTCAGATGGCTTGTAATACGATCCGCCGGTTTCGGCCGACAGCTTTTGCAGCAGCTCGCGATTCTGCTCCACATGGAAGTTCTCCGCGACGCCATCCTCCCGCCGGAACGTAAACGTGTCTCTGCCGATCTCTTCCGTGCCGCGCTTCGCCACTACTTCGACAATATAAGAACCGGCCTGCGGAGCGGTCCAGTCCGCGCCATACACCCCCTGCTCCAAAGGCTCCGGCACCATGTTGACCGTTTCCTGCTGCGCGCCCTCGCCGGTGATGTGCGCTTCCACAATCGCGTCGGACGCTGGGAGATACGTCTTGTCGCGAACTTCAGCTCGGAGCTTGACATGCGATTCGTCGGCCAGCACACTCTTCGGAGTCGATCCGGTGACGTGCTGCGGCGTGTCGCTCACTATCCAGCGCAGCAACTGACGGTAGAACATTTCATGCGACATATCCGCCAGTGGCTGGAGCATCTGCCAGCGCCAGCTTCCACCGGTGGCGAAGATCGCAGAGCGCCCACGTCCATAGTTCATCGTTATAAGCAAGGGACGCTTTACGCCGCCGCCTTCTTTCGGGATAAAGTTCGCCAGCACTACCGCTCCCAGCTTCGGTTCGCCCGGATCCTGAAATGTCCTTATGTAAGGCAGCTTCTTCCAGCGCTCCACGTTCTTGATGGGATCTTCTTCGATGCGAGTGATCAGGCTATCTTGGCCGGCGGGAGTCAACTCAACGTCGGCGCCCACAAACGAATATGTGTTCTTGCGGTCCGGCAGCACAGTCGGCAGAATATCCGCGTCCACCGACTTGGCCCATCCCCCGTCCGACAGCGAATCTTTCCCGCCCAGGAACAAAACTCCGCCTCCACGGCGGTCGACGAACTGTTTCACCATCTCCTGCTGGTTCTTGGTAAGGTACGGCGCGTCCACGCTGCCAAAAATTATGCCGTCGAATCCAAACAATTCTTCGACCGTGCTGGGGAAACCGTCTTTTAACTCGTTCGTGTTCGTAAGACCCTGCTTGCCGTCCTTCTGCTCTTGACGGTAAAGCTTATTCTGCGCGGTTCGCAGAATCGAGAACAAGTCAATGTACTTGTCATCTTCCACGGCGCGGCGCAGGAATTTGAACTCCCAGCGCGGCTCGCCTTCGAGATATAAGAGGCGGGGCTTGCGCGCGTCGACGTTCACCAGGCGGGTAACGCGATTGTTGCGCAGATTTTCCTCGTTCGGGAACGGCTCAATTGCCGCCTCAATGGTCTTGACGCCGGCATCGCCCGGATTGAATAGAACCGTCTCCACCTGTTCGGTTCCCTCAGCTTTCAGCGTGACATCCTGGCTGGCGACGATCTTCGAACCTTCCTTCAGGGTGATCTTCGCTTTCTGCCCGGTGTAACCGTGCTGATGGAAGCTGACAGTCGCACCCAGGCGCGATTCCGGCAGCGCTCGCGAAGCCACGTCCACATTGCTGATTTCGACGTCGTGGCTCATGGTTTCGCGGCCCAGTCCAATGGTGTGAACCGGAATCCGCTGGCGGCGAATCTCCGCCAGCGTTTCGAGATCGACACCGCCGCTGTTGTCGGCGCCATCGCTCAGCAGGATCATCGCGCCAATCGGAAGACTCGATGCATCCGCAGCCACCTGCTTCAGGCTTTCGCCGATGTGCGTAGCGGTGGCGCCCGCCGTTAATTGCTCCAGCTTGTCGATGCGCTCGGCATGATCGCTCATCTTGTACAGCCGGACCTGGAACTTCTCCTGCAACGCTTTCAACAGCCCGCCATTGAGAACCTTCTCGGCGGCTTCCTTGCGGGTGCTGTTTTCATCGTTGGTGGTCATGCTAGTGGAATCGTCGATCACCACCGCCACGATATTCTGCTGAGGCTTTAAGGCCGACACGCTCAGCGCCGGGTGCCACAGAAGGAAGAGCAGTAAGGCGGCCAGCGCAGTCTGCAAAACCCAGACCGAAGTCCGCCGGACCACGCCCATGCGTGTCGATCCCGAGCTTTGCCTCCAGATCAGGAAGCCGAGCACGCCGGCAGCCGCGAGCACGCCCAGTCCCATAAGCCAGATCGGCCATCCGGCCAGGAAGATAAAGGTCCCTTGGCGATAGATCGAGAGCGGATACTTAAAGAGAAACTCGAACATGTAGGATGAAGGCTCTCATTAATGTGTCAGATCATACATGACGTAGTTCGCCGACACTCGATACGCCAGAGATGCATAATTTTCCGGATACCTGGGGTCATCAGACCATTCGATGGCGTCGCCCATATCGACGTTATGGCAGATCCCGACCATGATACGTCCTTTGTCGTCGTAGATTGCACGGAACTTAGGCTCAAAGCCATCGAACTCCCACGGGATGCCGCTGTAGATGAATTGCGCCCCCGGGATGCGTGAACGCTGGTCTATATCGTATATGACGTGGAAGATCTCATCTTTGTTATCTATATCCACCACGGGACGGCGCGGAAACACCTTGCGCATGCCCTCCATGAATACATCCCATTCCAGGGTGCCGTGAAAATCGTCGGTCATGAAGAAACCGCCGCGCAGCAGATAATCGCGCATCTGGTCGGCTTCCTCGTCATTCAAACTCCAGTGCCCGACCTCCACGCCGTACAGGAACGGCCAATTATAGATATCGCTGCTGTTATCGAGCTCTACCACCTGCTCTACCGATTTGGCGTCCACTCGCGTTAGACGTAGCAGACCCTGCAAGGTGTGGCGATCCCCCAGCGGGTAATCGGTGCGCCAGCCATACCGGCCAGTGTTGTTGGGAAGGGGATGTTCGAAGGTAGAGCTGGTATATTTCAGCCGCGCACGGGTCCATTCCGCATCCCGTTCCCAGTCCGGCGGCAGTGGGGCTTCGGCGTGTTCCTCGGCCACTTCGTAGGAGAGGAAGGGCTTCTGGGCATGTAAGACACCCCAGGTGCCGAGGCCGCCCAAAATAAGGAAAACTGCCGCGCGAAGGCGCATGAAAGTCTTAGCCGGACTTAAGGATAGCACGCTCAATGAGTGAGGTCGTATACGAAATAATTCATTGCGATACGGTAAGCCATATTGGCCCACTCGGCCGGATATTCCGGCTCATCGGACCACTCCCAGGCGTCGCCTAGATCCATGTTGTGGCAGATGGCTACTACCACGCGGCCCTTGTCGTCATAGATTCCCTTCCACTCGGCGTTATAGCCATCCTGTTCGTAGGTTCGTCCACTGCGGAGGTACTGCGCGCCCGGAATCTGGTACTTGTCGTCGAGGTCGTAGAGCGTGTGAAAAATGGGTTCGGCCTTCGGCAAATCGACGATTTCCCGGTCTGGATAAACCTGCTTGATTCCTTCCAGGAACACTTGCCACTCGACGCTGCCGTGGAAATCATCCACCATCAGAAAGCCACCGCGGTCGAGGTACTCGCGAAGTTGCGCGGCTTGCTCGGGATTGAACTGCCAATGGCCGACTTCGACGGCGTACATCATGGGCCAGTTGTAGATGTCATCGGTATTATCGAGCGCCACGGGCTGTTCCACCGAGCGGGTGTCGATCCGGGTCAGGCGCTTCACACCGAAAAGCAAATGCCGGTCGGAGCGAGGATAATCGATGGTCCAACTCCCCCGGCGGCGATATCCCAACAGGAAGCCGGTGTAGTCCGGATACATCAGGCGCGCCCGGGTCCACTCATGGGGAACATACGCATCCGGAGGAATAGCGGACTCCGCGTGTCCTTCGACCGTGTCGTATTCTTGAAACGGCTTCTGCGCGTGCAGCAACCCCCAACAGCCGCACAGCGCCGCCACGACCAGAACAATACTTCTCAGGCGCATCCGCGCTCAGAGTAGCACGTCGACGTTATTTAGTGACCGGCGGTCGTGGGGTCTCGCAGGATGGAGCCGGCGGTTTCGCTTGCGGCATGATTGCTAAGGCGTCGGATCGCGGCGCGACCTGCTTCATTGCAAAATGGATCTCTTGCGGGATTTGCGCCTTCAGCAAGGGAATCGAGCACACTGGGCTCGCGCCAGAGGCCGGGCCAACGAACTTTGCGGGATTCAGTGCAGGCCGGATTCTCAGCATGTTCTCCGGCCATACCCCGGAAGCTAGCGGTCCGTGGAACTGGCCCGAGGCCGGGGCTGAATCCTGCGCGAACGCGCCGCATGCGGACGCGAAACCCAGGGCGAGAACATAGAGGATTCGCACGCCCACAGTCGACGCCGCAGTCACCCATACAAGGGTATCTGTCTACTTAATGCGGTATTCAGCCGTGATCGTGTTGAGCGTTTTCGAAGCGGCCAACTGGTACGGCCCCGGAATATTGGTGCAATCGATATAGAACTTGATTGAATCCGAGACGTTCTTCAGTTTGTAATTGGCCCAACCCAGCGAGCTCAGCACTTCGGCACGGAAGCGAGGATCGGTCAGATTCGGCAGCGCGGCGCGGAACGCCTGGTCGGCAGCTTCCCATTTTTCCGCTTGGAAATTGACAGAGCCGATCATGTAATGGGCCTGAGTTAGCTCCGCAGTCTTGTTGTGAGCCCAGTCGGCATCGCTAAGGCCCGCCGGCTTCTCGGCTTTGTTCAGACGGTCGATCGCCTTCTTCGACAAATTCACTACAGTATTGGGATCCTTGCCGGACTTGAAATAGGATTCAGCCACCAGCAGCATGGCGTCATCGCGCGTATCGTTATGCGTCACCAGTTTTTCGGCCGCCGCTAGGGCTTTTACGGCGTCTCCCTGTTCGCGATACGCCAAAAAAATACTGATCTCGATCTCGTCGGCATGCGTCGTCTGAGGATGATTGACCAGAAATGCTTCCAGCAGTTTAATTCGCTCCGCAGGATTCTTGGCCGTGAAGGCTTCCTTGTACGCCTCCTGTTCGATCGCCTGCCGCGCACTGTTGCCGCACTCGCGTGTAGCCGGAGTGATGTCCGGATCGGGGTTCTTCAACGCTTTCTCCGCGACGTAGCCGGCCTGCTTCATCCAGGTCGCTGTCAGCACCGCATCTTTCATATCCGCGGCAATGCGCCAGTTCAAACACGCTACTGCCAGATTGCTGGGATTTAGGATAAGCGCGTTGGAGCCGGCGGCCAAGGCTTTGGGAAAATTGCCGGCCTGATGATAGCGAGCCTGCAGTTCGATGTAGGCGTATTCCATTGCGGGCGTCGATGGGAACAGCTCCGGAACCAGCTCAAGCAACTGTAGCCTCTTCGAAAGGTCGGTCTCAGTTTGGACCTTCTCGAGGAGCCTTCCCTCGGGGGTGTTGGGATCGATGGCCGGCTTCGCGCCCGCCCATCCCAGCGAGGGAATCGCCCCCAAAGTCAGCAACACTGCTGAGAATCGAGAAACTGTATAACGAGGCAGAATCATAGAAACCTCCGCTCTCGTTAACCATCGGCTGAGGGGAGTGATAGGTATAGCCCCTAGGGAGTAAGCTCGATTTTTCTTACAGTTATGGTCCGAGCTGAAGCCGGCCATCGCGGACGAGCACTTGCACCCCGGCTCCGGTGCATTCGGGCAAGGCCCGCCCGGCATAGTAATTTAATCCGTAGACCCAGTGGCGCGGAACATCCTTGATGTCCTTGATGCATGCGCCCTCGATCTGCGTTGCGTTGGCGCGCCAAAATGCGCGCACGGAATATCGCTGGTCAAGTACCGGCAACACGCTGAGCTTAAAGTAGCCGACGGCGGCCAGAGCAGCCAGCGTCGCGGCGATCATAGCCTGCTGGCGTCTTATCGGCTCGCTTTTCGCAACCCAGGCCATCCAAAAAATCCCAGCAGACGCCAACGCGAACGGCCATCCGCGAGCCAGGCGAGCGACGGAGAAATGCGCCGAGCGCGCCCCGGACACAAGCGCGTCCGGCAAATACGTCGCGATCGCCGGAGTGGCAATGAGTAAGACCGTGCACGCGCCAATCCACCATCCAGCCTCGGGGGTCTTGTCCAGCGCAAAAGCTAGGACGATCGCCAGCGCAGGCAACAATGGCAGCACATATCCGGGAAGCTTATTCTGCGCAGCGGAAAAGAACACCAGCGCGTATCCAACCCACATCGCCAGGAACCGGATACGTTCATCCCGATACGGCGCGGAGCGCATTAGCAGCCCGGCTAGCGGGGTCCAGGGAAACAGTCCCGCTAGCAACACCGGCAAGTAGTACCACCAAGGTTGGACGTGATCGAGCGCGGGATGGAGGAATCGTCCCACTTGTTGTTTCCAAAAAAATTCATCCCAGAAAGGCGATCCATGCCGCAATGTGGACAGCAGCAGCCAGGGGGCGGCTACCAATACGCAGCCCAACAGCATGGGAATCCGCTTGCCGCGTGCGATCAACAGCACCGGCACGATGAGCACTAACGGCACGAAAGCCTTCGCCAAAACCGCAAGCCCGAGAAGTATGCCGGCTGCGTAACCCTGCCTCGGCCGGGTGTCAAATAACGCGATCAGCACCGCGGCTCCCAATGCAGCCGACATTGGAAGATCGGGGACCGATGCGAAGCTATAGGCCACCCATCCGGCGGATGTCGCTAGAATCCCCGTCGCTGACAGTGCTACACGGGGGGAAAATTCGCGCGCGAGCATGCGATGAAAGAACCACAGAAACGCGAGGCTGAGGAGTGCTAGAGGCAGCCGGGCGGCCCACTCGTCCGAAAGGTGGAGCTTTTGCCCTGCTCCCGTGAGCCAATACAGAAGTGGTGGTTTTTCAAACCAGGGAGATCCGTCCAGGCGTGGCGTGACCCAATCGCCCGAGCGCGCCATTTCGCGGCCGATGGAGGCGTAGCGCGGCTCGTCCGGTCCCAGGAATCCGACTCGGCCCAGGCTGCTCAGGTACACCACCAGCAGCGGAACCCACAGCCAGTATTTCGACAAACATCCAGTATAGTAGGGCCGGTCTCCAGGCCGGCCGTCCACGGTTACAGGAGTGCGACAATAAAATTTAGGTCCAAAACATGAAACTTGCCACGTTCCTGCTTGCCACCTTGGTTACGCTCCCGATATTCGCGCAGACCAAAGCGATCCCTTCCGCAGCAATCGACAAGCCCGCCATCGAAGCCTATTTGCGTCACGCGGAGCTGTGGATCCCACAGGTCTCGGTCAGCATCGACGATCCCAAGCCTTCGGCCTATCTGCCGGGATTCTCCGAGATCGCCGTGCACCTCTCCTATCAGGGGCAAACCAAGGAAGAGCACTACCTGATCTCGCAGAACGGCAAAAATATCGTCAAAGGCGAAGTGTATGACATGAGCAAGAGCCCGTTTCAATCGGCACTCGACCAGATCAAGCTCGATTCTCAACCGAGCTACGGGAAGCCAGGCGCTCCCGTCACCATCGTGGTCTACGGCGATTTCCAATGTCCCGTTTGCAAGGTCGAAGCCGACGTGATGCGCAAAAATCTGGTGCAAAATTTCCCCGACAAGGTGCAGGTTTACTTCAAAGACTTTCCGCTTGAGTCGATCCATCCGTGGGCCCGCGCCGCCTCGGATACGGGGCGCTGCATCTACAAACAGGATCCGCAGGCTTTCTGGAAGTTCCACGATTGGATCTACGAGAATCAGGAAGGCGTTACTCCCGAAACTCTCAATGCGAAAGTGATGGCCTGGGCAGGGACCGCCGGCGTCGACTCGATCCAACTGGGACGTTGCGTGGATGGCAAGGTTACCGATAAGGAAGTTGCCCAAAATATCGCGGAGGCGCACGGGCTAGGCCTGGATGCTACCCCGACTCTTTACATCAACGGCCGCAAGTTCGTGGGTGCGCTCGAATGGCCCATCATGCAGCAGCTGGTCCAGCTCGAAATCGACCACCAGGCCGCCGCTGCCAAGACGACCGCCAAAACCGACGACACGAAGTGTGAAGAGACTTGCATTGTCAATATTCCGAAGGTTGCTGTCAGGCAAAAGTAGCCGTGCGCCGATTTGCGATAGTTGCGTTAGCTGGATTGACGGCGGTTTGGGCGCAAGCCCCCGCAACCATTAGTCCGGACGCGTACCTGGCGCACATCAAGTACCTCGCGTCGCCGGAGCTCAAAGGCCGCGCGACCGGATCGCCGGAACTCGAAAAAGCTGCGGACTACATCGCATCGCAATTCCAATCCTTTGGCGTCAAACCGGTTCCGGGCAGTACTTATCAGCAGGCATTCACGACCACGGTCGGCGCTCACCTGGGTGCCACGAACCATTTCGAAGCGAATGCTGCGACGCTGCCGCTGCGCAACGGATTTATCCCGTTCAGTTTTTCTTCCTCCGGCACGGTCTCCGCTCCGGTGGTGTTCGTCGGTTACGGCATCACAGCCAACGAATATCATTACGACGATTACGCCGGTGTCGATGTCAAAGACAAAATCGTTCTGCTGGTCCGGCACGAGCCGCAGGAAAACGATGACAAGAGTGTATTCGCAGGCAAAGAACTCACCCAGCATTCGACGTTCGCGATCAAAGCCGTGAATGCGAAGATGCACGGCGCCCGCGCCGTAATCCTGGTGAACGACTCTTACCCGCACCATACCGCGCAAGAAGATCAGCTAACGCCGTTCGGCCAAGCCACAGGGCCCACCGACGCCGGCGTCCTGTTCGTGCAGGTGAAAGAGGCCACCGCCGACGCGTGGCTCAAGACTGAGGGCCGCGACCTGCACGAAATTCTGGACGCCATCGACAAAGACCTGAAGCCGCACTCTTTCCAGCTCACGAAGCTGACCGTCAGCCTGTCGCTCGATATCCAACACGATACGAAGACGGTCCACAACGTCGCGGCCTATATTCCAGGTAAGACTTCCGAGTATGTGATCATCGGCGCGCATTACGATCATCTGGGCCTGGGCGACGAACATTCGCTGGCGCCTTCGCAGATCGGGACCGTCCATCCCGGCGCCGATGACAACGCCTCGGGAACCGCGGGCGTGATCGAACTGGCCCGCTATTTCTCGCGTCAGCCGCGGCAGCGGCGCGGGATTCTTTTCATGACCTTCGCCGGCGAAGAACTGGGACTCCTGGGCAGCAATTACTACACGGGGCATCCTTTGCTGCCGCTCGAGAATGCCGTGACCATGCTCAACATGGACATGATCGGGCGAATTAAGAACGGCAAGGTCTATGTCAATGGCACCGGAACGGGTTCCACACTGGACAAACTAGTCGAATCGATTCAACCGCCTGCCGGATTCAAACTCGATCTTTCGGAAGCTACGGGCTACGGTGGCAGCGATCACATGTCCTTCACCGTGAAGCAGGTGCCGGTCCTGTTTTTCTTCAGCGGCCTGCACGGCGATTATCATAAGCCCAGCGACACCTGGGACAAGATCGATGCCCCCGATGCAGCCAAGCTCCTGGGGTACGTCGCTCAGATTGCAACACGTTTGGCTAACGACCCGGAACGTCCGAATTTTCAACGCGTGGTGGAGAAGACTGCTCCCATCAATTCCGGTAGTAGCAGTGGCGGATATGGCCCCAACTTCGGCAGCATCCCGGACTTCGATGAGCCTCCGCATGGCGTGCGCTTCGCCGACGTGCGCGATGGAACGCCCGCGGCGAAAGCCGGTCTCAAAGCGGGCGATATCCTGATCGAGTTCGACGGCAAGGACATTGGGAATCTGTACGACTTCACCTACGCGTTGCAGGCCCATAAGCCTGGAGATGAAGTACTAGTTAAGGTCCTCCGCGGGTCCCAGCGAATTGAGGCCAAAGTACTGCTCACAGAGCGGCGTTAGTTCGCCATACTTGGGTTGCCCAAGAAGGCAGCCATGCAAAATACTTTAGTCGCCCATAAGCTTCCCCCCCTGATTCTTCATCCGTTTGCGGACCAGTCCGGACCCAGCAAGGTCGTGGAAAGTTCGCGGGCGAGCCTGATGCTGCAAGGCTTGCTGCCGTCCGGCCAGTCCTCGGAGGAGCTGGAACGGACGCTGCTCGAAGGCCGTTATCAGGAAGTCCGTATGCTGTTTTATGTGGGAAAGGACATTCTGCGCTGGGTCAGCCAATGCATGGAGCATGTCAGCCGCTATCCAGAGCTGAAGGGAACTTGTTTCCAGCCCCAAAGTTTCGCCGCCTACCTGGTGCAGAATCCGCCCGCGGAGGTCACCAGCAAACTAAAAAAGTGGGGCGTATCGAACCACAAATCGATTTTTTCGCGCGCGCTGGGACTGAACGTCATGCTGGCGGAGATGCCTCCGCAGGAAATGTTTTCCCCCGATTTTCTGCGCCACTATCATCGCTATGCCGACCAGATGTTTCATTGCCACATAGGTCAAGCGCCCTTCGCCGACCCGGAACATCTGGGATTCGATTTCGAGATCTTCGCATCGGGGGAATACTCGCGGATGCTGGAAAAGGGTTGGGCGGAGCAGGCTGAGAAGAGCGAAAACTAGAAAAAGCAGCGCCCTAGGCTACTGCAGCGATCCTGATGGGCGACGTTTCCCGCTGCACTTCTTTAGGCGAGGCGTCCAAGTAAGCTTGCGCGAAGTTGTTATGCATGGCCGAACAAGCTGGATGCGGATATAGCTGCACGAACATCTGTCCCAGCATTTTTCTTCGCAAGCCCTTACAAACACGAGCCACTTCACGAGCCGTGTTGGAACTGCAGTCTTCGCAGGTCAAACCAAGTTCTACACAAAGACCAGGGTAGGATTCTTCGTATGCCGTCATAGTGAGGTCTTAGTATGCCTTACTACCACCTTTGAGCCAAGAACCCTGAGGTGGGTTTGGTATCGCCCTTTTGGGGGTATCAAATTCCCCACCTGCCACTGGTATCATAGGTGCTGAAGAGGAGTCGCATGCACTGGGCGGCGCTCATTTTCCCCTTTTTATCCCTCATTTCTTGGGCCGCGACACCGGACGCTCTGGCGTCGGACTTCCGTCCGCCAGACTTCCGGGTGGAGCGCAAACCGGTGGCCGACGGCGCGGAGCTGCTGACCGTTTTCAGCACCCTTCCCGAGCACACCGGCGAAATTCCTCTAGTGAGCGTCCTCCGCGACACTTTGGGCGACAATGACCCCGATAACGACCGTTTACGATACATCTGGGTTCTGACTTCGGCGCGGCCGACCGTCCTGCAACGCGCGGCGGCTTTCGTTCCCTTCTTCTACTGGCGTCCCGACCTGGGGAAAAACATGGACCAGACGCCAGCCGCCATCCTAGACCTGGGTAATACCAGCAAGGTGGTCTGGAACGCGCTCGCGCAGTCTCTGGTGCAGGCTGCGGCAATCGACTCAAACGGTGCGCTGATTCGCGCTTCCACCCGGCGTTATCGAGCAAATCTTGCCGATCAGCGGCAAGTCAACTTGATGGAGGGCCTGACCGCGATCTCCCAGTTGGAAGAGATTCCCGATGCCCAAGCGGTGTTGAGTGAGCCCGAATTACTCGAAATGCAGGCGCGCTTGTCTTTGGCCGGAAAAACTCTCGGCGGATTAGTCACCACCGAACACCTCCCGGAAGCGTATCTCAAAAACCGGATACAAACCGAAGAGACGCGCGGCCACAACTGGGAGCTTCTGAGGCAGCGCGCCGAAGCCAACGGATTGTATTTCGATCCCCTTGGGTTTGCCCGCTCCAGAACGCACGCACTGGTGTGGATCGCGCGCGAAGACGTGGTGTCCCGCGAGGGTCAAGCACGCAAGTGGGATGGGCGCTTTCTGGGCATCGCGGATCCTTTCAATGATTCGAGGCTCAAAAACTGGACCGGGTATACGCAGAAGCGGTATTTCGATGAGGCGGGACTGCCCCTAGATGCGGCCACGGCCGCGGACACGCCCGGGGCCACTTCTCGCGAGCTGATCCCGCTGGCGCTGTACGCCCTGGAGTATCCGAAAGTCCCGCTGGTTCTGGTGGATTTCAGGGACACGCATAAGCCCAAAAACCGGGAGATGCTGCGTATGGCGACTACGGATGCTGTAACCGGCGTGTTGGGGATCTCCAAGTTCGGTAATTGGCCGTATCTCGCGGGTTCCATGACCTGGAATTTCGTGCGCTCCCGCCATGGCGATCCTAATAATCGTTCGGCTCGCCTGAAAGCTTATTCGCAGGTGCGGCGCTGGCTGACGCTCGACGGCTCCATGGACCCGGCGTTGCGCGCTGAGCTGCAAGGAAGGCTGGAAATCCTGGGCGTGAATCCGCTGGAGGAAAGCGTCTTCGAAGAGACCGAAATCGCGGCGCGTCAATACGACGCTTTAATGCGCTATGCCTCGGATCCGCAAGGATTGACCGTGCGGCTGGAACACGATCGCAATGCGGAGATGGCCGCGCGCGTGCATGGCATACCCGCACGCGCAGGCCTGCAGATGGCCCACTGGTTCAGTCTAGGCATCTATTCGCACCACGAAACCAAGGACAGCACAAGTCTGGCAGCCGCCCTCAGCCGGGAGCGGCGGGCGGAACGGCAAATCCGATTCCTCGAGACGGTGGCTAAATCCAGCCCTCAGCCCGATGTGGTCTGGAATATCGCCGAAGTTCGCCGCGCCGTGAACGAGTTGATCGTTACAGGCGTTCCGCCCCGCTCGGCGGAGGTGGTTTCACGGATCATGCGGCAAACCAGCGACGCTGAAACCCGGGAATTGTGTGCACGCGCGCTGGCCGGCCCCGGCGTGGCGGCGGGACAATAGCGTCGTGCGCAGAAGCCGCGGGCGAAGCATCGCGCTCCTGTTCCTCTCCGCACTCCTTCTCCCGGCTGCCGATACTGGCGCCGCACCGGCAAAAGTCCAGCGCATCGTGATTCTGAAAGTCGACGGCCTGCCCGATGATGTGCTGGAACAGTATGTGAAAAAGACCGGCGGCCCCGGCCGGGACGATCACAGCCGTCTTCCTTGGATCCAGCACGTATTCGCGCAAAACGGTGTATGGATGGAAAACTTCTATGTACGCGGATTGAGCCTATCCGCACCATCCTGGTCGCTGCTCGATACCGGCCGCCATTTGCAGATCCGGGGCAACGTCGAATACGATCGCTACACGCTGCACCCTTACGATTACCTCAACTTTCTCTCGTTCTATTTCGGTTACCCGATATCCCGGCACATCGACATGCCGGGCGTCGAGGTTTTGGACGATGCCGGCGTGCCGCTGCTGATCGACCGGTTCCCTTATGAGCAACGGTTCCAATCCCTGCAGCTGCTGCAGCGCGGCCTACGGCTGAACTCCTTTCCCGGGGCATTGAAGCGCGCCGTCTCCGCTAGCTCACCGCGCGACTTTCTGGACGAGTGGCAGCTCGGCCTGCCGTGGGCCGATTCTGTGTTTCGCCAGACCGAGGCAGATCTCATCCGCAGTCTCCAAAACCCGCAAATTCGCTATCTGGATTACTTCACTGGCGACTACGATCACATCGCGCATCTCACCGGCGATTCTGTTTCCCAGCTCCACGCCCTGGAAAATCTGGATGCTTTGGTGGGCCGTATCTGGAATGCAATCGTCGCCAGCCCGCTGAGTGCGAACACGATGTTAGTGCTCGTCTCAGACCATGGCATGAACACGTCGGAGACCGTTTTCAGCCAGGGGTACAGCCTGGTGGACTGGTTCAACAGCCCCGCCGGGGGGGCTCATCACGTCCTTACCAACCGCCACCCGCTCACCGAATTCAAGATCAAGGGACTGGATCCGTTTGTCTCCGAAGTCATCACACCCAGCCCCGATTCAGCCTATCTGGCCGGCCAATCCGATCAATACCCCACGGTGATGCTCGATCTCGACGGCAATGAGCGCGCCAACATTGGCTTGCGGAATAACACGCTCAACGTAGTGCAGATTCTTCTCGACCAATTGATTCAGAAGCGCCTGCCGGGTCCGGTTCGCAACGCCGCCTTAACCGCGCTGTTCTCGACTCTGGATAAGGTCCGCGACGATTGGCGGCGCGATATGGATGCTTTATCCGACGATCTCGCCGAGTTGGATGGCCGCATTGAGGCTTTACAGAAAACAATTGACGCGCAGCAGAAGCGGGTGAATGCCCAGCCCAAGAAAAAATGGACCCAGGAGCAGATCAGGCTCGGCCTGGATAAAGACGCCCGCCGTGACGGTGTGCGTTTAGCTTCCTGGCGCGCGGAGCGCAAGGCATACGGGGAATACGTGGCCGTCATCTGGCGTTTGCTGGACTTGAAACCAGCCGACTTCGATCCTGGCAAGTTCAAAATATCCGAGCTGATTCCACCCAAGTCTCTGGGCCCGCTGAATTCGTACTGGGACCTGCGGCATTACGTGACGGGCCGCGCACCCGGCGGGCTAGTGACCGCCGAGGACGGCTCGCTCGATTGGGAGCGCAGCTTCCAAACCGTCGATTACCTGCCTGCGTTGCGCTCAATTTCGGTACGGAATAACGTCCAGCCCGGACTGGCGCCCAAGCCCGTGGACTTCATCGCAGTGCGGATCCGGCGCGAAAAATTGACCACGCTTCCGGCGGAAGATCAACCCGATCGCGATGCGGTCTTGATATGGCGCGATGCCGCGCATCAGGCGCTAATCCTCGCCCGCGGAAACGATCTGCGTTATCTGCCTGTGACCGAAGATCTCATACCCACCCGATTGGGACCGGGTTTGCCGCTAGAACTGTTTGAAGATCCTCAACTCAATATCAGCGGGAACGACCGCGAAACCTGGCTCGGTCAATGGCATGACGAGCGCGCGTGGCTCAATGCGGTGCACCGCACGCGCTATTCAAACGGCATCATCAGCCTGACCGAGGAACTGCTCGACCCGCCAGGTCCGCCCTCGACTCCGGATCGCTATAGCCAGCGCAAAGCACAATTGCGCCGCACCGACATGCTGGTGCTGGCCAACGACCACTGGAATTTCAACGTTCGCGGCTTCAACCCCGGCGGCAACCATGGATCGTTCTTGCGCCAGTCGACGCATTCGGTCCTGCTCTTCGCCGGCGGCAAGGATACCGGCATCCCCCTGGGTATGCGCGTCGAAACTCCGTACGACAGTCTAAGCTTCATCCCCACCGTTCTGAAGCTGATGGACCGCGCCGAACCGGACCTGCCGGGGCCGGTGATCCAGGAGTTGGTAGAATCGCGCTAACTTCTTCGATCAGGCGGCATCTGCCTTACGTGAGACACTGCTTCGATGGACGACGCCCGCCAACTCTGCGCTTCTTTCTTGAGCAAGATTCACGAACAACTTGACGGCTCTCAGCATCTGATCAGCCTTCTGCCCGCGAACTGTGTCGATTGGGCCCCCGGAAGGTTGGGCAATTGGACGGTCGGAATTCTCCTTGGCCATCTGCTGGACTGCATGGCGGGATTCTGCGCGGTTCTGTATAGCTTCGAAAAGCAGCGCTTGGCCCATTTCGTGAACTTGCAGGAGCTGCCCGTCAACCATCGCTGCTTACCGGACGAGGCGGCCAGCAGAACTGAGACCTATCGGAGGCACATCGATGAGGGCTTCGCGCTGCTTACAGACACAGACCTCAGCCGCGTGGTCCCCACCGTCTTTGTGAAGCAGGGCGAGTCACTCTTAACTTTGTTGCTGGGGAACCTTGAGCATCTCATCAATCACAAGCATCAGTTATTCACATGTTTGAAACTGCTGGATGTCGGGGTCGCCACCCAGGATCTCTATCGCTTTCGCGAATAGATTTATACCGTGGGGACCACATCCGCAAAGACGAATCCGTCGCGCTCGACAATTTCACCGGTCTCCACGCCGATCGCGCCAGAGAATACGGGAGCATCGTAGACAAAGGTGTGAAACTCGCCGTTTTCGCCGCACGGGTCGACTCCGGCCGGTAAAGCGCGCAGCAAGTCAAGATCGTAATCACGACCGGCAAGTTGCTTCTCTAGCCTGGAAGGATCCACGCAAGTGATTTTGGCTTTTAGGCCAGCCGCGATCATGTCTCGCCCTAGTTGTCCCGTCGGGATTCGCCAGACCGGAAAGAGCGGATCGAGTCCGGTCCCCTGCATCTGGCGCTCCCGGTAATCACGAATGTCCTGCAGGAATAGATCCCCGAAGGCGACCGCGGTAATGCCCTCGGCCGAGGCTCGCTGGCATACCGCGCGCATCCGTTCTTCGTATTCCGCGTTAGAACAGGGCCACGGCAGGTCCACTGCCCATAGCGGAATCCCGATGCGCTCCGCCTGAGTCTCCACCAGCGCACGCCGGACCGCATGCATCGCGACCCGGTTCGCCTCGGCATTAAAGCTCGTCAGCAGTGCAGCGACCTGAACATCGGGATTTTGCCGCAGGAGATGCAACGTCCAGGCGCTGTCTTTTCCGCTGCTCCAGGATAAGAGAACCTTCTTCAAACCCGGGTTACCCTCGTGGCTCGTGAATCGGACGCCGCCGGAGGGGTCACGCGGCGCCAATGCGTTCCTTCGGTCCAAGCTCCGAACTGGACCCCGTGCAAAATTTCTGCGATGATCTCCGCCGTTTGGGAAATCGTCATTCCCGAGCGGTTAAAGAAAAGATTGCCGTCGGCGAATGCGACATTGCCGTGGCGCACCGCATGGAGCTCTCCCCACCACGGATGCCGTTCGAGGATGGCTTGCTCCCTCAAGGCTCGCTCCAAGTTGAATCCGCAGGGCGCGACAATCAAGTACTCCGGGTCCGCCGCACGCAGATCTTCGGCGTCCATGGCTTTTGAATATTCGCCTTTTCGCCCGAGCAACAATTCCCCATTGGCGATCTCCACCAGCTCCGGACCCCAGTTCCCCATTGCGAACATCGGGTCAGTCCACTCCAGCATCACCAGGGTTGGCCGGTTGCGACCGGCCGTTTGTTCGGTCACGGTTTGCAATCGCCGGCGCTCGCGTTCGACCACGTTGCGGCCGCGCTCTTGCAGATCAAGCCGCTCAGCGATGTCCTGAATGCCCTGGAAGATACCTTCGAGTGAGGATGCCGTCAAGGCCAATTGGTCCACGGTGAGCGCACAAGCTCCGCTTCGCTCGACATCGCCGGGAGTAACTGCGCATACGTCGCAGTGCGCCTGCGTGATAACCAGATCCGGACGCAATTCGCGAATGAGATCTCCACGCAAAAGGTATAACGGCTCGCCCGACCGCAGCCGGCGTCTTACTTCCGCATCGATTTCCCTGCTCGAAACGGAGACGTCGAAAGCGGGCTCGCTGCACGCGGGCAGCCGCCGAACCCAGGAGGGATTATCGCATTCGTGCGACCGGCCAACCAGCATGTCGCCTGCTTCCAGAGCGCAGACGATTTCAGTGGCGCTGGCCAGCAGCGAAACGACGCGCACGCTAGGCGACCTGCCGCTCCGGCCGGAATAAACGCATCAGACAAGCGTAACCAGCGAATATGGCCAGCGTGTAAAAGGCGTCGCCCAGAAGTTGGTTCTGATAAAAGGGCATCCCCGCGACGTAAGAGGCCGCCAGGCCGCCAAGACTGTGTGGGTATAGGCTTCCGGTGGCCCAGACCATGAAGTTGGTGATCAGGAAAAATGACAGGCTGGAGGCGAGAGCCGTGGCCGTTATGGCGCCCACGCCGC
>JAICXC010000024.1 GCA_025980665.1 Bryobacteraceae bacterium
ACCTGGACTCCAAAGACGGAGTTCCGGAAGGTCCACTGGTTGTAACTCTTTGAGGTATTTGGTCGGGCTGCCGGGATTTGAACCCGGGACCTCTTGCACCCCAAGCAAGCGCGCTAGCCAGGCTGCGCCACAGCCCGAATGTATCAGTCTAGCACCTCGCTGCAAGTGCGCCTTCTAGACTCGCGGGTAAGATCCTCTCCGCGCTACCATCGGCATATGGAGCAAGACGGAATCCGGACTTGCGATTCCTGCGGGCAGCGAATCCCCCCGATGTCCAAGCTGGCGACGCGCCAGGATAACAAAGACCTGTGTCTCGCGTGCCAGATTCACCTCGCTCAGATCCAGAAGGGACTCCGGCACTAGAATCACCATGAAGGTTACCGTCATTTTTCTTTTGTCGGCTCTCTTTGCTTCTGCGCAGATGACCGAAGTCTCCGGTGAGCGCATCCGCGCGCACGTCAAGTTTCTATCCAGCGACCTGCTCGAAGGGCGCGCTCCAGGCTCACGTGGCGGCGATCTCGCCACCGAGTACATCGCCACGCAGTTCGCGCTACTGGCTCTGAAACCGGCCGGCGACAAGGGGACGTACTTTCAGAAATTTACCCTGGTCGGCGTCGATCCGCAGCCGGATTCTCAGCTCTCCCTGGTCCCCAACACGGGTGCCGCGATTTCCCCCAAATGGCTCGACGAATTCGTCGGTGTCACCTATCAGCAGCGTCCCGATGCCCAGTTCGACGCGCCCGCAGTGTTCGTGGGACACGGCATTGTTGCCCCCGAGTACAAGTGGGACGATTATCAGGACATCGATGTACGCGGCAAAGTGGTCGTGTTATTCACCGGCGAGCCGCCCTCGAACGATCCGAAGTTTTTTACGGGCGACGCGCTCACCTACTACGGACGCTGGACCTATAAATATGAGGAAGCCACGCGCCACGGAGCCGCCGCGGTGATCATCATCCACACGACTCCTACGGCGAGCTATGGCTGGGATGTGGTTCGATCCTCATGGGGACGCGAAGACCAGCAAGTAAAGCTGGCTCCGGATGAGCCGGCGATTGCGTTTGCCGGGTGGGTGACCAAAGACGTTGGCGAGAAGATCGCGGCGACACTTGGCACCAACGTGGATGCTCTGTTAAAACGCGCGGATACCCCAGGCTTCCGCGCTATAGAACTTCCCATGCGGATTCGCGGACGGGCGCCCGCCAAGGTTCGAACTGTCGAAACGAGTAACGTGATTGGCAAGATCGAGGGCAGCGACGCCAAACTGAAAGAAGAAGCCGTGCTCTTCAGCGCGCATTGGGATCATCTGGGCATCGGGGAACCAGTCAACGGAGATCGCATCTACAATGGCGCCCTCGACAATGCGTCGGGCTGCGGTATGCTGCTCGAAATCGCCCGGGCGTGGGCGGCCCTGCCCCAGAAACCGCGCCGGTCGGTGATTTTTCTGGCAGCTGCGGCGGAGGAGGCGGGCTTGCGCGGGTCCTATTATTACGGCCAGCATCCCGTGGTACCCGCGGGCAAGACGGCCGCGGCGTTGAACTTCGACATGTTCCTGCCCTACGGTCGCGCGCGCGACGTCACCGTGAACGGCGCGGAGCGGACAACCTTGTATCCGATCGTTCAGGAAGCCGCTAAACGTATGGGACTCACGATTTCGCCGGATTCACGCCCGGAAGCCGGACTCTATTACCGCTCGGATCATTTTTCGTTCGCACGCGTGGGGATTCCTTCATTCTCAGTGGACCCGGGCGAAGACCTGGTGGGCAAACCTCCTGGGACGGGCCACAAGCTCATCGAAGAGTTTAACGATAAGAATTATCATCAGCCTTCGGACGAATATCACGAAGATTGGGATTTTGCCGGCATGGAACAGTACGCGCAATTCGGCTTGCTCATCGGCGTGAACGTGGCAAACTCGCCAAAGCTGCCGACCTGGCACGCAGGCGACGAATTTCTACCTGCTCGACAAAAGAGCGGCGTGCAGTAGGCCCATGGGCGTCTATTCCCAGCGTTTCGAAGACTCCAGAAAGGGAGAAGCCGTCCTGAGTAGCTGTCAGCCGGTAGCCGTTTTGCGGAGCTGACCGTGTTCCGTTTCCGGGTCTTTGATTTCCGTTCCGCGAACATCTACATCGACGGCGAACATTTGTAGTTTGTGTTCGCCCCATAGCACGGTTACGAGCTCCTGATTGTCCGCAGGGTCCGGAAGAACCTTGACAATCGCTCCTGCTGGAACTGTGAACGCAGTTCTCTTTGAATGGACCACTTTCACGGCAACAGTGGCACGTTCTAGCCTGAATCGCGTATCGGTGAGCATCGTAATTCAAGCATAGGCCTCACAACCCAGTACCACAACTAGGTACAGCACTAGGTGGGACGGTATGCAAAGGACCACCCTTGATGGCATTACCGTTAGCAGCGCGTTTCGATTATTTCTTTTCCTGCTTCGCTGCGTCAACGATGGCGTTCAGTGTCGGAATGTCCTTCAATTCGGGTGCCGTGCTTTTGAAGGTCCGAATGTAGGCATAGATATCCTTCGCCTGCTTATCGGATAGAGCAGTATCGCTGAAACTCGGCATGGAAGTCGATGGAGCAAGCGGCGCTACGTTTGCCCGCCCCCGGAGGAATGTGACAAAACCCTGCTCGGTCGCGAGGTTCCCCCATCGTCCTACGAAGGCCCGCGCTCCGGTCTCTCCGTTGTAGCCGTGGCAGGCATAGCAGCCGTAAGTGGCGTACAGGGCCTTCCCAGAGGCTGCGTTTCCGGTGACCGGACTGGTCGGCGCGGGAACATTCGCGACCGGCGCGCCGCCCCGACCACCGCCTCCGCGCCCGCCCTGAGCGTTCAGAGTTACGGCAGGCGCCGTCAGTGCGATGAGCGCCACGAACACGTAGTATTTCTTCATTTGTAATTCCTTGGCAGTTCCTTGACAATTCTTTAACGGGGCTGCGTGATTACGTCGATCAAATAGGGCTCACCACGTTTTGCCGAGGCTACGCCCCGCTTCAATGCGGCCGATAACTTTGTCGGATCGGTAATCGGACCCTCTCCAGCCATCCCGTAACCCGCGGCCATCTTTGCGTAGTCGAGGTACGGATCGCGAAGCGTGCTGCCGATGTGTGCGCGATCATCGCCACGTCCGCGGACACCGGCCATATATTCGACGAACATGTATTCCTGATGCCAAGCGCGATTGTTGTGCATCACCGTGAGCATAGGTAGCTTGTGATGGACTGCCGTCCATAGAACACCCGGTGAGTAATTCAGATCGCCATCGGTTTGGACGTTGACCACAATCCGATTCCGGGCCTTCGCCGCCAGCGCGGCACCCACCGACGCCGGAGCACCGTAACCCATGCCGCCGGCTCCTTGGCCTCCTAGGTAGCTATACGGCTTGTTGTGATCCCACAGCTGCACATGATGGCCGCCGGAGAAATTGCTGGGAGACGCTAAGCACCAGTCTTCATTCATGATCAGCGGCCAGAGTTCCGCATAGATTCGAGCGGTGCTGATAGGAGTGCCGTTCCATCCCGCCCTTTTACTTTCGACAGCCTGCGTGATGGCCGTCAGGCGAGCCTCATGGTTGGCGGTCGTATGCTTGGCGATGCGCGCTTGAATCCGCGCCTTCTGATCGGACGTCAGTTGGCGATTCACTTCTTCGATGATGAGGGGAAGACTCGCCTCGGCATCGGCCTCGATGGGAGGTGCCGCGGCCGCACCGCCTCTGCCTCCTCTACCGCCGCCTCCTCTGCCACCGGCGCCAGGCACCGTCCCACCGAAACCGATGTGCACTGTGTCCCGTGTAGCGGCCGTTTTCGACAGCGCTGGACCGGTGATGGAAGCCTGTGCGCCGCCTGTTTCAAGACCCAGAGTGTAGTCGTAAGTCGTGTCAGCGCCCGGACCACAAAGATGATGACGTTGCGGGAAACTCATGGGCCCGCCGGTTGCCGCCGTGCTGGTCGACGCTCCCACCAGTTCGGCAAGCTCCACCGATCGCTGAACGCCCTCGGGTGTTCGCAAACGTCCAACAGCGATTCTTGGATTCTGAGCCTCCACCAGACCTTTTGCGATCTCCTTCGCGCGAGTGGCGTCGATGGTCACAAATACTGGCGGTTTATACGCCGGAATCTTGGTATTCGGAGCGTTGTCCTTTTGAATCTCGCTCCCCAGCACCACCAGCGTCGGTCCCATCGGCGGCGTGATGGCCTCATTGTACGCACGCTGAATGGCTACCAGGGCCTCATCGATGGTCTTCGGCTCTGCGTCCCACTTCGTATAGCTCCGGACCATCCCGGCCATATCGTGGGCGGTATGCGCGGCAATAAAGTCCGGGTCATTGCCGGCGATCATCAAGACCGGCACGCGGTCATAGTAGGCCTGGTACACCGACATGGCCCCGTGCTGAATTCCAATCGTGCCGTGCAGCAACGCCAGCATGGGTTTGCCTTCGGCCTTGGCGTAGCCGTGAGCCATGGTCACCGCCGACTCTTCATGCAGCGCGGTGATGAACTCCGGCATCCGGTTCGGCGGATTGCCGTAGTTGATGAAGGACTCCTGGAGGCCTTCGAAACTCGATCCGGGGTTGGCGGCGACATATTCGATGCCGAGCTCGCGAATGGTCTGGACCATAAGATCCGAGCCAGGCCGCGTGATTGTATGGGCGGTCGCCGGGGGCCGGACATTCCCCGTTTCGCGATCGATCTGCGCCTGCGTGGGAGCCGGTACGCCGGCCGCTCCCGGGGAAGGAGCGCCGGTTCCAGTGTTCTGTGCCTGAGCGTTCACGAGTGGGGGTGTTACCAGCGCGGCTGCTCCGGCTGCTGCTCCAGCCGCTGCGTTCCTAAGGAAGCCGCGACGACCAACGGAGGTCTTGTTTGATTTCGCCATGATCTCTACCTTTCCGTCCTCAGCAAGGATCGCGTAATAGAACCTGATCGATTCTATCGTAGCTGACACCAGTGTGCCGACTAGCTGCCAAATCGGAGAAGTGTCACCTACCCTTAGAAGGGCCTGAGACCCTTCCCTACGCCACCTCGGTCAGTGAGCCATAGCCTCGGACCCTGGTTTGTTTTTCTTAGCAAAGAACAGCAGCCCGATCGCAAGCAGGCACAGCACACCCATGATCCAATACGTATCGATACACGCGAGCACGGTTGCTTGGCGTTGTACGGTCGAATATATCTGACCGTAGGCTTGCCGCGTGGCATCGGCTGCACTGTTTCTTGAGCTGAAATGGCTTGTCATCCCGGCCAGCGCATGTTGGATGTGGGGATTAGCTGGGAACGTGTTTCGCGCAAGATAAAACTGATGCTCCTGTTGGCGGCGTGCGATCAATGTTGTTACGGCCGAAATGCCGACGCTTCCCGCGAGATTGCGCATGAGGTTCAAAAGCCCAGAAACCTGGTTACTTGCTTCCGGTGGTGTTCCAACGAACGCGATCGTGTTAATCGGAACGAACAGAAAAGCCAGGCCCGCCGCCTGATAACAGCGCCACAACATTGCCGTGTGGTAATCAGCACGGTGGTGCCGTACAGTGTTGCCCCCAGCATGAGCATGAGCATGAGCAGGTTGGATACGGCGAAATTGGAATTGCGCAACAGACGCAAATTCAAAATCGGATATTTGCTGTTCAACTCCCGAATCGTGAAGCTAACCAAAGCTGCGCACGACACGATCGTGAAAATCGTAATCAAGGACGAGCTAAACCAATCTTCGCGCTGGCCCTTGTCAAATACCACTTGTAATGCTCCGAGTCCGGTGCCAACCAATACAAGGCCCGTGAAGTCGATGGGATGGCGTCTTGATTCCTTCTTGGCTTTCACCATGTGAGGCGGATCCTGCACTATGAAGTTGGTGAGAAAGAGAGATAGCAGCCCGAAAGGGACATTCACATAGAAGATCCACCGCCAACTGTAGTTGTCGGTAATCCATCCCCCAGAGTCGGGCCGATAGCAGGCGCCAGCACGACCGCCATTCCGTATACGCAAATGCCATCCCGCGTTTCACCGGCGGAAAGGTGTCGGCCAGGATCGCTTGCTCGCTGGGGCCCAGTCCGCCGCCTCCGACTCCTTGGAGGACTCGAAACAGTACGAGAATTCCCAGACTCGGCGCCAAGCCACAAAGAAAAGAGCTGGCCGTGAACAAGGCTACCCCCGACATGTAGAAACGTTTCCGCCCAAACCGCTCGCTAAACCACGCTGACATGGGCAGGACTATCGCATTCGAGATCAGGTAACTAGTGAGTACCCAAGTAGACTCGTCTTGTCCCGCGGAGAGTCCACCCGCGATGTGGGGAAGGGCCACATTTGCGATCGAGGTATCCATCACTTCCATGAAAGTGGCGAGAGTTACCGTCAAAGCGACGGCCCAAGGATCGTGACCAGGATGAAATCCTGCAGTCTCCTCGTTCGTCATGGAAGTTTCCGGGCCCGCTATTCGACTCGTACTTTTGGCTCAACCGACATACCCGGACGCAATCGATCGAGCCCGTTCTGGTTGGGCTTGAATCGAATCCGCACGGGCAACCGCTGTACGACTTTTACGAAGTTTCCGGTGGCGTTTTCTGGAGGTAACAAGCTGGTTATCGCGCCGCTCGCGGCCGGGAGACTCTCAACATATCCATCGAAATCCGCCTTGAGAGCATCCACGTGAAGACGAACGCTTTGACCAGGGCTCATCCGCCGAAGCTGTGTTTCCTTGAAGTTCGCGGTTACCCATAGGTCGTCGATCTGGGTTATCAGCACCACCTGCTGGCCAGGTTCGACGTGCTGACCAACTTCAGCGGATCGTTTGGCGACGATTCCATTCACCGGTGACTGGATTTTTACGTAGGACAGATTTAAGCGGGCCTGATCGAGCTGAGCACGCGCGGTTTGGATAGCAGCTTGACGAACTGCGACATTGGCCTTCTGCATTTCTACCTGCCGCGGGGCGTTCTGGCTGGCCTCCTCAGCACGTTGCTGCGCCTGTGTGAGCTGAGCGCGTGCCTGATCGGCCTCGCGCGCGGCAGCCTTTGCCGTGGCCTGATTCGCTGCTACGGCCGCAGCCAGCGCCTTCGCATTGGCGACCACCTGATCAAACTGTTCGCGAGGCACCTCGTCCTTCTCCGCCAAAGGACGATAACGCTCAACGTCAGCTTGCGCCTTGGCGCTGTTCGCCTCCGATTCACTCACTTTCGCGAGCGCTGCTTCATAGTTGTGATCCGCGGCTGCCACGGCAGCTTCGGCGTTGGTGACGTCGCCGGCCGCGGTAGCGATTGCCGTTCTCGTGTTGGTTTCGGTGACGGGAACATTCGGCCGCTGCGCTTGGCTTTGGGCTTGTGCTTGCGCCAATTGGCTCTGTGCAACGGCCAGAGCTACCTTACTATCACGAGGATCCAGATCTGCGAGAACCTGGCCGGCCTTGACGAATTGATTCTCCTCCACGTAGACGCCCGTGAGCGTGCCGGAAACTCGGGCGGTAATCGCATTAATATGGCCGTCCACTTGGGCATCGTCAGTGTCTTCGAACTGGCGGGAATACAGCCAGTACGCTATCCCTGCCGCGACCACCACCAGGACGAGAATGATCAGCAAGATCTTGCGGAGCGGATGGGGCTTCTTCGGTTCCTCTGGTTTCTGCTCGTTATCCTCCGACTTTTTGTCGTCCTCCTTCTTTTCTTCGGCACGTCCTTTCTGCTGCTCTTCGCGGAGATGGCGAATTTCCTCGCGAAGCTCTTCGATTTCGTGCTCCGACGCGTATGTCATTCGGTCGTTTGCCATATCTACTTTCCTTGCAGCAAGTTGGTGATGCCTTTTTCTGTCTGTCCGATTGCTCGGGCGAGGCTCACCTGGGCCAGATTGGACGCGAACACGGCGCTAATGTAATCTTGCTCGGCCGCCGCGACAGATTCCTGGGCTTGCACGACCTCGATCGTATCCGCGACTCCTGATCGGAATCGGTCTCGCGCCTGGTCCAGCGTATCGGCAGCGAGCGCGCGATTGGATTCGGAGACTTTTACCAATTGCGAAGCGGCAGTCAGATCTAATACGGCGACACGCACATCCTGCTCGGCGCGTCCTTTTAGATCCTCATACTCAGCCTTACGCTGCGCCAGCGCCGCATCGGCTTGTTCGATGTCGGCTCGAATCCGGCCCGAACGGAAGATCGGAATCCGTATTCCACCCGCAGCGGTATAAGTGCCATGTGCCTGATTCGTGGGAGTTACGCCGAGCACGCCGTAGTCTCCATTGAGTTCCAGCGCCGGAAGATATTCGGCAACCGCCGCACGTCGGGATAACTCAGCCGCCTTCTGCTGTGCGCCTGCGGCCAGCACATCCGCTCTGCTGGTTAAGGCGCGCTGCACCAGATCATCAACATTCGGCGGCGGAAGTTCGCGATACGGAACCCTGTCCGTCAAATTAAACGTTTGAGCCAGTGGTAACCCGATCAATCGGGCCAACGCAAGTTTTTGCTTCTCAAAATCGTTGGTAAGCGATGTCAGCCGCTGTTGCTGGGTCTGCAATTCGACTAAGCTGCGGTTTACATCAATGCGGGCGTTTAGTCCGCTCTTGTTTCGATCCACAGCCTGTTGATAGACCGCCTGCGCGGTCTCGAGTTGAGCTTTTGCCGTCTGAATGCGCGCCGCCGAGGCGGTAATTTGCAAGTAACTGCCGGACACCGCCAGAGCCACCAAATCGCGGCTATCCTGTAGCGACAAGTCCGCTGAATGCGCACGCTCGCGACTGGATTGCCAGTTGCGGAAACTGGCAAAGCTCAGGTTTTCGCTGACGCTGGCCCTCGCATCGAAATTATTGAAAGGGCCGATAACGGTTGGAAACTGAAATCCGGGGATCGGTACCGTGATCCGGAAGCCCTCTGCCGCCAGATTGATCTTCTGTACACTTTCTCGCACGTTGCCAAAAATATCCGGAAGCATTTGTGCTGCCATGGCCAGACGCTGTGCACGGGCTTGGCGAGCGGCTTCTCCGGCTCCAATGGCTCCCAGATTGTATTGCAGACCGCGTTTGATCGCATCCTCAAGCGAGAGCGGGAACACCGCTGGACTGCGTGTTCCATTGGCAACGCTTCCCTGATAGGCGCCTTGAATCTGAACCGACGAATTCGAACCCGCCGGCGTCTGCATGGTTGACACACTACCAGCGGATGGGCGGCTGGATATCGGAAGTTGCAGACTCCTGGGCGCTTCGGCAGAAGGTGCCGGTGGCCCAAATTGGGCGTGCAGGCCTCCGGCGAGCGCCAGAGCACAAAGGATACACGCCAACCGGCCTGGGTTATGGATTCGCACGCGCCGCTAACAACCCTACTGGGAGGATCACTGGCGTTGAGCTTCGTTTCGGATACAGGCCAGGAAACGCTGGAAACAGGGGGTCCAGAAATGGCTCTCCTGACCAGGGGGGAATCATGAGAGCGTCTTGCCCGCGCATCAATAAACCAAGATCGATTCCTGCAAGCGCGCTTGCGGGCGCGCTCGGTGGCTTGGCCGCTTCCTGGGTCATGAACAAATTCCAATCGTTATGGGCGACCGTTTCAAAGGAAGTATTCAACCACAAGGAGAAGAAATCATCCGGCGATGACGCGACCGTTAAAACCGCCAAGGCCATTTCCCAGCATCTGCTTGCGCACCGCTTAACGGAGGCGGAGAAGAAATGGATGGGACCTGCAGTTCACTACGCGTTTGGCGCCCTGGTTGGCGCTGCCTACGGCGTCCTTACCGAGGTCGCCCCGGTGGCTCAATGCGGATACGGGACAGCATACGGAGCTGCCGTTTGGCTAGCCGCGGACGAAATTGCCGTACCTGCTTTTGGACTAGGAAAGCCTCGCTCAAAGAATCCTCCCAGTGCTCATATTCAAGGCCTCGCATCCCATTTGGTATATGGCCTTACCACGGATTTAACTAGGCGAGCAATTCACCGCGTGGCAACCAGGGGAAAATAATAACCTGGTCGCCTAAATGAGCGGATCCCCTCGTGAGGGACCTGATGGCGGTGGAACTTTGGCCTCAAGCAGCAGCGGATAAGGACAACCGAGGTTACTACGGGCCAGTCCCGCTGTTTGTGGGGTAAACTTAACTGATTCACTTACATGCCGCTCTCCTCAGGCGACAAACTTACTCAGTATAAGATCCTCTCTTTACTTGGTAAGCGCCGGATGGGAGAAGTGTATCGACCATGCCGACAGTATCCGGCATCCCGGCAGGAAAGAAGAGAGATCTAGGATGCTCCTTCAGAACGCAATCGGCGATACTCTCAACAATACCGAATGGGCATTCGCACTAGCAGAATGTATTCACATCGGCGGGTTTGCGGTTGGCGTCGGATCAATAGCACTTGTGGACTTTCGCATGTTGAACCTTGGACTGCGGCATGAGACTGCTGGTCGTATTTTGAGGTACACGGAGCTGTGGACTGTAATCGCGCTGCTGTTCGTCGTGTTCTCAGGTGTCGCGCTGTTCTTGTCGCAGGCCGATATTTACCGGGTAAACTTGGTCTTTCCGATCAAGATGTATGTACTCGCCGCGGCGCTCATTTACAATTTCACAGTCCATAGGAAAGTGGCGACGATGGAAAATCCGCCACCTCTCTTGAGCAAGTTGGTGGCGACCGTGTCCCTGCTGCTGTGGGTCTCGGTCGTGTTTGGCGGGATTTTCACCGGGTTCCTTGTGTAGAGGGGGATTCGGCATGGCGATCGCGCATTCCATCCAAAGTATTGGCTTTCTCACGGCGTTTAGCGAATCGGTGCTTGCATACCCGATCGTTCTGTCGATTCATTTGGCGTGTATCGCTCTATTCGGCGGTATGATTCTCGCGACCGACCTCCGCCTTTTGGGGCTCACCTTCAAAAGCCTGACCATCACCGAGATGGTTACCAGCTTACGTCCGTGGAAACGTGTCGGGGGGACCATAATGATCGCCATGGGATTGTTATTGGCCGCTTCTGAGGCGGAAAAGTATGCTCCCAATCCCTTCTTCTGGGCTAAGATGATCATTTTGGGCTTGATTGGCGTGCATGCCGTGATCTTTCGCCCAATTGTTTACAGTAAGACCGAAGAGCTCGATCGGTCCCCGGTCATCCCTACCAAAGCCAAAATCGCCGCGATTCTATCGTTGAGCCTCTGGACCGCCATGTTTGTGATGGGGCGACTCATCGCATATTGGGATTAGCGTCGTTGATCGTAACCGGAATCAGACGGCTTTGGGCGAGTTTGTTCTAGAATGGCTGCCAGGAAGGTGGGCTAGCAGAAAGAAGCCCGCAGGAAGGAACGAACGATGAAAGCCTTCTCTATTTCCGCTTGGATAATGCTTGCGCTGATCCCAGCTCCACTGCCACTTTTGGCGCATCACTCATGGCCGGTGAACCAGCAACGGCTCGTTACGGTGAAGGGTACGGTGATCGATTTCCAGTGGGGCAACCCGCACCCGATGATCACTCTTGTAGTTCAGACCACAAACGGCACTACAGAGAAATGGCAGGTCGGCGGCCCGGCCCTCAACCGCATGGAGGCTAACGGCTGGACGAAGACCACAGTCAAGCACGGCGACGTGATCACGGGCATCGGTTATCAATACTCCGATGGCCAGAAGATCATCAAGCTTGAGCGTGTCATCCTTGCCGATGGTAAGGAACTCCTCGTCTACGGCCGCTGATCGCTCGCTCAGCGTTCCAAGATCTGCGACGCCCGACTGAGGCGGGTGTATGCTGTGGAGAACATGACTTCACAGCGAATGAAATTGTTTCTGGCCGGATTCCTTGGGATCGGTCTTTTTGCCTGGACGACATTGGCTATTGGACAGGTCAAGAAGATTGACGACAAGGTGCTGAAGGATGCGGGAAAAGGCACCGAATGGACCATGAACGGGATGGATTGGGGTGAGCAGCGGTACAGCACAATGACCCAGATCAATCCCGCGAATGTAAGCAAACTCGCGCCCGCGTGGTCATATGAACTCGGGGCCGGTGGCGGAAATCAGCAGGCGACTCCTCTCTTTTCGAATGGGATCCTCTATACCGTGACGAACTGGAGCATCGTCGCCGCCGTCGACGCGAAAACCGGCAAAGAGCTGTGGCGCTATGACCCACATGCGGATCGAACCATGACACAGCCGGGAAAATCCCGCCTCTGCTGTGGTGTGAATAGCCGGGGCGTTGCCCTGTACGAGGGTAAGGTGCTTGTCCCGGTCGTCGACGGACGCATGCAGGCTCTTGACGCAGCGACCGGAAAACTCCTGTGGTCTTCATGGGCGATCCCGGAGCCGAAAGAGGGAGAGGTTTCCTCATACTCTCTCACGATGGCGGCACGCGTCGCGAAGGGCAAAGTGTTTATCGGCAATGCCGGCGCTGAATTCCCTCCGTTTCGTGGATATGTTTCCGCCTTCGATGTAAACACCGGCAAAGAACTCTGGAAGTTCTACACAACGCCCGGCGATCCGTCGAAGGGATTCGAGAACAAAGCCATGGAAGCCGCGGCCAAAACATGGGTGGGTGAATGGTGGAAGATGGGCGGCGGCGGATCCATGTGGGATGGAATGGCGTACGATCCCGATGAAAACCTTTTATACGTCGGAACTGGCAATGGGACCGTCTGGTCAGCGGACGTTCGTAACGGTGGCAGGCAAGCAACGAACCCGGATAATCTCTACGTCGCCTCCATTCTTGCCATTAACGCAGACACCGGTCAGTTGAAGTGGCACTATCAGTGCACGCCAGGCGATCAATGGGACTACGACGCGATTCAACACCTTCTGCTGGCGGATATCCGGATCGACAATCGCAATCGCAAGGTCGTCATGCAGGCGAACAAGAACGGATACTTTTACGTGATCGATCGTACGAATGGTGAATTCATCTCCGCCTCCGAGATGTCGCAAGTGAGCTGGGCTACGGGAATCGATCCAAAAACCGGCCGTCCAAATGTTCACCCCGACGCGCTCTATTCTTCCAAGAAGGGCGTGACGGTCTATCCGGTGCAGATGCACAATACGTCGCAGATGTCGTTCAATCCGAACACGGGCCTGATCTATGTTCCGATCGCCGCCGAAAACACATTCAGTTTCGTGGCGGCGGAGACCTACGCTCCGACTCCTGGGAGCCAAAATTTCGGATTGAACCTGGGCGGAGCAAGGGGCGGTGTGCCGATGGCATCTCCGCCTCCTCATGGACCCGACCGGAAGAATCCAGATGGAAGCAAAGTCCGGGGAGGTATTCTCACGGCGTGGGATCCCGCCACCCAAAAGGAACGTTGGTTCGCACCCGGCGGCGGGCAGTCGGGAGGTGGCACGCTGTCCCTGGCTTCGAACCTCGTGATTCAGACTCTGGGTAACGGGCGCATGAAAGTGTTTACCGCAGACAAAGGCGAACCACTTCTGGATATAGCATTGCCGGTGAGTTCCGGCGTCGGCCCACCGATGACCTATATGCTGGATGGCAAGCAATACATCGCCGTCATGGGCGGGACTGGCGCCCAAGGACGTGGAGGACCTGGCGGTGGCGGGCGTGGAGGCGCCGCTGGAGGCGCCGGACGAGGAGTCCCAGCGGGTGCAGCGCCCGTTGAGCCGACAACTGCCGCAGCTCAAGGCGGAGCAACTTTTCTTTCGGGGCCGAACGTAGCTGTGGCGAATAACAATCCAAGGCTGCTGGTTTACGCTATTCCGAATTGAGGACGGGTCCAATGAAAGAACTCCGTCCCAGTCCGATGATTGCGCTGTGATCAATTTGCTTGTATTCTACTGAACGCAGTCGAGGGAAAAGTTATGCCGACACGGTTCTACCGGCAAAAGCAGTGGGCAACTGCAAATCTTTTCGTCGGGGTGGTGCTGGCTGCGCTACCTTTGGCTGTTTCGGCGAGTGCTCAGAGAGCCTCGCCGCCAACGAAGCCAGCATCGGCTAAAGCTTGGACTCCTCCGCGGACTGCGGATGGGCAACCAGACCTTCAGGGAATTTGGAGCAACGCCTCGATCATCCCACTGGAACGGCCCAAGGAATTAGAAGGGAAGCAATTCCTCACTCCGGAGGAAATGGCCGCCTACGAAGCCAATGTTTTCAAGCGATCTTCCCGCGAAAAACCGCTGGCGCCGGGGCAGGTTGGCACTTATAACGACTTCTGGTGGGATGCTGACTCTAAGCGCGCGCCAAATCTTCGGACCTCTATTATCGTGGATCCGCCTGATGGGAGGGTTCCGGCACTCACTCCGGAAGCTCAGCGCAGAGTCCAGGCTGACCGGGAGTATGCCAAGGTCCATCCGGCCGATGGTCCGGAAGACCGCCAATTATTTGAGCGATGCCTTGTATTCCCAATGACCGGACCACCGATGCTTCCGAGTTTTTACGACAACCATCAGTACGGTCCCCTTACGACGAATTATCAGATCGTGCAGACGCCGGGATATGTGGCGCTGCTCGCCGAAGTCATACATGAGATGCGCATCATTCCCTTGGATGGCCGTCCGCACCTACCGTCCACGGTACGTCAATGGGTGGGCGACGCGCGCGGGCATTGGGAAGGCAATACTTTGGTTGTTGATTCCACGAATTTCACGGATAAGACCCGGTTCCGGGGAGCTGACGAGAATCTGCACCTGATCGAACGCTTTACCAGAACCGCCCCGGACATCCTTCTGTATGACTTCACGGTTGACGATCCGACTGCTTTCACCAAACCCTGGAAAGGGGAAGTCCCCATGATCGCAAGCGAGGGTCCATTATTCGAACACGCCTGCCACGAGGGGAACTACGGCCTCGCAGGAATTCTTGGGGGTGCACGCGCCGATGAACAGAAGCTGCTGAAATAGCCTGGCTATCCCGAGTTGCGCCTTGCTTGCGTGAGAAAGAAACGACGGTTTAACGACTTGACCTCCAAGACGTTCATGAACTATAGTTCATGAAAGCCATCTTCGAAGGGGTCTTATGCGTCCAACCACACTTGCACTCTGTCTCTCGGTGTGTGTCTCAGTTCTGTTTGCACAAAGCGATCGCAGCCAAATTACCGGCACCATTACCGATCCGGCAGGTGCAGTCATCGCCAACGCGCCTATACAGGCGCGGAACGTCAACACGGGCCTTGAGTACCAGACCTTGAGCACAGCTACTGGGAACTATACGCTTAACGAGCTTCCGGTCGGCCGTTACGAATTGAACGCAACGGTACCCGGATTCAAAAAGTATGTGCGGCAGGGCCTGGATGTGCTCGCGGCCCAAACTTATCGTATCGATATCGGTCTAGAGGTCGGCGCGACTTCCGATTCTGTTACGGTCACGGAAAATACACCTCTGCTTAAGACCGAAAGCGGCGAACTAGGCCACAGTGTCACGGGCCAAGCGTTGAACTCCCTTCCGGTACTCGGCATCGGGTCTGGATTCGCCGGAAACAGCGGAATCCGATCGGCGTTAGCCGTGACCCAACTGATTCCAGGTTCCACGTACGTGGGCGACAATGTAGTCCGCGTGAACGGCACGCCCGCCAACACGGAAACCGTGCGGGTAGAAGGGCAGGATTCGACAAACTATACGTGGCTCGCCGCAGTGTCTCAGAATCAACCCAGCGTCGATTCCATCCAGGAGTTCGCGGTGCAGACTAGCAACTTCGCAGCCGAATACGGAAAGGCTGGCGGCGGAGTGTTCCTGGTGACGATGAAGTCGGGTTCGAACCAGTTTCATGGGACCGCGTATGACTATTTCGTCAACGAAATTTTCAACGCGAACACAGCGCTGCAGAACACGGCCCGGCCTCGAGCGCGCCGAAATGACTACGGCTTTACCACTGGCGGACCGGTCTGGATTCCTAAAGTCTATGACGGCCATAACAAGACCTTCTTCTTTTTCAACTTCGAACAGTTCCGTGAGAAAACTGGATTGACTGCTCCGGTAACAGTCCCGACACTGGCGTATCGTACTGGCAATTTCGCTTCCGCTTTGACCGGTAAGAGTGTCACCGTGGCCGGCAAGACCTACGCTGAAGGATCCATTTTCGATCCTGCAACTGGACCCGGCGGCGTGAACGGTAACTTTCGCCTGCCTTTCGTGGGGAATATCATTCCCGCGAACCGCTTCGATCCAGTTGCCCTGGCGATCCAGGGGTTGATTCCGAATCCCCAAGGCCCCAATGCCAATCTGTTGACGCAAAACTATGCTCCTTCGGGACCGTCCGCTCTGGCCGACCGCCTCACGGATATTACGTCGCTCAAGGGTGATCACAATCTGAGCGATAAACAAAAGCTCTCCGCGTTCTGGTCAATGACGCGCACCCAATCCAACACCTCAGCAGCACTCTTCGCCGAAGGCCTGCCCGACCCCATCTCTCAGGCTCGCGCCAACTACGATTGGGTAAACACCATCCGCATCAACTATGACTATACGGTCACGCCAACCATGCTGCTGCATATTGGCGCGGGCTATGTCGATCAACATGGCCCCACGTCGTTCGTCTTGCCCAGAAACTCTTTCGATCCAGCATCGATTGGGCTAACAGGACTCCCTCCCACCGGCGTCTTCCCGCAGATCACAGGACTTACGGTAGCGGGCCTGAGTAACGGCGGCATGGCCCCCATGGGTCAATCGACTGCGGGAGGTTCCCCGGGTTGCCCCGCCTGCGGAGGCATCCATTCGTGGCGGCCCAGCGGCAACGTCAGCCTGACCTCGATCCGCGGCAATCACACCTACAAACTCGGAGCGGAGGTCATCATCGGGAACTACTCGTATGGGCAGCAGTCCACTGCGCGCGGAATATTCGCCTTTAGCAACGCATCCACATCGGATTCCGCGCTCTCGGGGGTGACGACGCCGGGAGTGACCATCGGCTTCCCGTACGCGAGCTTCCTGCTAGGCGCCGTGAACAGCGGAACCGTGGGCGCGCCCACTGACCAGCACATGGGTGAGAAAGCGTACGCATTGTTCCTGCAAGATACCTGGAAAATTACTCGTAAGTTCACCTTGGATTATGGTCTCCGCTGGGATTTTCAGACCTATCTCCGCGAGGGTGCGGGCCGGATGCCCAGCTTCTCGCCGACAACCCTTAATCCCACCATCGGAAGGCTGGGAGCGACCATTTTTGACGGGTCGCTACCGGGTCACTGCCAGTGTGATTTCGCCTCGAACTACCCTTACGCAGTCGGTCCTCGTCTGGGCGCCGCCTATCAGATCTCATCCAAAACAGTGTTCCGCGCGGGCATTGGACTGGTATATGCGAAAACCGCGGCCTATGACAATCTGACGATCATCGGCAACGATGTTGCCCTGAACGGCCCTGGGCAGTTCATACCCGCTCTGTACCTCAGAGACGGCGTGAAGAATGAGCCGACAACCTGGCCGAATCTCAATCCGGGCCAGTTTCCCGCCGCCGGCACTGTTGGCGCTCCGACGGGTTATGCAGCCATCGATCCGAACGCCGGCCGTCCCGCGCGCCAGCTCCAGTGGAGTATCGGCCTGCAGCGGGAATTGCAGAAGAATCTGGTAGTGGAGGCCACCTACGTGGGGAATCGCGGAGCCTGGTGGCTGGCCCCCAGTATGGTCGCTTACAACGCATTGACCCCCGACTTACTCGCGCATTATGGGTTGGATCCCACCAATGCGGCTGACGAAAAGATCCTGAGTTCACCGCTGAATTCGGCGAATGCCGGGCGGTTCCAAAACGCCCTGCCTTACGCAGGATTCCCCGCCAACCAGACGGTGGCTCAATCCCTCCGTCCCTTCCCGCAGTTCACTGCCATCGGCGGAATGTATGCGCCATTGGGAGATACCTGGTACAACTCGCTTCAGTTCAAGGCCACCAAGCGCCTTTCGCACGGCTTCGACGGATCCTACAGCTTTACCTGGCAGAAATCGGAGACTATTGGGGCGGAAGCTTCCGGATTGATCGTCTCGGGCGGTAGCGCGGCACAGGTGAATAATGTGTTCAACCGCTCGACTAACAAATACCTCTCCGGCTACGATCAGCCGCTGGTGAGCCAAATTGCACTCAATTACCAAGTGCCGAAATTTGGAGATCATAAGAATATGGGATTCAAAGCGCTCTCCTGGCTGGGGCGCGATTGGACCTTCGGAACGTTCCTCAGTTATCGAAGCGGAACACCCATACGCGTCCCTGGGGCAAATTCGAATCTCAATAACTACCTGTTGCAGGGCGCCAGCTTCGCCAATCGGGTGCCGGGCCAGCCACTGTTCCTGGCGGATTTAAACTGCCACTGCTTCGATCCTTCCAAGAGCCTGGTCTTGAACCCGAAGGCCTGGGTAGATCCTCCCGCGGGACAATTCGGATCGTCGGCAGCCTACTACGACGACTATCGTTTCCAGCGGCGCCCGGCTGAGAATTTCAATGTCGGCCGGACCTTCCGCTTCACGGAGAGAGTCTCGTTCAACGTCCGGGCGGAATTCAACAATATGTTCAATCGTCTGGAAATGCCGAATCCCAGCTCGACCAACGCCGCGACGGCCGCCGGAACCGATTCACTGGGCCGATTTAACGCCGGCTTCGGGTCGATTCTAACGACAACCGGTACGGCCAGCCTGCCTCGGCAGGGCCAGATTGTTGGACGCGTGACTTTCTAAACAATCCGTCCTCAATAGGTGTCGACCAATGGGTGTGCCAGCTACCCGTCAGCTTACAGTAACGGCCGCGACAGCGTGCGCCGGTAGTTCTATGTCCAAATGAATGGTGCTCTGATCGTAGGCCCACGGGTGCGACTCTTGGATCATTCGGGACGCCGCATGCAACTGCTCTACATCGTTTGCGCTAAGGTATTCGGGGCGGCCCATCTCTTGCCAGAGTTTCTTGGGGTTCGCGTGCTCCGCATCAATCCGCTCCACCAAGACGGACTGCGGCGGCGGCATGCCCCTCAACCGGACTCGCACTTGTTCCTTCTTGATCGGATGGCGTGGAAGAGCGCTATTGGTGAGCAATACCACTAGGCCTTGTTCCGTACGAACGGCCCATGCGTCCACTGTTTCGTGCCAGCCATCGATCGGCAATCGTTCGGTCCCGAGGCGATGGAGCAACTCAAAGGCGCGGTAGGTCGGCTTGGCAATGCCTTGAAGATTGAGCAGGCCGAATCCACCGTGAAAGGGGACCGAGGGGAAGTAGTTCTCCGCAAAAATGTCAGAGAACGTCCAGAAACTGTAGCCTTCAACCAGACCGCTCGCTTCAATCACGGTCTTAATCACAAATGCGGCAGCATACGCCTCGTCATGCCGCGGATCGCGCGGATTGGACGAGGTATTCCATTCCGTGTAGTAAACCGGTCGTCCTTGGGCAATTTCATTCACGCGTTTCGCCCATTCGCGCAAAATGCTCCGTCGGCTTTGAGCTAGTTGTTCCTCCGTATTGTCGTCTTCCTGGCCCAGCGAGGTGGTCTCCACGACGTCCGTTGGATACTGATGCGTGCTGATGAAGTCAACGGGTAGGCGGTTCTTTTGACAGAAGGCGACAAAGTCCTCGATCCACTGATTCTTAGCTGTCGCCGGGCCGCCGACGCGCAAACCCTCGTCCACCTCTTTGAGCGCTCCCACGGCGTGTCTGTAAAGATTGAAATAATCCTCTTGGGCCCCCGTCCAGAAACAAGGTAGGTTCGGCTCGTTCCATACCTCAAAGAACCACGTGCGCACTTCATCGATCCCGTAACGTTCGACCCAATGCTGGGCCATTTGCCGAATGAGTGTGGCCCAGTCCTTATAATCTCTGGGAGGCGTCACGTTGCCGCGATACCGGAAAACGGTTTTGTCTCCTGAGGCGAGGATCTGAGGCATAAAGCTTAACTCAACGAAGGGCTTCATGCCGATAGCCAGAAGGAAGTCCCAGATCTGGTCGACGTTGAAAAAAGAGTAGAGGGGTTTTCCCTTATGGCTGATCAGGGTCCCCATGTCGTCAGACAGTAGTCCGTGAAAGCGAAGGTGGCGAAACCCCAACTCTTCGTGGCAACGCCGCAGCTGCGCTTGATAATCAGCGCGTAAAACCATCGGCGCGTGGTCGCCACCGACGGTGTGCTCCCAGAAGTGCGGAAATGGGGTAAGCTCCCGGGATAAGTCACAATCGAATTGAACTTTTCCCATACGCGTCTCTACTGCCTTCAGGACAGTTCCGTCCTGATGAATTCGCCTGGCTCCACAATACTCCAAGTGTGGTACGACTTATTAAAAAGAGGGCCATGGAGCGAATAGCAAAGAACCACCAGGATATGATCGATCTGTTGCAGCGACAGTCGTTCCAATATTTTGTCCACGAAGTGAATCTCTCAAATGGTCTAGTTGCGGACAAGACCAAGAGCGGTTGGCCGGCCAGCATCGCGGCGGTCGGCCTTGCGTTGTCCGCCTATACGGTGGGCGTCGAGCGCGGATTCCTATCGCGCGACGAGGCTATCGCGCGAACGCTCGCGGTTCTGCGGTTTTTTTGGAACAGTCCCCAGGGACCTGATCCCGAGGCGAGCGGCTACAAAGGCTTCTACTACCACTTTCTCGATATGTCAACGGGCAGACGCGCGTGGTCGTGTGAGTTGTCGACGGTTGATACCGCTCTTCTTCTGGCAGGTATGCTGAGTGCGGCCGCATACTTCAAACAGGACTCCGAGGATGAACACGAAATCCGTACACTTGCGGATTCGCTCTACCGTCGAACGGACTGGCAGTGGGCACGGAACGGCAGGGCAACGGTAGCGCAAGGGTGGAAGCCCGAGACGGGGTTTCTTCCCTACGAGTGGAAAGGTTATGACGAGGGCCTCATTCTTTATCTCCTGGGGCTTGGTTCACCGACTTTTCCGCTTTCGTCGGAAAGCTATTCGGCGTGGACTTCCAGCTACAAATGGCGGAAGATCTACGGCTATGAATATCTCCACGCGGCTCCCCTCTTCATTCACCAGCTTTCCCATGTATGGGTGGATTTTCGCGGCATACAAGACCTCTTTATGAGGGAGAAGCAGCTAGACTATTTCGAGAACAGCAGGCGCGCTACATTTGTACAGCGCGAGTACGCCATCCGCAATCCTTTGGACTTTGTGGGATACGGCGATCTTTGCTGGGGCCTCACAGCCGGCGATGGGCCGGGTCCGGCGACGGCATCCGTCCGCGGCCGTGAGATTGAATTCTTCGGCTATGTGGCCCGGGGAATTCCGGACGGACCCGATGATGGGACTATCGCTCCATGGTCGGTGGCAAGTTCACTGCCGTTTGCTCCCGAGATCGTGCTGCCGTCGCTTAAACACTTCATCGATGACGTAAAGCTCAAAGATAGCAATCCTTACGGATTTAGAGCTTCGTTCAATCGTACCTTTCCGCATCCGCAGGACGCTGCGGGCGGATGGGTTTCGCAATGGCACTTCGGTTTGAACCAAGGCCCGATCGTGCTCATGGTTGAGAATTATCGTTCGGGTTTTCTATGGAGGCTGATGCGAGGGTGTCCCTATTTGATTCAAGGACTTCGGCGCGCGGGTTTCACAAGCGGCTGGTTGTAACGCCTAATAGGTGGCCCGGCCCGTAGCCGCCTACTTTCGTCGGGCGGATCGAGGCCGCATGTCCGCACCCTTGGCAGGCGTCTCCGCGCTTGGCTTTTTGGGAGGACGCATATTCGCGCCATGAACAGGGCTATGGAGCGCTTCTATCCCGATCCGGCTCTTTATCCAATCCCAATCCAGCTTTTCTGGATGCCGGATATATTCTTCGCGATGGGCTACCACATCCTCCATATAGCTGCGCTTGAGCTTTAAATGAAAGGACGGATCGGCTTCGGTTTCTGGGACGACTTCGAAATTGTCATTGCGCAAGCGAATCGTCACGGTAGTTTCGATTTCAGCGGGATCGCTCTCGTAGATATCTACACCGACCTGCCGCTTCGCAAAAATGCTGTCGTATGCTGCGATTATAGGTTTGTAAGGAAGGGTATGGCGGTGCGCTTCCGAGGCCGCATTGCACACGTCTAGATATTCCCTCACTAAGTTAAGCCCTGATTTCGTTGCAAGAGAGCTCATATTACACCTCCTCTACGGGATCCTCTCTAATTTAGTTGGACGCGCCAGTATCGCGAGTGTTTCGAAGGAGAAGTGAGCTGATGGTACGAGAGCGGTTCAAGGGTTATCGGCGCGGCCGCTCAGCGGTTTCAGAGTGCGCCGGCGACGTGCGGAAGGTTGCTCGATAATACGAATTAACAGGGCAGCATGGCGAGTTGCCGCTGCCAAGAGGTTCTATAGCGGCATGGGTGCCTTGGGCATCCACCGCCAGGAACAACCGAAATCCCCCGCCATACCATCGGATTAGCTTATTCGGGTTCACCGCCACGGGGCGCTGCGCCAGTAGAACAGCCGGCCTAAGCGGCCCCTCCTTGGCTAGGGGGGGAAATATCCCTGTCAGCAATCCTCTTAATCCTGTATAGGAGTGAGATCGGCGGCGGCGTCAGAAATTTGTAACACATTGATGCCGCAGCAATCTACCCAACGGAACCTTTTAATTCAACGCTCACGAATTTCTCCATCCGATCGCCTCAGGCTGGGTCGGATGAGAATGCGGAAGGAGCAGGTGGCGTGCCAGACAATATTGCCCGGATGGCGAAAAGCGCTAGCTACTTTTGAAGCATGGCGCAGATCTTTCACCGCGGCGCAAACAGTCTGGCGAAGGTCAGCATCTTCGCCGCCGTGTTGACGCTAGGCTGCGTCATTTTGGCCGCCTACAAAATTAACTCAGGAGCTTTCATCACCGATGTAGGGTTATCGCCCGCCCAGCCAGTTCCTTTCAGCCACAAGCATCATGTCGGGGATGACGGCATCGATTGCCGTTACTGCCACACCTCTGTCGAAACTTCATCCTTCGCCGGTATTCCTCCGACGGAGACGTGCATGGGTTGTCATTCACAGATTTGGGCGAATGCGGAGCTTCTGGAACCGGTCCGGGCGAGTTTTCGCACCGGCACATCGCTCCAATGGACCAGAGTGCACGACTTGCCGGATTTCGTGTACTTCAACCACAGCATTCACGTGAACAAGGGCATTGGCTGCTCCACTTGTCACGGCAGAATCGACCAGATGCCGCTGACCTACAAGGTCAACACGCTGTATATGCAGTGGTGCATCGGGTGCCATCGGAATCCCGCGCAATTTGTTCGGCCGCGTGATCAGGTGTTCAACATGGCCTACGAATACCCGGACAATCAACAGGACGTGGGGGCGCGGCTAGTCAAGGAGTACAAAATTCAGAGTCTGACCGATTGCGTGACTTGTCACCGGTAATGCGAATGAAGCACGATACGCATCTCTATTGGCGCAGCTTGGACGAACTCGCAGCAAGTGACGAGTTCCGCGCTCTCGTGGAAGATGAGTTCCCCGATCGTACGCCCGATTGGAACGACCCTGGTTCACGGCGAAAATTTCTGCGGCTCATGGGAGCCTCCATCGCGCTGGCCGGCGCATCAGCCTGCACCAAGCAGCCGAAAGAAGTTATCGTTCCTTATGTGCGGCAGCCGGAGGAACTGGTGCCCGGCAAGCCGCTCTACTACGCCACGGCGATGAGTGTCGCGGGCCTTGCTACCGGGGTACTCGTCGAGAGTCATCTCGGGCGGCCCACGAAGATCGAAGGCAATCCGGATCATCCCGCGAGCCTGGGCGCGACGGACAGCACAATGCAGGCGAGCGTGCTGACGCTGTACGATCCCGACCGGTCGCAAACCGTCACCCGCAACGGATACATCAATGGTTGGGGAACCTTCATTACCGCTCTCACCGCTGCGCGCGATGCAGCCGGAGCAAAGAAGGGCGCGGGCCTCCGGATCCTGACCGGCACGGTAACCTCCCCGACGCTGGCAGCACAGATTCAGGATTTCCTGGCCGACTTCCCCGAAGCCAAGTGGCATCAGTACGAACCATGCGGACGGCACTCGGCGCGCGCAGGTGCGATCGCGGCATTCGCCCAGCCACTCAACGCGCTCTACCGATTCGACCGCGCCGACGTCATTGTTTCCCTCGACGCGGACGTTCTATGTTCGACTATGCCGGGCAGTCTGCGTTACGCCCGCGATTACAGCGCTCGACGGCGCGCCTCGGCCGAAAACTCCAATGTGACGCCTCCGCGGCTCTATGTCGTCGAGGCTTCGCCATCGATTACCGGTGGTATGGCCGACCATCGCTTTCGCAGGACCCCTGGTGGCGTCGCGGAATTCGCCGCGAACCTTCTTCGCGCCGACGCGGGGGCGGCCTCCGCGGAAATAGGCGCGGTACTGAAAGATTTGCAAGCGCATCGCGGGTCCGGTATCGTAATCGCCGGCGAATACCAGCCGCCCAGGGTTCATGCTATTGCCCACGCCCTCAACCAGACGCTTGGTAACACCGGAAACACGGTGATCTATACAGATCCAGTAGAGGCGAATCCGCTGGATGAGATTGCATCGCTCTCTGAACTCGTCAAAGATATACGGGACGGGGCCGTGGAGACGTTGCTGATTCTGGGTGGCAACCCGGTGTATGATGCACCGTCGGATCTCGATTTTCTAGATGCGCTTAAGAGAGTAAAGCTGCGGGCGCACCTGGGACTCTATTCTAATGAGACTGCCGAATGGTGCCACTGGCATATCCCCGAGGCGCACTATCTGGAGTCCTGGGCCGATGCACGCGCTTACGATGGAACCGTCAGTATCGTTCAACCTCTGATCACGCCGCTGTATGGCGGTAAGACTGCCTATGAGGTGTTGAACGTCCTGTCGAACCGAGGCGATCAGTCGGCTCACGATAGCGTGCAGGCTTACTGGCGGGGGCAGCATCCCGGCAAGGACTTCGATGATTTCTGGCAGATCACTTTGCACAATGGCGTGATGGCCGGCACCGCGTTCCCCGAAAAGACTCCGCCGCGAGCCCAAATACCGAATTCGATCGCGGCCGGAAATGCGTCTACGTCGTCCCTTGAAATCGTATTTCGCCCTGACCCCTCCGTCGGCGACGGATCGCTGTCCAACAATGCCTGGCTTCAGGAAATGCCCAAGCCCCAGAACAAGATGACTTGGGACAACGCAGTATGGATTTCGCCAAAGAGCGCGGAACGCCACGGAGTTACCACCGGCGATGTCGTCGAACTTGCGCTCAGCGGCCGCAAGATCGAGGGTCCGGTGTGGATTATGCCCGGGCAGGCGGATGAATCGCTGACGGTTCACTTCGGCTATGGTAGAACCCGCGCTGGAAAAGTTGCCGACGGCGTTGGTTTTGATGTATACGCTTTGCGAACCACGGGCTCGCTCTGGCAGGACGTGGGCGCCAGCATCACGCGGAAACGGGGAGGCTACGCGTTCGCAAACACGCAGCACACGCAGACCATGGAAGAGCGCGACCCGTTCCGTGCTTCCACTTACGCCGGTTTCCACCAGAATCCCGAGTTCGCCCGTCCCGAAGAGCAGCGTGTTCCCAGCGATCTGACCTTATTTCCGCAGTGGACGTACAACCAGCACAAGTGGGGCATGTCGATCGATTTGAACGCGTGCGTGGGATGCCAGTCCTGCACAATCGCTTGCCAGTCTGAAAACAATATCCCAGTGGTCGGGAAAGAAGAAGTCGCTAAGGGCCGCCACATGAACTGGCTTCGAGTCGACCGGTACTTCAAGGGTTCGATGGAAGACCCGGAGTTGTATTTCCAGCCTGTTCCATGCATGCATTGCGAGAATGCCCCCTGCGAGCTGGTATGCCCAGTGGCCGCCACCGTGCACAGCGCGGAGGGATTAAACGAAATGGTTTATAACCGCTGCGTGGGCACGCGCTATTGCTCCAACAACTGCCCTTATAAGGTGCGCCGGTTCAACTTTTTCCTGTATGCGGATTGGGATACGCAGAGTCTTTTCGGCGTAAGAAATCCGGACGTCAGTGTACGCAGCCGCGGTGTCATGGAGAAGTGCAGCTACTGTGTCCAACGCATCAATAGCGCCAAAATCGACGCCGAAAAGCAGGATCGCCCGGTGAAGGATGGCGACATCGTCACCGCATGCCAGCAAGCTTGTCCTACCCAAGCCATCGTATTCGGAGATTTGAACGATCCCAACAGCCGGGTCGCCAAGTTGAAGCGTCAGCAGCGCGACTACGGCCTGCTCGAGGAATTGAACACCAGACCGCGCACGACCTATCTGGCGCGGTTGCTCAACCCAAATCCGGATCTAGAAAAGGGGTGATGTGAAACCGGAAGATCAAGAAACCTCAGCGCTGGCGACACTTGATCCAGGACCGGATAAAGTCATTGGACCGGGCCATGATTACGGGACCGTCACCGATGAGATCGGAGGCGTCGTTCTCAGACCGTTCCTCAAGACGCCGCCCCAGCTTTTCATCGGTTTCGCCTGCGCATTCTTGCTTGTGAATCTGTTCATGGTTGCCGTTACGTGGCTGTTCATCCGCGGCGTAGGCATTTGGGGCATTGTAATTCCGGTCGCCTGGGGATTCGCGATCGTAAATTTCGTCTGGTGGATCGGAATCGGACACGCAGGCACTTTGATATCGGCGATCCTTCTGCTGCTCAAGCAGGACTGGCGCACGTCGATCAACCGTTTTTCGGAAGCCATGACTTTGTTCGCCGTGGCTTGCGCCGGAATGTTTCCGATCCTGCACCTGGGACGTCCATGGCTCGCCTACTGGCTGTTGCCCTACCCCAATACGATGTGGCTGTGGCCGCAGCCGCGGAGTCCGCTGATCTGGGACGTATTCGCGGTGTCGACCTATGCCACGGTGTCGCTGATCTTCTGGTTCACGGGGTTGATTCCCGATTTCGCCACGATGCGCGATAAGGCCGGCAACCAAATCGCGCGCAAGATCTTCGGTGTATTGGCGATGGGCTGGCGCAATTCCGCCAGGCACTGGGCGCGATATCAGAAGGCTTACCTGCTGCTCGCCGGCCTCTCGACGCCGCTGGTGGTTTCAGTGCACTCGGTGGTGAGTTTCGATTTCGCCGTTGCGATTTTGCCAGGGTGGCATACGACGATCTTCCCGCCCTATTTCGTCGCGGGCGCCATCTATTCGGGCTTTGCCATGGTGTTGACGTTAGCGATTCCCGTACGGCGCTGGTATCACCTCGAGGATCTGATCACGATGCGCCACATCGAATGCATGGCGAAAGTGATGTTGGGGACCGGGTTGATCGTGGCTTATGGCTATGGCATGGAAGCATTCATGGCGTGGTATAGCGGCGATCAGTATGAACGTTACGCCTTCGTCAATCGCATGTGGGCGGGCGGCTACTGGTGGACGTACTGGATACTGATCCTTTGCAATATCGCGATCCCGCAGCTGCTGTGGTCGCGCCGGGTCCGCCTGAATGTTTTGGCGGTTTTCCTGATTGCGCTGGTCGTGAACGTGGGTATGTGGCTGGAGCGTTTCGTGATTGTCGTAACCAGCCTTACTCGAGACTTTGTCCCGTCATCGTGGGGAATGTATTACCCAACCGTATGGGATTGGAGCACGTATTTGGGAACGATCGGCGTCTTCCTGGCCCTGATGTTCCTCTTTATTCGCGGACTGCCCGCCATTTCGATTTTTGAAATGCGCGAGGTAGTGCACGATACCCAAACTGAACATGCTAACGGCGACTAAGATTTCCGGACAACTCGAATTTCTATACGGCATCATGGCCGAGTTCGACGATCCCGAATCGCTACTGGCGGCGGCACGGCGCGCTTATGCGGAAGGCTATCGCGAGATGGACGCCTATGCCCCCATGCCGGTCGAAGGGCTGGCCGATGCGATCGGTTTCCGCAGTAACTGGGTGCAGCGCGTGGTTTTCGCAGGTGGACTCGTCGGGGCGGTCGGCGGGTTCATGTTGTGCTGGTGGATCACGGTCATTGCATATCCGCACAATGTCGGCGGACGGCCATTGAATTCCTGGCCCGCTTACGTGCCCATCACCTTCGAGCTGATGGTCCTGGTGGCTTGCATTACCGCAGTGGTGGGCATGTTGGCGCTAAATGGCCTGCCGCAGCCGTATCATCCGGTATTCAACATAGATGAGTTCGCACGAGCTTCCCGCGATAAGTTTTTCCTGTGCATCGAGGCATCGGATGCACGGTTTGATCCAGACCGCACGCGACATTTCCTGGAGCAGTTAGATCCACGGGAGGTGATGGATGTCCCGCGCTAGGCGTCTTCTTTCTCTCGCGGGGTTAGTTAGCGCCGCAGGAGTGATGGGCGGCTGCCGCCAGGACATGCACAATCAGCCGCGTTATAAGCCCCTGGCAGCGAGCGAATTTTTCGCCGACGGGCGTTCCGCCCGGCCAGTTGTCGAAGGAACCGTCGCCCGCGGACACCTGCATATCGACCAGGCACGATACACCGGGAAAGAGAATGGGGAGGATGTCACGGAGTTTCCGTTTCCGATCACGAAGGCGGATCTGGTTCGCGGTCAGGAGCGCTTCAACATCTACTGCTCGCCCTGCCACAGCCGGATTGGCGATGGAAACGGAATGGTGGTGCGGCGCGGTTTTCGCCAGGCAGCATCTTATCACTCGGAAAAACTGATCAAGGCACCGGTTGGGCATTTCTTCGATGTCATGACGAACGGCTTTGGTGCGATGCCGAGTTACGCGTCGCGTGTCGAGCCGGATGACCGTTGGCGCATCGCTGCCTATATCCGCGTATTGCAACTCAGCGAAAATGCCACGATTGAGGACGTCCCACCGGAACAGCGCCCTGCCCTGGAGAACGCTCAATGACGCCGGCGGATCCCGTTACGATTCAAATCGGCCGCTGGCAGCGTAATTCGCTGCTGGTAGGAATAGCCGGAGCGGTTCTGGCCGTCGTGGCGTTACTGATCGATCGCCAGCAATTTTTGCGTTCCTATCTTTTTGCATATCTGTATTGGACCGGGATGGCACTCGGATGTTTGGCCATTCTGCTCATGCACCACGTAGTCGGCGGGAAATGGGGCATGCTAATTCGAAGGCTGTGTGAGGCCGGCGCACGAACGCTTCCCGTCATGGGCCTGCTTCTGGTACCCGTCTTGCTCGGGATGAGCACGCTTTACATATGGGCGCGTCCAGAGGCAGTGCGCGATGCCGGCATCCAGAGCAAGGCGGCGTATCTTAACGTACCGTTCTTTATAGGTCGCGCTGTATTCTATTTCGCCATCTGGTTCCTGTACTCGCACCTGTTGAGCAAGTGGTCGGCGGACTTAGATCGCACCCGTGATGAGCGGCTCATTTCGAAAATGCGTGCCTTGAGCGCTCCGGGGTTGGTGGTCCTTACATTGACCACCACTTTCGCCTTCGTCGATTGGATCATGTCACTCGAACCGCACTGGTTTTCGACGATCTACGGAGCCATGTTCATGATTGGCGAAATGGTCGAATCGTTTGCATTCGTCATTGCGCTGATGATCATCCTGTCAAAGACGCCTCCGCTCCGGGAGTATGTTACGGCGCAACATATTCACGACCTTGGCAATATGATGTTCGCATTCATGGTTCTGTGGGCATACTTGTCGTTTTCGCAGTTCCTGATCATTTGGGCGGGCAATCTTCCCAACGAGATTCCCTGGTATGTCAGCCGCCTGCGCGGTGGTTGGGGCTGGGTTGCGCTAGCAATAGTTATTTTTCACTTTGCTGTACCCTTCCTGCTGCTGCTGATGCGTGGGGTCAAGCGCCGTATGAATCGCTTATTCCAAGTAGCGCTGCTGATGATCGCCATCCGGCTGGTGGATGTTTACTGGATCACTGAGCCGGCGTTCTACGGTCAAAGACTTTCCATCCATTGGGCCGATTTGGTATTGCCGGTCGCGGTGGGCGGTATATGGCTGGCAGTGTTTTTCGGGCAATTGAAATCGAGGCCGCTGGTTCCCGTTGGCGATCCGCGGTTACAAGGCGCGCCGCGAGAAACGGTCGCATTCTGAGCATGGATACGCACTTACAAACTCGCCCCGGTCATCACGAAACCAGAGATGCCAGGATGGGGCCCATTGTCTTGACGGGGATCGGACTAGCGTTCGTGGTCGGGGTGGTCAGCCTGATTGTTTACGGCATCCTCACCTACCTTGGGACGTACCCTTTTACCAGCGTTCGAACCAATCCCATGTCGATCGGTGACTCGCAAATTCCGCCAGCCCCGCGGATCGAGGAGCATCCCGCGATTGAGATCCAGCAGTTGCATGCCCAGGAAGATCACATTCTTACGACTTATGGCTGGACTGACAAGAACAAGGGAATCGTCCGCATTCCCATTGCACGCGCCATGGAACTGCAACTGGAGCGTGGATTCCCTACGCGTAAGGAGGCGCCGAAGCAATGAACCGTATCCTCGCAGCTTTTTTGGGTTCAGCCGGGCTCGCCGCCGCTCAAATCTACGGCCCTCCGCAAATTCAGGCGTACGCTCCATCGCGGCTGCTGCAAAGCGTCGGTATCAGCCAGAAGATCGGGGCGCAAGTTCCTCTCGATCTTCCGTTCATCGACGAATCGGGGAAGGAAGTCACGCTTCGCCAGTATTTTCAGAAACCGGTAATACTGGCGTTGGTTTATTATCAGTGCCCATCGCTCTGCAACATGGTTTTGAACGGTGTCCTTCGCAGCGTCAAGCAGCTGGATTTAAGAGTCGGGGATCAATACGAGGTCGTCGCAGTTAGCTTCGATCCGCGGGAAACGCCAGAGATGGCCTTCGCCAAGAAGCAGACTTATCTCAGTAAGGATCCGCGTCCGAACGCGGAACGGGGTTGGCACTTCCTGACGGGTCTGGAGACATCTAGCAAGGCACTGGCCGACTCCCTGGGGTTCCGCTATGCCTACGACGCAATGACCAACCAATATGCGCACAGCAGCGCGATCATGATCTTGACCCCGGGCGGAAAGGTGTCGCGCTACTTTTACGGAATCGACTATCCCGTGCGGGACGTGCGGCTGGCGTTGGTCGAGGCGTCGAATGAACGAATCGGCACACCAACGGACCAGGTACTGCTCTATTGTTTCCACTACGATCCGGCCACGGGCAAATACGCGCTGGTGGTGATGAATGTGCTTCGTCTGGCCGGCGCACTCACCGTGGCGATGCTCGCCGCGTTCATGATCGTGATGTTTCGGCGTGATTTCCGAAGCTCGCGTTCGCAGAGAGAGGCAAGCTGATGGGCGTTTTCTCGATTTTTCCGCCACGCGCCTCGACCACTGCCGTGCAAGTCGATGCACTCTATACGTTCCTCTTGATCGTCGCTGGGATAATGACTGCGCTCATCTTCTTCTGTGTCTTTTTCTTCGCCGTCAGGTATCGGCGCAAGAATCAGGATGATCCAGCTCCGAAAGCGATCCACGGGTCTTTGCCACTTGAGATCGCCTGGAGTGTCTTTCCGTTTTTGATCATGCTGGTGATGTTCGCCTGGGGCGCGAAGCTTTACTTCCAGAACTATACGCCACCGCTCCACGATACATTCGATATCTATGTCACCGGAAAACAGTGGATGTGGAAGGTTCAGTATCCCACCGGCCAGCGCGAGATCAATGAAATGCACGTTCCCACGGGCCGCCCGGTAAAACTCATTCTGGCGAGTGAAGACGTTATCCATAGCTTCTATATCCCAGCCTTTCGCTTGAAGCACGACGTTGTTCCCGGTAGTTACCAGACCTATTGGTTTGAAGCCACCGAACCGGGCCGCTATCACATCCTTTGCGCGGAGTATTGCGGCACCAACCACTCAGACATGGGTGGCTGGGTGACGGTGATGAAACCGAACGATTTCGAAAGGTGGCTGGCGGGCGACACCGGGGGATCGATGCGGGAGCAGGGCGAAAAGCTCTTTCAGCAATATGGCTGCGTCACGTGCCACGTAACCGATCGCGAAGGCCGCTGCCCGTCGCTGCTGAACGTATTCGGCAACCCGGTGGTGCTCGACGACGGCCGCACGGTGGTAGCTGACGAAGCGTATGTCCGCGAATCGATCCTCAATCCCAACGCGAAGGTCGTCAAAGGGTATAAACATGACATCATGCCCGTGTTCCAGGGGCAGATTAGCGAAGAAGGCTTGCTGCAACTGATCGTGTACGTCAAGAGTCTCTCTCCCCCCGCGCCGCGATCCGGCAAATCCGCTGCGCCGGCGCCGAAAGCGAATCCCAAATGAGCACCTACCTGCCCTTTGCTCGGACTGAAGCCCGCACCAACTATCTGAACGCGGATTACGGATGGAAGTCGTGGCTGTTCACCACCGATCACAAACGCATCGCCTTGCTCTACCTGTTCTCCATCACAGCCTTCTTCTTTGTCGGCGGCGCGTTCGCAGTTGGTATGCGCGTGAACCTGCTGACCCCAGAGGGAATATTTGCCCACGATACCTACAACAAGCTGTTCACGATGCACGGGATCATCATGGTCTTTTTCTTCCTGGTGCCTTCCATCCCCGCGACGTTGGGCAATTTCCTGGTGCCGCTTATGATCGGTGCGCGAGACCTGGCGTTTCCACGAATCAATCTCTTGAGCTGGTACCTTTACATGATCGGCGGCGCAATTGCCTTAACCGCAATCGTTAAGGGAGGTGTCGATACCGGCTGGACGTTCTACGCGCCGTTCAGTTCGACATATTCGAACACGCATGTGATTCTAACCGCGATCGGTGTTTTCGTTTCCGGTTTCTCGTCGATTCTTACCGGTTTGAACTTCATCGTTACGATTCACACCATGCGCGCCCCCGGAATGACCTGGGGCCGTCTGCCCTTGTTCGTGTGGGGACATTATGCCACCAGCCTGATCCAAGTGTTGGGGACTCCGGTTATCGCCATCACCCTGGTGCTGTTGGGTCTCGAGCGAGTGCTACATGCAGGCATATTCGATCCGGCAGTCGGCGGAGATCCAGTGTTGTTCCAGCATCTATTCTGGTTCTATTCGCACCCCGCCGTGTATATCATGATTCTGCCGGGCATGGCGGTGATCAGCGAGATCATCCCGTGTTTTTCGCGTAAAGCGCTGTTCGGTTATACGTTCGTGGCCATTTCCAGTATTGCGATCGCGGTGCTGGGGTTCCTGGTATGGGGACATCACTTGTTTGTCGCCGGGCAGTCCATGTACGCGAGCATGGTGTTCTCTCTTCTCAGTTTTCTGGTGGCGATTCCGTCCGCGATTAAGGTGTTCAATTGGACGGCGACGATGTACAAGGGCTCCATCTCTTATGAAACTCCGATGCTCTACGCATTCGGTTTCATCGGACTATTCACCATCGGCGGCTTGACCGGATTGTTCCTGGCGACGCTGGCGATCGACGTCCATGTGACGGACACCTATTTCGTGATCGCTCACTTTCACTACATCATGGTCGGCGGAATGGTGATGGCTTACCTGGGTGGCATTCACTTCTGGTTTCCCAAGATTTCAGGCCGCATGTACCCGGAGGGGTGGGCCCGATTTGCAGCGCTTATCGTCTTCGTGGGATTCAACCTGACGTTTTTCCCGCAGTTTATTCTCGGATACCAGGGTATGCCACGCCGTTATGCGCATTACCCTCCGGAATTCCAGGTGCTGAACGTTATGTCGACAGCAGGCGCTTCTATCCTGGCCGTAGGGTACCTGCTCCCTATAATTTATTTGGGGTGGGCCTGGCGGAAAGGACCCAAGGCACCGCAGAATCCGTGGAACGCAAAAGGTCTGGAGTGGGAGCAGTCACCGACGCCGCCGCCAACTTACAACTTCGAGACTCAACCGGTGGTGACCGAACCCGCATACAACTACTCTGGCGAGTCGGAGGAGGTGGGAATTGGGTGACAGCGAAGCCACTCTAGCAGTGCACGAACCGGGCTTAAAACATCATTTCGACGATAGCGCCCAGCAGTTTCAGTCCTCTACGCTCGGAATGTGGGTCTTCCTGGTTACTGAACTTATGTTTTTCGGCGGGATGTTCGGTGGATACACGGTTTATCGAAATATGTACCCGGATGCCTTCGCTTCCACCAGCCATTTCATGAACGTTCCTATCGGGGCGATCAATACCGGGGTATTGATTTTTAGCAGTTTCACCATGGTGATGGCGGTGCGATCCGCGCAGCTTGGACAGAAAAAAGTTCTCATTGCGTTCTTGATTTTCACTTTGCTCCTCGGCTGCCTGTTCCTCACCCTTAAGTACGTGGAATATCACGAGAAATGGGTGGACCATCACATTCCTGGGCCCGGATTCCAGTATGCGGACACGCGCTATTTCCATCAGGCGCAGATCTTGTTCTTCCTTTACTTCGCAATGACCGGCATGCACGCCATCCACATGATTGTAGGGGTGGGCATGCTGATAGTTCTGATCTCGATGGCGGCGCGCAATCGCTTTACGCAGGCGTGGTACACGCCGGTCGAAATGATTGGTCTGTATTGGCACTTCGTAGATATCGTGTGGATTTTCCTTTTTCCGCTTTTGTACTTGATAGGACACACAAAATGACCCACCCGGTTGTTCCGATCAAGACTTACGCGGCAGTGTTTGGAGCGCTGCTTGCGCTAACCATCACTACCGTTGCTGTTTCAAAGCTCGAGCTTGGCGAATTTAACTTCGTCGCTGCGATGACCATCGCGGTCATCAAGGGGACTTTAGTCGTTATGTTTTTCATGGACGTGAGGCGCGCCACTTCCCTGACCAAACTAATTGTCGGCGCTGGTTTGTTCTGGATGGCGATTCTATTCGTCTTTGTGCTGAGCGATTATGCAAGCCGCGGCTGGCTGCCCGGCCCGCGATGGTTTTAATACTTCCCTGCAATCGAGAGAGCGCTCCCGTTCATCGATTTGTTTTCGCACTAGAGCGATCATCGCCGCAAACGCTGCGCCCGCGCACACTATAAAGAGCCGGCGCTGCGGCTGCTCCTCATCGCTTTTGAAATTCACTGAGGTCTATGGAGTATACTTCAACCTTGGCAACCGAGCTTCGGATGCGGTTCAATGCTTGTGATAGTTGCAATATCGAACTATCCGATTTGGGAAGCATAAGGCGAAGGAGAAAGTCATGAAAATACCAAATCTAAGTCGTCGTCTGTGGGCACTAGCCATAGCCCTACAGTGCGGCCAGCTAACATTCGCTCAAAATGGAGCCGGCGCACACTGGGTGTCGACGTGGGCGACCGCGCAGCAACAACCCGGGTTCGGACGGGGCGCAGTTGGGGGACGCGGTCCGGGTGCGCCACCCGCGGGTGCGACAATACAGCAGCCTCAGCAGGCTCCATCCGCTGCCCCGGCGGCGACGGCCGCGGCGCCCGCGGTCGCGAACACTCTCAACAATCAGACGGCCCGCATGATTGTGCGGACCAGCATCGGCGGAAATCGCATTCGCGTGCAATTCTCGAACGTATTTGGCGCTATCCCGCTGGAAATGGGCGCCGCGCACATCGCGATTCGCAGCAAAGATTCAGCCATCGTCGCTGGGTCGGATCGCCCGCTGTTGTTCAACGGAAAGCCGTCGGCTAGGATCTTGCCCGGAGCGGAACTCCTCAGTGACCCGGTTGATCTGGTCGTGCCGAAGCTTAGTGACCTCGCCATCAGCGTGTATGTTCCCGGGAGCTCGGGCTTGGCATCGCAACACTCCCAGGCTTTACACACAACCTATATATCCATGCAGGGCGATACCACCGGGCAGCTGGAAATGGCCGATGCCATGACTACGCGGGCATGGTATTGGATCTCGAGCGTCGATGTCATGGCGACCGCCGACGCAGGAGCGATCGTCGCTTTCGGCGATTCCATCACCGATGGGACGACTTCTACCGTGGACGCTAATCGAAGCTGGCCGAGCCTTCTGGCCGAGCGCTTAGCCGCCAACCCGGCCACCGCAAATGTTTCCGTATTGAACATGGGGATTGCCGGCAATCGAATTCTCGGCGACGGCGCAGGAGTTGCTGCGTTGGCACGTTTTGACCGCGATGTACTGAGTCAGGCCGGAGTGAAGTGGCTGATGATCCTGGAAGGCATCAACGACATGAATCTCGCGGGCCGGGGAGGCGCGACGGCCCGTGCCCCCACATTGACGGCGGACGATCTGATCGGGGGGATGAAACAGATGATCGAACGCGCGCACACACACGATATTAAGGTGATCGGTTGCACACTGACTCCTTTTGGCGGGGCCACCGATGCCGTTGAAGCGATGAGGCAGGCGTTGAACGGGTTCATTCGGACCAGCGGCGCTTTCGATGCCGTGGTCGATTTCGACAAGGTCATCCAGGATCCGAACGACCCCCGGCAGTTCATCAAGGAATACAACAATACGGACCGCCTCCATCCTAACGATGCCGGTTACCAGGTCATGGCGGATGCGATAGATCTCGCCATTTTCGCGCCAAAACCTCAAGCGAAGCGATAGCATATGAGCATGCGCGCAATTCGTTGGCTGGTTCCTCTCTTCATGACGAGCATCCTGTGCGGCCAACAATCGGCGGGCGGTCCGCCTCAACCCGCGAATTGGACTGCGGCAGAGGACCATCAAAACATGATGGATCAGCTCGGCATCAAGGCGCTTCGCCCGGGACCTAGCGGAACCGAAACCGCCCCGAATCATGCGAACTATGACGAGACTACGGCTAATCCTTTCCCGATCCTGCCGGACGCCCTGAAGTTGAAGAATGGAAAGAGAGTCACGATCGCCGCCATGTGGTGGAATCAGCGCCGTCCTGAGATCGTCGAGGATTTCGAGCGCGAGGTGCTCGGCCGCGTTCCGAAGAATGTGCCTAAAGTAACCTGGACGGTCACCAACACCGTAACTGCGATGGTCGGCTCGCGTGCGGTCGTGGGTAAACAGCTCGTCGGGCATGTCGATAATTCGTCATACCCCGCGATTAATGTTGATATTCAGATGACGTTGGTCACCCCGGCGGATGCAACCGGTCCAGTGCCTGTAATGATGATGTTTGGCGGGGGTGGGCTTCCCGGTGTCGCTCCGGCCAACGGAAAAGGCAACGGAAAAAACAGACCGCCTCCGGCAGCCGGCGCCGATCCTCCCGCGACGCAGCAATTGATTGCCGACGGTTGGGGTTATGCCTCCATCAACCCTGGCAGCATCCAGGCGGACAATGGGGCAGGACTGACCAAGGGCATTATTGGTCTTGTGAATAAAAGCAAGCCCCGCAAGCCGGACGATTGGGGCTCCTTGCGAGCCTGGGCGTGGGGCGCCGCGCGCGGACTGGATTATCTGGAAACCGATAAAGCCGTAGATGCAAAGCGCGTGGGAATCGAGGGTGTTTCGCGTTACGGCAAGGCTGCCCTGGTAACTATGGCTTTCGACACGCGATTCGCCGTTGTCCTGGTAGGTTCCTCGGGCGAAGGTGGCGCTAAACTGCATCGCCGCAATTGGGGGGAAGCGGTAGAGAATCTCACCGGGACGGGCGAATATCACTGGATGGCGGGCAACTTCCTGAAATACGGTGCATCCGAAGCGACCTTCGGCAGCAAGAATGCGGGTGATTTGCCCGTCGACGCCCATGAGTTGATCGCATTGTGTGCTCCCCGGCTGACGTTTATCAGCTACGGCGTGCCGGAGGAGGGAGACGCGAAGTGGCTTGATCACCAGGGCAGTTATATGGCTGCCGTCGCAGCGGGCCCCGTCTTCCGGTTGCTCGGTGCGAAAGATCTCGGCACGTCGGATGATTACAACAAAGAAAAGATGCCTGCGGTGAATGTGAGCATGCTCGATGGCCAACTTGCCTGGAGGCAGCATGACGGCGGCCATACCGACGGCCCGAATTGGAAGTACTTTATTCCGTGGGCGGACAAGTTTTTAAAACGTCCATGAGGACGGCGGGAACGTTCACCGTTCTCCTATGCGCGTTGGCGGCGCTGGCACAGACCCAGGCGGATCAGGCAGTCGCCCGAACGGACCAGAATTCTCTAACAGCTCACGCCCAGCTGCTCGAAAAGGCAAAGCAGGGGCGGATTGACATTTATTTTGAGGGCGATTCCATTACTCGCCGCTGGGGGGCTCGCGATTACCCACAGTTGCTGGCAAATTGGAACCAGAATTTCTTCGGCTGGAACGCGGCCGATTTCGGATGGGGCGCTGACACCATTCAAAATATCCTCTGGCGGCTCGCAAATGGCGAATTAGATGGCGTGAATCCGAAGATTATCGTGCTGCTGGCGGGAACCAATAATGTGGGCAGGACCGTTCCGCCCGAGGGCGATGAGACCAAAGTCGCCGATATCACCACGGGCCTCAAGGCCACTTTGGACATTCTAAGAGCGAAGGCTCCCAACGCTACGATCGTCGCGACAGCGATCTTTCCTCGCAATGACAATATGGCTGTGATGCCCACCATCAACAAGATCAATCTCAATTTATCGAAGCTTGCCGACGGACAAAAGATCCGGTATCTCGATATCAACGCGCGGCTCGCCGATCAAAGCGGTAAGTTGTTCGATGGTATGATGAACGCCGACAAGCTTCATCCCGCGATCCCCGGTTATCAGGTCTGGGCGGATGCCTTGAAGCCCATCTTTACGGAATTGCTGGGTCCGCCAGGAACCGAGGACCATGCACCTCCGCCCACTGGCGATCCTAGCGCCAGCCGTTAACTACAGGCCTCTATTGATGCGGATCCCCAGGCGAAGCTGCTAACGGCGCGGCGCCCGCGTTGGGCAAGACCGCCTTGCCGTCCAGACCGAATACCAACAGCTGGGGCTTTGCCTGCGTAGTAATTGCTCCCGGGTTGGTCACGCCCTGGCTCTGCGTACCACCCGAGCCGCCCAGCAGCGCGATGTATTGCTTCCCGTCGATGGCGAAGGTGATGGGAGGGCCCATACCGTTGTGTAGCCCGGTTGGTAGCTCCATGAGTTGTTCGCCCTTGTCCGCCGAGTACGCGATCAAGCGGCCATCGGGTGCGACCTGGAACAGCAGATTGCTCGCGGTGCTCAAAGTTCCGCCGAACCTGCTGTTGCCCACGGGCACACGCCAGCGGATTTCCTGCTTAACTGGGTCATAAGCGACCAGCGTGCTGACATTGCCGCCTTCGAGCGGCTCCGGACCAATGGCAGGTCCTGCTGGCTTCCGTGTCATTCCGCGTGTGTCAAGCTTCAGACCAGTTTGCGCAGATCCGCCCACGCGCGAAGCGTCCGGCTTGAAATCGTAATCGGCCGCATAGGTGAATGTGTCCCAACCCCGGCTCGGAATATATACCAGACCGCTTTGAGGATTGTAGGACATGGGCGACCAGCTGTGGGCGCCGCCGCCGCCGGGCGATACTGGCGTCGGATCCTTGCCGTACTTAACTTCGGTGTTGACGATAGGACGTCCCGTCTTTTGATCGATCCCCTTTGCCCAGGTGACTCGCGAGAAGGGTTGCGCGGAGATAAACTCGCCCGTAATGCGGTCGAGCACATAGAAGAAGCCGTTCTTGTTGGCCTGCATGATGACCTTACGAGTCTTGCCATTGATATTCAGATCCGCGAGGATCATCTGTTGCACGCTGTCGTAATCCCACTCGTCTCCGGGGACCATTTGGTAGTGCCACTTGAGCAGGCCTGTATTCACGTTCACCGCCACGATGGAAGCCACGTACAGGTTGTCGCGGCCGGTGCTCGTGTCCTTGGTGCGCAGCGCCGTGGGCCATGGCTCGGCATTGCCTGTGCCAACATACACCAGCTCGCTCTCGGGGTCGTAGGATATCCCGTCCCACACCGCACCGCCGCCGCCGAGCTTCCACCACTCGCCCTCCCAGGTTGCGGCGGCCTTGCGCATCGCCTCCGACTCAAAGCCCTTGGCGGGATCGCCGGGAACGGTGTAAAACCTCCAGACTTGGCGTCCGGTGTCCGCATCGTAGGCGGCGAAGAAGCCGCGCGTGGGGCGGTCGCCGCCCGCCGTGCCGACGATCACTTTCCCCTTGGCGATGCGCGGCGCGATGGTCAGCGTCTGCTCGTCCTGTACATAGGAGACGCGAGTTTCCCAAACGGGCTTGCCCGTGTCTGTGTCGAGCGCCACCAGCCGTCCGTCGTTCACGGGAACATAAACCTTGTTGTGATACAGCGCCAGCCCACGGTTCACTACGCCGCAGCACATCTTGTCGCTGGTCGGCTTGCGGTTGACTTCCGGATCCCAGCGCCACTTTTCCTTGCCTGTGCGCGCGTCAACAGCGAACACGATGCTCCAATTGGTGACGCCAAAGATTGTGTTGTTCCATTCGAGTGGCGTGGCTTCCTGGTCGCCTCCTCCATCGCCAATCGTATAGGACCACATCAGGCCAAGCCGCTTCACGTTAGATGCATCGATCTGCGTGAGCGGACTAAAACGCGTCTCGCCGGGGGTGAGGCCGTAGCTCAGCCAGTCGCCGTCCGACACGGATTTTGCTGCATTCTTGAGCAGCGCATCGTCGACGCGCTTGGCTTGTCCGAACAAACTCAGAGATAGTGCAATTGCCAACAGGTAACGCATGAAAAACTCCAAGAGGCCAGTGCGAGTTTAACATGCGGCGCAGGTGGCGTCCGGCTGGTTTTAGGAAACTAGCCGGAAGATTCCATAGATGCCGAAAGCGGCGATGACGGCTGTCCAGAGACGTGTCAGCCAAGTTGCATCGAGAATCAGCGTGAACAACATTGCGAAACCCAGAGGGCTAAGCGCATTGAAGTGGATCGCTTGACTCCACCGTCCTTTTGCGAGGGCGAACAAACCGCGTGTAAGACCGCATAAGGGGCAGTCCCTGCCCGTGAGCCAGTGAAATCCACAAAGCCGAACGCTGGGTTCCGCTGGCGGCGTGAACCACCACAGCAATGCGAATACAGAAAGAGCGGCGGCCACCCGCGAATACCTGGATCGTACGGTCATTAAAGGGAATCCAGGGTCCGTTGTTCGAATCCTACGATTTCTTTGTAGGCCACCGTGATGGCGGCGAAGGTAAGAGGTATTGTTACCAGCAGACCGACGACGCAGCACAGCACGCCGAGAAGATTTACCAGGAACGCCAGTATCAGAAACATTGTGAAGCCGAAATAATCATTCTTCACTACCGCGTGACTGGCTTGCATCGCGGGCCAAAAATCCATCCGCTTGTCGATGATGAACAAGTAAGTGAACTTGTACATGGCGGCCACAACGAGTCCGGGAATGATACACAGGAGGGTTCCCGCGAACGTGAAGAGCCCGATTAGCAGAGACGCGACCAGAGTGGGAACAAACAAATTGAACCCCTTGAAGAGGTCTCCAAATTCGGCATTGCGGCCCATCAACTTCTTCATCGTGAAAATATGGAAACCGGCAATCAGCGGGCCTTGGATTAACGGCACACCGCTAAGCAGAATGAAGAGGAGAGAAATCACGATATAGTTGCCCAGATCCGCTTTTACGAGCGCCCATCCTTCGCCGATCCACCTGCCGCCGCTGGCCCGGATTCCCGTCGGTGGAATCCACGGAGCAGGATTTGGAGCGCTCCCGAATACGGGAGTATCATCTTGAGTTTGCCCACAATTGGGGCAGAATCGAACGCCCGAGACAAGTTGGGTGCCGCAACGCTGACAGAACATTCCAGGTCTCCTAGACTCGTGAAACTCTGATTAATATACGCGATCCTACAGCATACAGCTATTTGATTTTTGAGATGGATACGTGTGTCGCGAATCGATCGAGAGCTTTTGCCAGCTCATCCGTCTTGGATAGCTGGGGAGTGTGATCCGTGTCGAGCTCAACGACATCGGCGCAAGCATTCTCGGCGATCATTCGCCGTTGCAGCGGAAGCGGAATAGCTCGATCGCGCATACAAACCACGTAATATCGTTTGATATTATCCAGGGCGCCGAGCGGAATGGATACTGGCGTCACGAACGGCGCCACGGGCTGTGGGCGTTGCCGAGCGATGGCCCACGACGCGACGTCATCCGTGCAGGCGCCATACAAGGCTTGACGCGAGGCCGCGTCCGGCATGGTGGCGATAGGAGGGTCTCCGTCGATGGTGATATTCGCCTGAACCTGATCGCCGGCGCCTTCCGGCAGTTGTGTCAGGTCAAGCAAACTCTGGCCGTTCTTTGGAAGAAACGCCGTCACATAGATGAGCGCCCGGACATGGCTGGGACAGCGTGCCGCTCCCTGGGTTGCAACAATGCCACCCATACTGTTCCCGGCCACGATGGCCGGTTCCGAGTTGGAGGCCAGCACCTCGCAGAGGCGCGTAGCGCAGGCGTGCAAGGTGACCTCGCTCGCAGGCGTGTGGTCGTCGCCTGACGCGGGCAAATCGAATGCTTCGACCGAATGGCCAGTAGCTTTCAGACGATCGATGAGAGGCCCCCAGATCCATGCCCCAGCGAACGCACCGTGCACGAGGATAAATCTTGCCATTTAATCTCCTTGGTATCTCGTTTTCGAATAACTTGCCTTAATTAGGTTACTTGCCCACGGAGTGTTCGACGTCGCGATTGTTCTCATTGCAGACGTACTCTTGCATTTCGAATCCCGCGGGAGCGAGTACAGCGGCCTTCTTGATAGTCCAAGGTTTTACGTAAGCGCCCGGATCGTCGATGGTGACCTCTTTTTCCAGATGTCCCAAGTCGATTCGCCGGAAGCGTTCGATTACATGCAGATGTTCCGTGGTGGGCAAGCCGGAAAAAGTAGCCCACGCGCGGCCATTGAAACCCACAGTGTCGATTACCAGCGTGTCTCCTTCCCACTTGCCGACGGAGTGGCCCATCCAGGAGGGATTCGGGTCTTTCGGATGCGGCCGTCCATCCATGTAAACCAACCGGGGCAGGTCGTGACCGATGTCGTAGAAGATCGCAATGATTTTCGGCCCCTGAATGATGGTGTTGTCGCCATCCTCGCCCTGGAGGATAGGGCCGATCGGCAGGCAGCGCAGCTCTGGCCAGTCTATCATGTGGTTCTCGATTTGCTTTTTTCTCCAAGCGGCTGCCCACGGCAGGGGCTCTGGGTTACCTGGATCCATCAGCTCCAAATTGAGCCACAGCCCGGAAAGATCCGGCTTACCGCCGGCGAGGCGCGGTGTGCGCCCTTTCGGAGGCACCAGCTTGTGGCGAGCAGCGTCGTCCTCTCGACTCTCCCCGAGAGGGGCTAGATAAGGGTACTCGATTCGAATGTCCAGCCGCCTGGATTCCGCATCGCCAACCGCCACGTCCGGTTTCTTGAAAGGCACCAATCCCGGATAGGACGCAGAGATCTCGTAGGGTCCCGCTGGCAGGCCGCGCAGGACATAAGTGCCATCCTCCTCGCTTCGAGCGGAAAAAATCGCGCCCGTCGAGGTGTTCTTCGCCTGGATCGGCGCATCGGATAAGGCGAGCCCATCGTCGACGAAGAGTACCCTTCCGCTGATCGTGGAAGTGGATTGCGCGATAAGAGCCGCGGCGAGAACGGTGACGAAAGCGAAGAATCGAATCTTCACGACCGCGGAACTCGCCTGCGGAGCGGGAGCAGCGATCGAAGGCGCTCGTCGCGCAGGTAGATTCCTGCCCAGGCGATCAAGCTGGTCGAGAGCGGGACCAGAACCGGATAAGGCTCTCCCATGCGGACATAGGTGGCGATGGCGCCACCCAGGTAGCCAGTGAGCAGGACCGCGCCCAGAACCGCAGTGGGCGGAATCACGTACAACACGAGACAGGCAAGCTGGAGTAAGGCGAGGCCCGTCAGGGCCCCCTCCGGCCAACCGATTCTCGCAAACTCCGCGACGTACCACGGGTTCCGTGTCAGCTTCCAGGTAGCACTCGATAGCACAACAAACACGGGCCAGAGTGAAAGGGCACGCCCAGTCCACAGCATCCAACGCTTCGGCGTCGTTTCCTGTACCGGAACAGCGATGGAACTCATATTTTTATTTCCCCTTCATGGCCGCTGAATCATTTCAATGCGGTTACCGGCCGGATCGATGGCGATGCCTATCGTGACGCCGGTCTTTCCGAAGGGACGGGGATCGCCGGCCATCGAGCCGCCCGCGGCCTTGATGGAGGCGACTGTCGCCGCCATGTCCTTCACGTTCAGGATTACGTGCGCGATCGGGTCCTTGAGGTCGTCGGAGTCGCGATGCATGATCACGATCGGCTCGCTCTTGTTGGCCTTTGCGCTCTCGATCGTCGCGCCGAAGTTCACGAAAACCTCAGGTCCTCCGGCCGCATCGATCCGATTGACTTCATGCATGCCGAACGCCGCCTGATAGAACTTCGCTAAGGCCACGGTATCTTTCGCGCCGATTCGCACCGAGTTCAGCGTGACCTGGGCCTGCGAGGCGCTCGTGAGCAGTAGCGCGGCGGAGATTGTGATGGCAGTTGTGTAAAGTCTTTTCATCGAACTCTCCAGTAGCATGTCACATTCATAATAGACCGCGCCAGCGGCCAATTGGAGTGCCGCATTCTTGCGGGCGCCACGCCCGCCTAGAGAAGTCTCACCATTCGTCCGATAAGTAGTTGAGGAACGGTTTGGATGTCTGGTTCGCCATTCTTGTCTGCTTTCACTCGAATCGAGTCCCTCCCGAGCACCCATGTTCTATACTGACGACCCACTGATACTCGTCAGCTTGATACTCCAGTTGGTTGTCATTGTTTTCCTGCTGCAGGGTGCGTTTCGGAAGTTTCCGTTGGTTCTCGCCTACTCGCTCGCACGATTGGCGACCAGCGTTGTGGAAGTCCTTGTGTTTCACCAAGGGGGCAAGGAGACGGCGGTGTTCCGCAGGCTTTATTACTTCGACCGGGTAGCGCTAAATCTCATCCTGTTCCTCATGGTCACTGCGATCATTTTCAGGCTGCTGCAGGGAAACCGCCAGCGTTCGACGATGGGCAAGGCGCTCATCGGCATCGTTGGGGCGGTCTTGTTGTTACCTTTCCTGGTGCTTTCGCGCCCCTTCACGAGCCACTGGTTGGACGGGATGAGCCAGTTTCTGTACTTCGGCAGTGGCGTGATGACCCTGGCGCTCTGGACCGTGCTGATCCGCTCACGATCGCACGACTCCCAGCTTCTCAAGTTCACCGCAGGCCTGGGAGTAGCAATGACCGGAGCGGCGGTTTCCTTTGGTTTGCGGCAGTGGATGCACTCGCCTCATCTTCTGTGGATGCCCAACTTGTTATTGCAGCTAACCCACGTTGCGGGCGTCTTAGCCTGGTGCCTGGCGTTCCGGCCGGCGAGGCCCATCCCAGCGCGCCTCCGGTCGCTGTCCCTTCGCATTAGCGGTTCGCCGGAATGAAGAGCACCCGGATCGCGCGATTAATGCTGCCATAGAATGTGGGCCATCTCTAGAGGAACAGCCACTCCGGAGAAGTGAGGCATCACTCGCGCCGTATAATCTTTCGCCGGACGCGAGGCCGGCACGGTCGCGTTATAAAGGCAGTGTTGGGATGGGCCGGGTAGCGGCCGCGCGCACTTCATTTCCTGCCGCACGGGGTCGCCGTCGCTGATTCCGTCCGCATAGAGTTCGACGCGTACCGCATTCGGATCGAGGTCGTTCAGGAAAATTTCCACGTCAAACGCGTGGCGATCCGCATTCGTCTCAACCCGCATGGCTCCGAAGCGCAGCGAGCCCCACTTCTGGGTCACCGCTTGCCGCCACTCGACCATTTGCCTGCCCACTGCGCCGTTATTCGCCGCGCGCTCACGATAGGAAACTGCGGCCGGCAAATAATGTTGCTCCGCATATTCGCGGACGGTTCGGCCCGCCGAAAAGCGCGAGGTCAGCCGCGACATGCTTTCTCGTATGCGCGCAACCCACGCCTTGGGAATGCCATTCTGACCGCGTTCATAAAACTCGGGGATGATTTCGCGCTCGAGCAAGTCGTAAAGATGCGCGGCTTCAGCAGCGTCCCATGCTGGATCCCCATCATGCTCCTGCCCGTCCCCCAAGGCCCATCCGACCTGGGGCGTGTAAGCTTCCGCCCACCAGCCATCCAACTCCGACAAATTGATGCCACCATTGACGAGGACCTTCATGCCACTTGTTCCGCAAGCCTCCCAAGGGCGTCGAGGCGTGTTAATCCAGACGTCCACCCCTTCCACCAGATGCTGCGTTAGAAGCATGTCGTAGTCACTCAGAAATACTGCGTGAGGACGGACTTCAGGCTGACGGATGAAACGAATCCATTCCTGAATCAGTGCCTTTCCTTCTTCGTCCGCGGGGTGCGCCTTGCCTGCGATGATTAGTTGCACCGGACGCTGAGAATTGGTGAGCAGACGAAGCAGGCGCTGGTGGTCGTGCAGCAATAAGTTGGGTCTTTTATAACTGGCGAAACGGCGTGCAAATCCTAGCGTCAGTGCGTTCGGATCAAACAAGTGGTTGGCATCGTTCACCTCTTCCGGTGAAGAACCTGATCCAGCCAATTGGCGGGACAATCGTTCGCGAGCGTATTCCACCAAAGACTTTCGAGCGTCGGCGCGAAATTGCCAAAACTTGGCGTCGGATACAGCTCGGATGCCTTCATCCAGGCCCTCAGTTGTGCCCAGCCAGCGTCCTTTACCACAGGCAGCTGTCCACAAATCATCCGCTGCGGCTGAGTCCCAGGTTGGCATGTGGACTCCGTTCGTCACATGTCCAATCGGGACTTCATTCTCAGGCCAATGTGGAAAGAGCGGTTGGAATATATGCCGGCTCACTTTTCCATGCAAGCGACTCACGCCATTGACGGCCCCGCTCCCCCGAAGCGCGAGGAACGCCATGTTGAAATCCTCATTTGAATTGTCCGGGTCCTGTCGGCCGAAGGCGAGCAAATTCTGGATTGTGATGCCGAGCTTCTCGGTATATCGGCCGAGGTATTGCTCGATGAGGGCCGGAGCGAAACGGTCAAAGCCGGCGGCGACAGCCGTGTGCGTGGTAAATAAGTTGCCGGCGCGAGTAACTGTCAGCGCCACTTCGAAAGACTGCTTATTTTCTTCCATGAAGCTAAGAGCGCGCTCCAAAACAACAAAGGCGGCATGCCCTTCGTTCAAGTGACAGACTTCCGGCCGAATACCGAGCGTCCGAAGCAACCTCCATCCGCCGATTCCCAGCAGCAACTCCTGTTTGAGACGAAGCTCCGGGCCGCCCCCGTATAGTTCGCTGGTAATCCCGCGATGAGCGGGAAAATTTGCCGCATCGTTGCTGTCCAGCAGATAAAGCTTCACCCTGCCGACGTGGACCTGCCACACTCGCAGCCACACGGAATAACCCGGCAACGCAATCTCCAGCCGCAGCCATTCTCCGTTGGATTCTCGCAAAGGGGTGATGGGCAATTGTCCGGGATCGTTATACGGGAACAACGCCTCTTGCGCGCCGTACTTGTCGATCACCTGGCGAAAATAGCCTTGCTGATAGAGTAAGCCCACGCCGACAACCGGCACGCCCAGATCGCTGGCCGCTTTCATCTGATCCCCCGCCACGTTGCCAAGGCCGCCCGAATAGATGGGCAGCGCTTCGCTCAACATGAACTCCATACTGAAGTAGGCAGCGCATGTCAGGGGAGCGCTCGCATGGTTCTTTTGAAACCAGGCCGGCGCCGTCGCCGATTCCCGCGTTTTCTGCACCAAGCCGTCGACATTTTTCCGGAACACTGGATTCGCCAGCACGCGCTCGACCTGATCCCGCGAGACTGTCTGCAGCACAACCCAGGGGTTATGGGTGAGAGCCCACAATTCGGGGTCCAGCTCACGCCATACCTGGTCAGTGGCGTGGTTCCACGACCACCGCATATCCAGGGCCAGTTCTGCCAGGGAGTCGAATCCCTCGATCTCCGTAGGCAGCAGATTGTATAGCGGATGGCTGACGCGCGGTTGCTGGCTCACGCTGCCTCACACGAACAGGGGCTCATTCTCACCACGATACTGATTAAGATAGTGATTTCAGCATAAAGGTTTCGCCCGCATCACGGGGGTGGCGATGCTGAGAATGGCCTGCGAAGGTTGTGGAAAACCTGCGGAAAACGGAGTTTTTCGTACCTGTATGGGCCAGCTTGAACACCGCTCAACCCAGCCTCCAAGTCTCCTCGTAAGTCCTGTATGATTTATAGACCAGGAAATGAAGTCAGCCGGCCGGTACGAGATCCGCGAAATCCTCGGCGAGGGGGGTATGGGTGTCGTATATCGCGGCTTCGATCCGGTCATGAACCGGGAGGTTACGATCAAGACCATCCGGGATCCGCAAGACCAGCTGATCCTCGAGCTCTTTAAGCGGGAATGCGCCGTCCTGGCAAGCATGAGCCATCCCAATATCGTCGAGATCTTCGATGTCGGGGAAGTGGAAGAAGCGGGCGCAAAACGGCCTTATTTTGTCATGCCCCTCTTGCAGGGGGTAACCCTTCAGGAGTTAATCCGGACCTCGAGTCCACGTCTTACCGTGGAACGCTGCGTCCAGATGATCAGCCAGGCTTGCCGGGGACTGCAGGCCGCCCATGAGCACAAGCTGGTGCATCGCGACCTGAAGCCTAGCAATCTATTTATCCTGCCGGATGACTCGGTAAAGATCATCGATTTTGGAGTGGCCCATTTGACGGACCACCGCTCCGTGACCGGCCTCAAGGGCACCCTGCTATACATGGCGCCCGAGCAGATCCAGCGCAAGCAACCTACGCCTCTCGCGGATCAATTCTCATTGGCGGTGGTGGCCTATGAGATGCTCGCCCGCCGCCATCCCTTCGGCGTCTCCGGAGAAGAGGATCTGGCCCAAGCCATTCTGCGCTTCACGCCGCCTCCCGTTTCGGATTTCAATCCGGTGGTTAGCGGCGCCATCAGCCAGGTGATACACAAGGCGCTAGCCAAAGAGCCCTTCTTCCGCTTCTCAGGCGTCCGCGAATTTGCGGATTCTCTCCAAAAAGCCCTGCGAGGCGAGGCCATTGATGCTTTTGATCCCTCGCGGATCGCTCCGCGCCTGGAGCGTGCGCGCAAGTCCTTCGAAGCCGGCGATGTGGACGATGCCGCTGAAATTCTGAGCGAACTGGAATCGCAAAGCTATCTGACTCCGGAAATCAGTGCGCTGCACAAGGAGATTGAAGAAACCCGGCGAGTGAAGACCGTCAAGCAGCTGCTGGAAACTGCACGTAAGCGTTTCGAAGAGGAAGAGTACGTCCGCGCGTTGCAGAAGGTCCAGGAGGTTCTGGATCTTGACTCCACCAATACAGAAGCCTTCACACTCAAGGGCGCTATCGAAGGCAAGCGCAGTGGCACGCAGATCGAGGAATGGTTCCGGCTGGCCCATCAACACATGGAGAACCACGCGTACTCGCATGCGAGGCAGGCTCTCCAAAAGGTACTCGACATCCGGCCGAAGGAAAGCCGGGCGAACGCCCTGCTCACCGAAGTCGAGCGGCGGGAACAGGAATACGTCCGGCTTCGTGATGAGAAGCAACACGCCTACAAATCCGCGGTCGACGCTTATCAGCGCGGAGAAATTGACTCGGCTCTCAACAAGATGTCTCGCGTGCTGGACTTGGACCGTCGTGCCGCCTACAGCACCTCGCCCGAACAAGGCGCGGAATATCAGCGATTTTACGAGGAAGTCTGCTCTAAGCGCGATCAGCTGTCGTCTCAGGAGACCGAAGCCCGCCGTTATCTGAGCGAAGGTAACTTTACGGGGGCGCTCTCCACTTGTGACGCTGTTCTCGCC
>JAICXC010000048.1 GCA_025980665.1 Bryobacteraceae bacterium
AGCTCTCTGTGGTTACGAAGGTGAGCACTCTATGCCGCAGTCGTGGGAGTGCATCGAATGGAAAGCGCGCGGCGGGTATGGATCGCAAGGCACGGGCACCGGACGCGCAAATGCAGGTCGCGAACGAATATGGTTTAGCCCACACTGCCTGAAACCGCAACAGATGCTTTTCTCGCGGCCCGATTTTACGGCCAAGCAGGAGTGCGCTTGAGCCTCAGCGCCGAATCCGTCAAGTCCCGCGCCGACATCGTCGCCGTGCTCGGCCACTACGGTTCTGTGCGCCTTCGCAACGGCGGCAAAGCCGGCGAGCTGGTCGGCGAGTGCCCACTACCCGGCCACGCCAAGAGCGGCACGCAACCTGGCGGGGCGTTTACGGTGACGCCAGACAAGCAGGTATATCACTGCTTCAAGTGCGGAATCGGCGGCGACGTATTCGACCTCGTAAAAAGAATCGAAGGTTTTTCTCGTTTCGACCAAGTCGTTCAGCACGTAGCGGAGCTGATCGGCATGGCGGACGATCCAGTCTTGGCGGCGGGGAGCGGAAAAGCTGAGCACAAAAGGAATCCGGTCGCGGGGGAAACGCTAACGGAAACCTTGCCAGCATCCGCACCCGCCGTACAGGGTAAAGTCGTGGCGACGTATCCATACGTCGATGAAGGCGGGGCGTTGCTGTATGAGGTGTTGCGGTACGAACCGAAAGGTTTTCGGCAGCGTCGGCCTGACGGCAATGGCGGATGGATCGGCAACCTAAGCGGCGTCGGTCGGGTGTTGTATCGCCTGCCCGAAGTGATTGCAGCTGATGAGGTGTTTTTCGTCGAGGGGGAGCGCGACGTACACACGGTGCTGGCTGGCGGAATCACAGCTACCACCAACAGCGGCGGCGCATCAGCCCCGTGGCTCCCCGAGTATTCCGAAGCGTTACGAGGCAAGCGCGTCGTCATCCTGCCGGATCAGGACGAACCCGGCCAGAAGCACACCGCTAAGATCGAGGCTGCGCTTCAAGGTATCGCCGCAGATGTCGTGGTTGTCAACGTCCCGACGGGCAAGGACGTAACGGAGTATCTCGAATCCGGCAAGACGGTTGAGAACCTGCTTCAGTTGGTCGCGGGTGCGCGTGAAACCAAAAAGCGCGATGAAATCGAAGCTCGTGGGCTGCTATCGCCAGAGGAAATTTACGAGCTTTACCCTGGCGGAATCAACGCCTTCCTTGAACCGCGTCATGGCATCAAGACCGGGTTTCACAAGTTCGACGAAATGACGTTGGGCCTGCATGCTGGCGAACTCACAATACTGGCCGCGCGACCCCGCATGGGTAAGACCGCTCTGGCACTAAACATCGCCGTCAATATCGCCAAGCGCGGACATGGCGTGCGCTTCTTCTCACTGGAGATGTCGCGGGAATCTCTGTTAACGCGAATGGTATGCGCGTGGGCGAACGTTGACTCCTTGCAGTTTCGCTCTGGAGAGTTGGAGCCATGGCAGATGGAGCGGGTTAAGCAGGCTATCAGTGATTCGTGCGACCTGCCTTTGTTCCTGGACCACAAGACCGGCGCGGGACTTGAGTCGATCCAGCGGAAGATTGCCGCATCGCGTGATCGCGGCCCTATATCGCTGGTCGTTATCGATTACCTGGGTCTGATGGAAGCGAAATCAAAGGAAAACCGCACCCAGGAGATAAGCGAGCTTTCGCGCGGGCTGAAAATGATGGCGCGCGACTTACACCTTCCATTGCTCGTGCTGGCGCAGCTCAACCGCGAATCCGAAAAGCGAACCGACACGACGCCGCAACTGAGCGACCTCAGGGATTCCGGCTCAATCGAGCAGGATGCGGACGTGGTCGTGTTTCTTTCCAGGCCAGAAGTTTACAAGCCTAACGATCCGACGTTGCGCGGACTGGCTTTCCTGAATGTGGCAAAACAGCGCAACGGACCGAACGGCGAAATACGGTTGACGTTTAGGGCGGGACAGACGCAGTTCGAGAATTACTCACCAGCAACAGAGGAGGCATGAGCATCGACGCAACTTATCCGCAGATCGACCTATTGACGAATCTTTCCACCGACCTCGGGTTTACCTACAACCGGATGATTGCGAGGGCGTCACTCGTTAGTGGAAGGCGTATCGAATGCATTAACGATCTGACCGTAGCGGAAGCCGACGCTCTGATTAAGGATCTGAAGGCGCTGAAGGCGCAGCCGGTGGTGACGCGATGAATGCGGCCCTAGAAAAGCACTATCGCGTGAAGGATCTCGTCGCCCTATGGGGATTCTCGCGCACGACAATCGTTCGTGAATTGCAGAACGAAGAAGGCGTAATTGCGATTGGCAATAAGAAGCGGAGGTTATCGATCCCCGAGAGCGTTGCTGTCAGGGTTCACGAGCGACTTGGAAACAAGCGTCTCCAGACGATTGCTCCGCGCCGTAACCCACTTCGCGTAATACGCCTGCGTGATCTGGATGGACGTATGACCGAGAAGGCGAGAAACATCATCAAGCGAAAGGCCGCGCAACAATGAACGAACCGCAAAGGTATCGCGCAGTCGATGTGGTCGGCAGTCAACTACGCCGCAGCGTTCTCCAATCGACTGCATCCGCTGCCAGACTTGAGTGCCGAGGTTCAATCCTGTCGCGCGTTCGTTCCAAAACGGAAGCGCATGAGACAGCCATTTACATGAATCGATTTCGAGTTTCAGCCTATCTGATATGTATGCGTCGATCAGCCTGCGCGGTTGCTTGCGCCTCCGTTTCTTTTGCTGAAAAGTGTAAATCCACAGCCCGGAGTTGCCGCGATGCAAAACGCTAGGATCGAATCGAATCGCGTCACTCACGCGCATCCCGGCTTCGAGCATCAGTTCGAGCAGCAGCCGGAAGGTATGCGGCGCACTGGCGTATCCGCGCCATCCTCCCTTCATCCGCTCGGCTTCGTCCAGGATCAAGACAACCTCAGCGTCGGTGTACGGCGACTTCTGATCGAGCTCAGCGACGTGGGACTCGACCTTAAGCGCCAGCGGCGACGTGATCCACTCGCGCCGGTACGCAGTCTTAAGGAAACACTTCAGCCGCGCGACAGCGGTTCGCTTGCTAGTGTCCTTGATCGACGGCAGGCCGTGGACCTTGAAGTCCTCCAGCAGATCGACGGTAAGTTCGCGCATGAACAGCGCCCCCCGGATGGCGCAGTAGGATTCGAGCCTAGTCAGAAGGAGCCGGTACCCCTTCTCTGTATGCGCGGCCAGTTCGCTCTTGCGGGACAACAGGAAGCGCTCGATGCAGTCATTGATTCGCGGCCCGCAGATAACCTCATCGCGCCCGCTCCTGAGAAGCGCTTGCCGCTGAGCCTCCGCAACGGCCATATCGCGCGTTGCTGTGCTTTGCCGAGGAACGTAGCCCGTTTCTGTCGAGCCGAACATCCAGATTGGGCATTGGCACTCCATGTAGTGGCGCTTGGCGCGCGGCGACAACCCCGTCTTGTGGACATGGCACTTGGCTATGTGGCGGCGGTAGAGCATGAGGGGTACGCGGGTGATTCCCATAGGAAAAGCATACACGCTCTGTACCGATATTTGTACATGACTAAATGTCCCTCAGTACTATCAACAGCTTACTGGGATCAAAACAGTACTTGCATAACTTCCTATTCTCGCCGATACTCGCCTTATGCGGGCACAGCCCATCCGGCGAGAAATGGTCCAACAAGTTGCTCGCGAGTGCGGGTTTGAGCTAGCGGGTGTGGCTCCCATAGATCCCGCAGGCGATTTCGCGCGCTATCAGGACTGGGTCGCGCAGGGTATGGCCGGCGAGATGCGCTACCTTACCGATCGCCGGGCAGAGATGCGGCGCGATGCACGGAATGTGCTGCCGAATGCGCGTTCGGTGATCTGCGTCGGCAAGCTGTACAATACACCGGACCCGCCTAAAACGCAGCGTGACGCCCGCATCTCGCGCTACGCCTGGGGCCGCGACTATCACCTGACTATGCGCGAAGCGCTGGCGCGCATGGTCGCGCGGCTTTCAGAAATCGAAAGTTTCGAGTGGAAGATCTGCGTCGACACGGCGCCACTGCTGGAGCGGACTTTCGCGCGCTTGGCTGGGCTGGGCTGGATCGGCAAAAATACTTGCCTCATCAACGAGCCGCTGGGATCGTGGTTCTTTCTGGGCGAGATCGTGACGTCTCTTGATCTGGAGCCAGCCACACCGCCGCCGGATCGCTGCGGGAGCTGTACGCGCTGCATCGAGGCTTGTCCTACGGAAGCGATAGTGCCGTCGCAAGACGGCTGGCAGGTGGACTCGCGCCGCTGCATCTCGTATCTAACCATCGAACTTCGCGGGTCCATTCCCGATGAACTGCGTGCCGGAGTGGGCGATCATGTTTTTGGGTGCGATATCTGTCAGGATGTTTGCCCGTGGAACTCACGTGCACCGCTCACCGAGGATCCCGATTTTGCTGGAACCGCGATTCCGATGGCAGAACTCGCTAAGTTATCTCCGGAAGCGTTTCGGGAGCGCTTCAAAGATTCGCCGATCGCGCGCGCGAAGCACTCCGGCTTGTTACGCAATGTCGCCGTCGCGACCAGCAACCTGGCCGGTGCGGGTGGCCAGAATAACCAGTAGCGCGCACAGATACAGTGCCGCCCCCACAAGCAGCGTCGACCGCAGGCCGATGTAGATCGCCAGGAAGATCGCACTGGCCGAGCCGAGTACGCTGGCAGCCGCATTGAGCGACCAGGCCCAGCGTACCGACGGAGCATGGCGCTTTTCCAGGCGCCGCAGACCGCTAGGGAACGGCATGCCCATCAACAGCGCGGCCGGGGCGACGGCTAGAGTCGTCAGAAACAGCTTCGCAGCCAGCGGCCAGCTCGCAGCCGCCGTGACTAGAGGTGTCGATACAAACGCCAGGATCCCTACTAACAAGGCGACGGCTAAAAGCACATACATCAAGCGAACATCCTTCTCGGCAACCACCCGGCGGCTCAGATAGCTGCCCGCTCCGCTCGCCACCAGCATGGAGAAGACGATCACCGTAAGGGCATACGTCGGATGCCCCAGCAGCAGAACGAACTTCTGAATCAGTGCCACCTGCACCAGAATGTAGCCTGCACCGAGGCACAGGAAATACCACAGAAACTTCACTACGTTTTTCTGTTTGGGCAGCCGGCTCCCCAAAACAAGCCGGGGTAAAACCAAAATCAGACCCGTCACGACGATACTCAAACCCATCAGCCCGAACAGCAGTGGAACGGCGCGATTGATCTTGTAGTCGGCACTCTGCTGGTTGCCGTTCCGAACGAAGTTCCACAGGTCGCGCGGCTGGACCGTGTAGAAAAAGAACGGACGGTCGTCGCCAACCGGAGAGACATCGTATTCATAGGCATCCCAGAACTCCTTCGGATTCGGGCTGGATAGAAGCTGGCCGAAGGCGTTGTTAACTGATGTGCCTGCAGGTTGGCCGGGCACATACACAACGTCCATGTGCGATGCAGCGGTCAGCCGCCGGGCATTTTCGATATCGGCCGCCGAGAATGGCTTTCGCGAGATGAGCACGGTGTCCTGTGCGCCCCAACCGTTAAGCTTAGTGGCATCGTCGCGTACGGCGATCACATGTGACGCGGCGTTTCCCTCTCCTAAGCGCCCCAGAGCATCCATGGCGAGCGAGACCAGGCGCAGCGATTCGCGGGGCGGCTCGAATCCCCAGCGCGTAAAGACCAACAGTCCGTCGTCAGTCAGATGCGATAGATAGTCGTAGAAGGCGTCCGATGTGTAGAGATTGTTCTCAGACAGCGCAAAGGCGCCCGCCGCGGTGGATGCCCACGTATCCACCAGCGTCGCCTGCAACACTTGATACTTCTCGGTGCTGCTGCGCACGAAGGAGCGGCCGTCCTCGACATGCAGGTGAACTTCGGGGAGCAGATAAATCCCGTAGTTGTCTTTGACCATGACATCCTGCATGATCTTGTTGGCGATCAGCGGATTGATTTCGACGGCGGTGACATCTTTGCTGCCCGAGGCGAGTGCTCGCGAGACGTCGTATCCGCCGCCGGGACCGATGATCAGGGTCTTGGCGCCGGGACGCATCGCGTAGGGGAGTCCCTGACCCTGCCGCAGCAGGTTCGCCCGATCGGCATCCGCGAGGCCGTGGGCCCAATCGTAGGTCGCGATCCCTGTGGCTGCATCGGCATCGATACGAATCAGCCAGTAGGGGCTGCCATCCGGGTTGCGGTTCTGAATGACGCCAACGCGCGAAAAGCTGTTCCAAGCCGAGAAGCGTTCTTCGGGGATGCGCTCGCCTTTGGCCCAATGGACATCGAACCAGTGCACCTTACCGTTAACCACTAACAGCGTCACCATCAGCAGCGCGGCCAGCACCGCCACGATGCGCAGGCCGTCCTGGCGGGCTTGGTTATACCAAAGGGCGGCGGCGATCGCGTATACGGCAGCAGCGGCGATCACAGCTCCTGGACCGCCCGCAACGTCGAGGAACAGTATCAGGAGAAGACAGCCGACGGCAGCACCCGCCAGATCAAAGAAATAAGCTCTGTCGACGCGTTCGATGGCTTCGGAAATGGCAATCGAGACGATGGTGCCCGCGAGGAAAAATGGAACCGCGGTCGCGAAATACACTCCCGCCAGCGTCAGGATGTCGTTATTTTCCCTGGACAAAATGAACCAGAGGACGAACAATACCGAGAGGCTCGCGGATAGCGCGAGCGTGCCCAGTTTCTGATATACGTTTCCACGGCGCGAGGCGACTACATAGGAAAAGACTCCGCCAGCGCCCAACCCAAACAGAGCTATCGAGATCGCCAGAAAGGCGAAATGATAGTAAAACACCACCGAGAATATGCGCGTAAGCGCAAGTTCCATGATGAGGGTCGCCATGGTGGTGAAGCCCAGGCCCAGGTACAGCTGGGTCCAAAGGACACCGCCGTCCGAACTCGATTTTGGGGAGGATACGACGCGGGACAAGTACTTACTTTAGCATCGGGCGAGGCATGCCTCGCCCCTACAAACCAGCCAAACCGCCCGCCAAGGCGAGGATCGCGGGACGCCGAATCACATGATCGCGGCGGGCGGAGCGGGATCTTCCGGCCGGCCGGCTTTCGATAGCGGGATCAGTATCATCGCGATACCCAGCAGAGCCATCACGCCAAGTCCGAATACGTATGATGGGTCGGGAAAGAATTCGGGCATGGGCTGATCCTTGAACTTGAAATACGCTACCACCAGGCCGGTGAGGGCTTCTCCGGCGATCAAACCGCTCGCGATCAAGATCCCGACGCTTTCGACGCGAGCCTTCTGAGCGTCGTTATAACCCCTGCGCCTGGCGACCACATCGGAGCCCCAGCGCAGCAGGCCGCCGATGAAAATGGCGAAGGATGTTTGCAAGGGCAGGTACATGCCGACGGAAACCAGCATCGGACTGCGCACCTGTAACATGATGAGCGCGACGCCGAAGAGCATTCCGGTCACAACCAAGGGCCAGGGCATATCGCCGCCGACGATTCCCTGGGCAAGTAGCGCCATCAGCCCGGCTTGCGGCGCGGACAGCTTCGGATCGCCAAAGCCCGTGCCGCCGCTCTTGAGGTTGCCTTGATATAGGATGTAAAGCGGATAGTACATGACGAGACTCGCCACGACCACGGCAATAAGCTCGACGATCTGGATCGTGCGCGGTGTGCCACCCAGCATGTAACCGACCTTGAAGTCCTGTAACAGTTCGCCCGCCACGGCGGAGGAGACGCACACCACCGCCGCGACACCCAGCACCACCGCCACGCCGCCAGGTCCGCGAATGCCTAGGGCGACCATCAGCAGCGCGGCGATGATCAGCGTGGACAGCGTGAGTCCGGAGATGGGGTTGTTGGACGATCCGATCATGCCCACCAGGTTTCCGGATACCGTGGCGAAGAAGAAACCTACGATCAGCATGACAACCGCGGCGACGGCTCCCGCGACGATATTTCCCGAGATATAGACGTACAAGGCAATCATCAGCAGAAACATCACGCCAATCAGCGAGAGCACGGTTTTCGATCCCATGTAGCGTTCGGTCCGCGCCATGGATTCAAGCGGGGGTGAGCCGTGCCGAACTTCCTTAAGCGCGCGGCCCAGGCTCGACGTCAGACTCCTGCCCATGCGGAAAAGCGTATACGCCGCGCCCACGAGCATTCCACCCACGGCAATAGGCCGAACGATGTATCGCCACACGGCTGCTGCCTGTCCGGCCCATCCGGCTTCACCCGCCCCCGCTGGAATGAATGCCTGAATTCTAGGCCCCAGGAAGTACATGAACAGTGGGACCAGCACTCCCCAGGCCAACAGGCCGCCGGAAAACTGAAGGGCCCCGAGCTCCGGCCCGATGACGTAGCCGACTCCCATATAAGCGGGACTGACCGTTGGCCCGGAAAACATCGAGATTCCGCCCGTCGGAATCGTACTCGTGCTGCCAGCCGGGCCCAGACGCACGCCGTTCGCACCCAAGCTTCCGATGGATACCGGGATATCTTTGTCTACGGCGTACAGGTTGAACGCGCCCATCAGTTGCACCAGCGAACCCACCCCGATGTTCCAGAACAGATAGCGCGCGGCCTCGGCGCCACGCTGGCCGGCCTTGTGGATCTCGGCAGCGGCAAGCGATTCCGGAAACGGGAGCGTCGGATCCTCCACCATCACCCGCCGGACCAGGGAAACAAACAACACGCCGATGATACTGCCGACCACCATCATGGCGGTGGATTTCCAGTATGCCTGGGAGGGATCGAAGCTGGACCAGGCTCCGGAAATGAGAAACGCGGGTAACGTGAACACGGCGCCTGCGGCTACCGATTCACCGATGGATCCTGCCGTACGGGCAATGTTTTCTTCGAGAATCGATCCCTTCCAGATACGCAGTACAGCCATGCCGATCACCGCAGCCGGATAGGTGGCGGCAATGGTCACGCCGGACTTGAGACCGAGATAGGCGTTGGCGGCCCCGAGAATCACGCACATCACCAGACCCAATAGCAGAGCCCGCCAGGTGAACTCCTTCATATTGGAGTTCTCCGGAACGAAAGACCGGTGCTGGGGAGGCGTCGGTGTGGTCATCGAGCGATCATATCATTGTGGGGTATCATTCCCGAAAGCGATGAAAGCTGTGTGTTTATTGAGCGGAGGACTGGATTCTTCCACCTGTGTGGGTGTCGCCCGCCGCGACGGATTCGAGTGTTACGCGCTCTCCTTCGATTACGGCCAGCGGCACAGGATCGAGCTGGAGGCGGCAGCGCGGATTGCCAGGCACTTTGGCGTGCGCGAGCATCGGGTGGCTCAGATCGATCTGCGAGCCTTCGGCGGGAGCGCCCTCACGGCCGACATTGCGGTGCCGAAGGACAGCCTGGAACCAGGCACACAAGGCATTCCGATTACCTATGTTCCGGCGCGCAACACTATCTTTCTTTCGTACGCGATGGCGTGGGCGGAGGTGCTCGAATGCTCGGATATTTTCATTGGCGTGAACGCCATCGACTATTCGGGCTATCCGGATTGCCGTCCGGAGTTCATCGCCGCATTCGAGCACTTGGCGAACCTCGCGACGAAGACGGGCGTCGAGGGACGGACACGGCTGCAGATTCATACACCGCTGGCGCAGCTCGACAAAGCGGGAATCGTGAAGCTGGCAGCGGACGTCGGCGTCGATTTCGCGCTGACACATAGCTGTTATGATCCCGATCCATCCGGACGATCTTGCGGGCACTGCGATTCGTGCCTGCTGCGTCTGAGGGGATTTCGAGAGGCTGGATTGAGCGATTCGTTGCCATATCGCAAATGAAGATCTCAGAGATTTTTTACTCGATTCAAGGCGAGGGGATGCTCACCGGGGTCCCGAGCGTGTTTGTGCGCACGTCCGGATGCAATCTGCGATGCGTATGGTGCGACACGCCGTATACGTCGTGGACACCTGAAGGCAAGGAGATGAGTGTCGGCGAAGTCCTGGAATGTGTGCGATCGCATCCCACAAAGCATGCCGTGGTGAGCGGAGGCGAGCCGATGATCGCACCGGACATCGTCGAACTGACGAAGGGTATCAAAGGGCTCGGACTGCACATCACCGTTGAAACTGCGGGGACTGTCTATCATCCAGTCGCCTGCGACCTAATGAGCATCAGTCCGAAGCTCGACAACTCGACGCCGCACGAGCGTGAGGGCGGCAAGTGGGCGGCGCAGCATGAGCGTCTTCGCTATCAGCCTGAGATACTCACACAACTAATGTCGGAGTACGAGTATCAGTTGAAGTTCGTGGTGGCCTCGCCAGAGGATATGGTGGAGATCGCCAAGATCATCGAGAACATCCACGCCGATCGAAGGAGAGTTGTCTTGATGCCCGAAGGCACTACGTCAGAGGTGATTCGCGCGCGGACACCGTGGCTAACCGAGATCTGCAAGCGCGAAGGATTTCGGTACAGCCCGCGCCTGCACATCGATCTATGGGGCAATCGACGCGGCGTCTAGATATCGGAGTGCTTTTTTGGTTGGAGTGCTTAACGGGATTTCAACGAGTTTCTGCTCATCCCACCACCGGCAGGTCTTCGGGTGCGCGCCGATTCGTGCTTCACGAACCTCGAAGTGATACTGGCTGTTAGTGATGGCGTGGCGAAACTCGCCCAGCTTAGGTCCCAAGCGGACTCCGGAGAATGTTTCGGGAAGCTCCCAGAATCCCGACACACGAGGGCTGGGCGTCAGCAGGATGCGGCCTTTCCGCCGTATGACCAGGAGCGTATGCGCTCGCCGAATCATGACTTTCTTCTTCCGTGGAGGCAACTCCTGTTGGATGTCAAGGCGATAGGCTCGGCATTCTCCCGATACAGGGCATTCAGCACAGAGGGGGGCGCGAGGCAGGCACACCGTAGCGCCGAACTCCATCACCGTCTGATTCCATCGACCCGGGTCGCGCTTGTCTAATAATTGGGTTGCCAGCGCTCCGACATCCGTACGAGCATCGCCCGCCAGACGCATGACCACGCGCCGCACATTCCCGTCGACCGCAGCATGCGGCAGCCCGAAAGCGATGCTCGCCACTGCGGCGGCAGTGTAATCGCCGATGCCAGACAGCGCCCGGATGGAATCGTAGTCGCGCGGAAATTCGCCTGAATTGACAATCTGGCGGGCAGCCTTTTGCATATTGCGCGCGCGCGAGTAGTACCCGAGGCCGCTCCATCGCGAGAGCACTTCACTCTCTGGCGCCTGGGCAAGATCCTCGACCCGGGGGAAGCACTTCAGGAAGCGTTCGTAGTACGGGATCACCGCAGCAACGCGCGTTTGCTGCAGCATGATCTCGGAAACCCAGATGGCGTAAGGATCGGTCGATCGGCGCCAGGGAAGGTCGCGATGGCCGCGATCGTACCACTGGACAAGTTTCCTGCGAATGGTGGCTAGATTCAATTCTCTATACTAGTAGGTAACCCTCCCTTGAACGACTCCATCTGTATTCGTGGCGCTCGGGTTCATAACCTGAAGGGCATCTCTTTGGCGATCCCGCACGACCGCCTGACCGTGGTCACAGGTGTATCCGGATCCGGCAAGTCGTCGCTCGCCTTCGACACGATTTACGCCGAGGGCCAGCGGCGCTACGTGGAATCGCTGTCCGCTTATGCGCGGCAGTTCCTGGAGCGCATGGAAAAGCCGGACGTGGATGAGATCGACGGTATCGCGCCGCCGGTAGCCATCCGGCAAAAGAATACGACGCGCAATCCACGATCGACTGTGGCGACTTCGACTGAACTATACGATTTCCTGCGGTTGCTGTGGGCGCGTGCGGGCCGGACCTATTGTCCTAACTGCAACGTTTACGTCGAGCGCGATTCGGTGGATCAAGTCGCCGGGCGAATGCAAGCTCAGCCAGATGGGTCGCGTTGGTATGTACTGTTTCCGCTGGCAGCGGAAAAAAACACGGATGCTCTACGGGATAAGTTGTTCGACCTGCGAAAACGCGGCTTCAACCGGCTGTATCAGGGCGGGAAGATATTCGAATTCTCGACGCCGGAGTCTTTGCTCGATGTCAATTTCTCGAAGCCCGTGTTTATTGTCGTCGACCGGCTGGCGATTACTCCTGACATCCGGCAGCGTCTGGTGGACGCCGTGGAGATCTGCTATCGCGAAGCCGGCGAGGCAATCTTTGAGCCTGCCAGCGGGGGCCAGACACTTCGGTTCAATGAGAAGTTTTCCTGCAAGCTATGCGGCAAGACCTTCACGGAACCCGAGCCCAGCTTATTTAGCTTCAACAGTCCTTTCGGTGCGTGCAAACGCTGCCAAGGGTTCGGGAACACCATCGACTATGACCTGGATCTGGTGATCCCGAACCGGGCGTTGTCCATCCAGCAGGGCGCGGTGGATCCGTGGACCAAGCCTCAATATTCCGGATTCGGCGTCGATTTCCGGAAGGACAATAAGGGCAAGGTTCGTTTGAACGTGCCGATGCTGGACCTTCGCAAGGACGAGATTGCAATTGTCCATCAGCACATTCGCGACTTTTTCAAGGAGGTGGAGAAGAAGAAATACAAAGTGCATGTGCGCGTGTTCTTAAGCCGCTATCGCGGTTATACGCTGTGTCCGGATTGCGGCGGATCGCGCTTGAGGGCGGAGGCACTATGGATCCGCGTGGGCGGAATGAATATGGCCGAGGTGACGCGCATGAACATCGCGCAAGCCCAGGAATTCTTCCTTTCGCTCCAGCTCGCGCCCGAAGAGATGGCCATCGCCGACAAAGTATTGGTCGAAATCCGACAGAGGCTGAAGTTCCTGAACGATGTGGGACTCGAATATCTCACGCTGGACCGGCTTTCGGCGACGCTATCAGGCGGCGAAGCGCAGCGTATCCAGCTTGCCACGTGTCTCGGTTCGCGGCTGGTGGGCGCGTGTTACGTACTCGACGAGCCATCCATCGGCCTGCATAGCCGCGATACGGCCCGGCTGGTCGGCATTCTCGAAGAACTGCGGGATATCGGCAACACGATCCTGGTGGTGGAGCACGATCCGGACGTGATGCGCTCGGCGGATCACATTGTCGACCTGGGGCCGGGCGCTGGCGAGAATGGCGGCAACATTGTCTTTGAGGGCGACTATAAAAAGCTGATCACAGAAGGTACTTCACTTACAGCCAAGTACCTGCGCGGCGATCTGAAGACATCTTATTTCAGCGGCCGCCGAACGCCCAACCCGAGGCGCGTTGTGCGATTCCTGGGCTGCCAGGCGCACAATCTCAAAGGCATCGACGTATCGATTCCGCTCAACGTGATGGTCGCGATCACAGGTGTTTCCGGTTCCGGCAAATCGACGCTGGTGCATGACGTGATCTATCAGACGTTAGAAAAACGTCTGAGCCACGAAGAGGGTAAGTCGACTCTGCTGACGGGCACATCGCCGGAAGACTGGGGCGTGCCGCCGGAGAAACTGACGTGCCGCAAGGTGGAAAAGGCCGAGCTACTGAAGCAAGTGGTGCTGGTGGATCAGTCGCCTATCGGCCGTACACCGCGTTCGAATCCGATCACCTACATCAAGGCGTTCGATATTATCCGCGAGCTGTTTGCATCGACGACCGAAGCCGACCGGCGCGGATACACGGCGGGGCATTTTTCATTCAATATCCCGGGCGGACGCTGCGAAACCTGTCAGGGCGATGGAACAGTGACCGTCGAGATGCAGTTCCTGGCGGACGTCGAACTGATCTGCGATGACTGTAAAGGCACGCGTTTTAAGCCGGGGGTTTTGGAGGTTCTGTATCACGGCTTGAACATTCACGAGGTGCTGGGGCTGACCGTGAAGGAAGCGATCTCATTCTTTTCGGCGACTCCGCGTTTGGCCCAGAAGCTCGAGGTACTGGCGGATGTGGGCCTGGGCTATCTCCGTCTGGGGCAATCCGCCACCACGCTTTCCGGGGGAGAAGCGCAGCGCGTGAAACTTGCCGCCCACCTTTCGCAGGCCACCAGCGCGGGCACGCTGTATATCTTCGATGAGCCGACTACGGGACTGCACTTCGACGATATCGCCAAACTGCTGGATGCGTTTGAGAGACTATTGCGGACGGGCGCGAGTATCCTGATCATCGAGCACAATCTGGAAGTAATTCGCAGGGCGGATTGGGTGATCGATCTAGGGCCCGAGGGCGGCGACGGCGGCGGCAGGATCGTGGCCGAGGGGACTCCGGAGGAGATCGCCGAGGTTGCGGAATCTTATACTGGCAGGTACCTTAAGGCCGAACTCGATGCCGCACGCTAATGCCACAAACGACGCACGTTGAAAAACACTTCGAATCATCGCTGGTGGTGCGCGATGTAGTGATCGGCATGGCCGACGGGCTTACGGTGCCCTTCGCGCTGGCCGCGGGCCTGAGCGGCGCGGTGGACGCTTCCACCGTGATCATCGTCGCGGGACTGGCCGAAGTGGCCGCCGGCTCGATCGCCATGGGGCTGGGCGGATATCTCGCAGCCAAGGGCGACACCGAACATTACGAGAGCGAACGCAGGCGCGAGGAGATGGAGATCGTCGAACGGACCGACGACGAGCGTCATGAGGTCATCGAAATTCTGGAATCGTATGGCCTGACCAAGGAGCAGTCGCAACCGATTCTGGCCGCGTTCGAAGCGCGGCCGAAAGTCTGGGTGGATTGGATGATGCGCTTCGAGCTGGGACTCGAAGAGCCCGATCCCAAGCGCGCCATCACCAGCGCATTCACCATCGCAGGATCGTATATTGTGGGCGGATTGATCCCTCTGGCGCCCTATATGATCACGCCGGATTCGCACACTGCCCTGCTCTACTCGGTGATCGCCACGCTGATCGCGCTGGCTGTTTTTGGGTATGTTAAGGGGCATTTCACGGGGGCCCCAAAAATCCGCAGTTCGCTGCGGACCACGGCCATAGGCGGCTTGGCGGCAGGCGCTGCGTATCTGATCGCCAAGCTGATCAGTTGACGTGTGCATATTTTGCCGACGTTTCTAGAGGGCGCTGGTTTGGAACACCAGTTGCTCTCCCAGGAGCATGAAATTAACGCTATTGGTGTTTGCGGTAGGAGTCACCGCGTCCGCACAAGCGGTTTCGGTGGGCATCAAGGGAGGTGTACCGATTACGGACGCCTTCGATACGGCGCGCGGGAATCAGGCGGCCTACGCGACCAATACTCATCGCTATGTGGTGGGTCCCACCGTGCAGTTGAATCTGCCTTTTCGATTTTCCATCGAAGTGGACGCACTGTATCGGCGGCTAGGATTCGATTACAACCAGTTCGGCGGTCCAGGCAGTCCGACAACAACCAACACCACAGCCAATTCCTGGGAATTTCCAGTGCTCGGGAAATGGGCGGTTTTCGGGGGGCCAGCGCGACCGTTCGTGGACTTCGGAGCGAACTTCCGGCACATCTCGGGAGTCGATCAAATCAAGACTACGGCAGCCGCGGCCAACATCGATGTGACGTCGGTTCCCGAGTTCAACAAAGATACTGATATCGGCGCCACGTTCGGAGGAGGTGTCGAATTCAAGCTGGGACATATCCGGATAACTCCTGAATTCCGCTACACGCGCTGGGGATCGGAAAATTTCCGGGATCCCATAGCCGACCTGCTGCGCACCAATAAGAACCAGGGCGATTTCATGATCGGTCTCACGTTCTGACAGAATCGAGTTCATGGACTCTGTCGAATTGCGCGCCGTCCAAGCGCCGCTGAAGGCCCGCTATCGCGAGCATCCTGAGGAAGCGACCATAACGTTACGGGCGCGGGCCAGACTGGATGACGCGGCGTTGACTTGCAAAGTCGAAACCGGTCGTGCGGTGGTCGAGGCCGGACTCCACCGCGCAACCGGTGGAGATGGGCTATCCGCCTGTTCGGGAGACATGTTGCTGGAAGCGCTGGCGGCGTGTGCCGGTGTGACTCTGCGCGTGGTCGCCACGGCACTGCAGATTCCGATTCGAGGCGGAACTGTGAATGTGGAAGGGGACCTCGATTTTCGCGGCACGCTGGGCGTAACCAAGGATCAGCCCGTAGGATTTAAGGAAATCCGGTTGCGCTTCGATCTGGATACGCAGGCTCCCGCCGAGCAAATAACCAAGCTACTCAGCCTGACCGAGCGGTATTGTGTTGTGTACCAAACGCTGCGCCAGCCGCCGCCGGTTAGATTGCTGTAGACGGTCCTACTTGCGCTCAGGCGCGGGCGGAGTTTCTTCGGTCGTCTCCACCAGCTTGTCCACCGCGATGCGGTAAATAGCGGGCTTGCCATGCTGATCGCTTGCGAAGAACACATTCTGGCTGTTGGGCGAAAAGATCGGCGACACTTTGACAGGATCGCTAGCGCGATGCTCGCATAGAGTGAATTCGCGGCCAACCGAACGCACCAGCAGCAGCACGTGCGGCGAGGCTTTGCTGCCGCTGGCGCCGACGAACACGCTGCCGTTGGCATTCCGCTCGAAACACGCGTATTGTGTGGTGTCGGAAATCGCCTTATCTTCGTTGCTATCCGCGGTGAACTCGCGGATGTTGCGCAGCTTGTGCAGATCGGGAGGAACGTTCAGATAGAGGACGGTTCGACCATCGGGACTCCAGATGGCAGCCGCCGCATGACCGTCGGCAAGCCGGAGGCGATAGTTCTGCTTGCCATCGACATTAGCAAGCCAGACGCCCCCGGCCTGGCGATAGAGCACAGACGCACGGCGCGGGCGCGGCACAGGATCGCTGATTTCGTCATCCTCCCCATCGCTTTCCGCCAATGTGGCCGCCATGCCGTCCATCATCCGGATCCACTGCAGACGGTAATGGGAACCTTTTTTCTCGATGAGGGCAGCGGACAACCCGTCGTCGGTAAGGTTTAGACCTGTGGGCCGATAGCCTTCCAGCGACTGATAAACCTGGCGCGGACGCAGCGACGTGAGACTGCTTAAATAAAATCGGACGCCATCGACATAGCAGAAGCTTCGCTCATTGGCAGCCAGTGTAAAGCAGGCAGGATTGAAGTCCTCGGCATCGGTAAGGAGACGAGCTTGGCCGGATTTCAAATCCAGACGGTAGGCCTGCGTGCTGCCGGACTCGTCAGAAGCGTAAATGAGGAAGTTGCCCTTCCGCGATACGGCTCGCGCATAGTGCGGCGGCAGAGCGCTGGTGTGGTTCGGATCGGTGAGGCGGAAGACGGCAAACTCGGTGGTCGGATCGGCGTAACGGCTGACGACGGAGGGAGAAACATTGCCCTTGCCGGTAGTGGCGGCAACGCAGACGCCAGGTATGGAAGCCAGGAATAGCCGCCGCGAACACTTGTTCGCGAGACTCATCTCTTGATATTAGCGTTAGAACGGGAGGTCTGGAGGCGCAGCCTCGACCAGCGTGGATTTTGCGAGATAAGGATAGGGGTCTACAGGATTGCCTTGACGGCGCACTTCAAAGTGCAGATGGGGAGATGTCGCTCGGCCGGTTGCGCCCGAATAGCCCAAAATCTCGCCACGCCGGATTTCCTGACCGGGGACTACCTCAAAGCCAGAGAGGTGCGCATACCAGGTCTGGATGCCGTTGCCATGGTCGATCACGACCAGCTTCCCGTAGCCGCCGGAAGCAAACTCAGCGTGCTCTACCACCCCGTCCGCGGCCGCGCGAACCGAAGTTCCCTGGGGGGCGGAGATGTCAACTCCCGTGTGAAACGCGCCTTCGCCCGAGAACGGATCCTGGCGGTCGCCGAAGTGGCTCAGCAGCCTGCCATTGACGGGCCAGATCGCGGGCATGGTGTTCTTTTGCCAAGCGTGGGGATAACTTCTCTGGAGGCGGGAGAAACTGGCGGACTTGAGGAAGTTGTACTCATCGATGGATTCCCGGAACGTAGGAACCAGCAGCCCGTCGTCCACGAAATCGCTGGAACTATCCACCGTTCTCTTCAGCCCTAGCGCCAGAGTCACTTCGCTGGCAAGTAACTGTAATTCGGCGAGCTGAGCGTCCTTCTGATCGTTCTCCTGCCGCAGCGCTTTGTATTGGTGACGTAAAGTATCCACTTCCGTTCGCAAGTTATTGTAATTGGATACCTTCCAGGTCATTCGAAGATAGCTGGAAACCATGCCGAACAGCGAGAAGGAACCAAGAAGCGCAAGACCGAGGAGGACATACAGGGCCTGATGCGGAATGTGGATGCGGCGCAGACGTCCATGAAGGGAATGGGCCAGGACGACCACGAAATAATGCTGCTTCATCTTTTTTTACTCATTATAGTGGGCTCTGACTGTCGGGTCTGCCAGGGACGAAAGGGAGCAGATCGCGCCTACTACAGGCGAATTACCAGAAGATGAATGAATTGTAAGGATAGCGTAACGGGACACCCAAGTCAAGCTGATGAGGAACCCGGCGGACCTCTTCAAAGAGGGGGTTGCTTTCCGGGTGCGGATGAAATAAAACCTAGGGTCGAAGTCCGGGAGGTTCTATGCTGAACGTTTTGACATTGTCGTGGGCGTCCGTCACGGTGATTCTGGTAGGGCTGCTGATCTATCGGGCGCTGATCGGTATGCGTGAAGAAGATCAACTGTTCCTCGCATCCGGCGAGGAGCACATGGCGCGTGACCAGCAGGTCCTACAATCGCGCATTTCCCATGTGAACAAATTCGCTGTTTGGCTGGGGGTACTATCCGCATTGTTACTGATCGGCATGGCGACAATGTGGGTCTATGCCAATCTGGGTCTGCACTAAGTAAAATTGAGGTGGCTTGCAGCCGCTTCTGATATACGATGGCCGGTGCGGCTTCTGCCGCATCTGGATCGACTATTGGAAGCGGCTGACGGGTGATCGAATCGACTTCGCGCCCTCGCAAGAGGTCGGTAGCCGCTTCCCACAGATCCCCGCTGGTGCATTCGCACAAGCGGTCCAGTTGGTGCGTCCCGACGGTTCCGTCGCCAGCGGCGCCCGGGCGGTGTTTGAAACCCTAGGCCGCGAGGGAATTTACGAGTCTTCCTCTTTCATAGCGGCTTTTACCGAGGGAGCGTACCGATTCATCGCCAAGCGGCGAAGTTTTTTTTACTGGCTTACGCGGCTCACGTTCGGCAAGCGCATCGAACCCGCTCGATTCGCGCTCACGCAGTGGCTCTTCCTGCGAGTGCTGGCCGCGATCTACATCGTGGCATTCGCGTCGCTGGCCGTGCAGGTGACGGGGCTTCTGGGCGAGCACGGAATTTCGCCGGCGCACGATTTCTTGGGCCGCGTGGGGACCAGTCTCGGCTGGATGCGGTTCTGGGCTGCGCCGAGCCTTTTCTGGATTAACTCCACCGACAAAATTCTGGTGGGCGCCGCGTGGATGGGTGTGGGACTGGGCGCGGTCCTGTTCATCGGGCGGCTGGAGCGTCTGGCTCTGGTCCTGCTATACGTGCTGTATCTTTCATTCAGCCTGGCGGGGCAAGAGTTTCTATCGTTCCAGTGGGATGCTCTGCTGCTTGAAACGGGGTTTCTGGCGATCTTCTTCGGCCACACGATCGTTACCCAAAGGACCATCGCATGGCTGTTCCGCTGGCTGGCGTTTCGGTTATATTTCTTGTCGGGCTTCGTGAAACTCGCCAGCGGCGATCCGAACTGGCGCAGCCTAAGCGCGCTCGATTTCCATTACTGGACGCAGCCGCTGCCGACCGTCGTCGCCTGGTACGCCGATAAGCTTCCTCGCGGGTTCCAACACTTTTCTACTTTTATGGTGTTGGCGATCGAATTGGGCGCGCCGTTCCTGATCTTCATGCCGCGGCGGATCCGTTTCTTTGGCGCGGGATTACTGCTGAGCCTCGAAGCTCTGATATTTCTGACCGGGAATTACACCTTCTTCAACCTGCTGGCGGCGGCGATCACCCTGTTTCTGTTCGATGATCAGGCGCTGCGCGGCTTGGTTTGGACGCCGCGGCGAGTTCGCGAATGGCTGATGGCGGAGCCGGCTCGAACGGGACGAGCCGGACGCCTTGCGGCCGCGGCGCTGACTCTGCTGATCCTGCCGCTTGGTCTCGCGCGGATCTTCGAAAACATTAGGGGAGGCTTGCCCGAACCCATGGAGACCCTCGCCCGCTACTCATCGCCGTTTCAGGTAGTGAACTCCTATGGCCTGTTCGCGGTGATGACCACGGAGAGACTGGAGATCGTGATCGAAGGGTCGGACGATGGCCAACAGTGGCGGGCGTACGAATTCCCATATAAACCTGGCGATGTGAATCGTGCGCCGCGGTGGGCCGCGCCGCATCAGCCGCGTCTGGATTGGCAGATGTGGTTTGCCGCGCTGGGCGATTACCGCACGAATCCCTGGTTTGTGGCCTTCGTGGAGCGTTTGCTGGAGGGATCGCCGGAAGTGGTCGCTCTGCTCGAGAAGAATCCGTTCCCGGATCATCCACCGCACTACATTCGGGCGGTGACCTACGACTACAAGTTTTCAACCTGGGAGGAACGTCGCAGGACGGGCGCGTGGTGGCATCGGGAGCCGCACGGGGAGTATCTGCCGCCTGTGGGATTCCGCAGCACCGCATCGAGATATTGATTTATCCGAAGTCGAGCGGGATAACTTCAAGACACGGGCGCTAAAGCCCATAACGACGGGGTTTCTAGCGACGGGCAGCCTTGACACGGTCCTGTCCACAGCGGATGCTGTATCGAGGGAGAGGTGCTTTGAAATACGGAATCCTCGCTGGATTGATGGTAGCGATGGCGGCGGGATCGCTATGGGCGCATCATTCGACTACGGCCGTGTTCGACATGGGGAAGAAGATCCAGGTGACCGGAACTCTGAACCGCGTCGAGTGGATTAATCCGCACATTTCGATTTACGTGGATGCCAAAGGCGAACATGGTGGAAACGACGCGTGGCACTTCGAGGGCAGTCCACCGGCATGGTTCCGGAGGGTGGGCGTCAACAAGAACGACATCGCAAAATATCAGGGCCAGATGATTACCGTGGACGGCGTCCGGGCCAAGGACGGCACGCTGTACGGCTATCTGCAAAAGATTACGTTCGCGGATGGCAGCTCACTCGAAACCGTCGCGGCAGGGCAGATTCCCGAGAAGTAAGGAGAACGAAGCGATGAAGCTGCGACTTCCGAGTGTGTTTTCGGCGGGACTTTTCCTGATGGGACTGGTGGCCGCGCAACAGCCGGGGAAGATCAAGCGTACGGCCGACGGGCATCCCGATCTGAGCGGGCTTTGGGCTTACGCGGTGGACCTGCCGGCGGGTGGGATCAAGCGCCAAGTCGACGGGAAGGTTATCGTCAAGCAGGCTGATCTGAGCAATCGCCGGGCGCCGAAGGGTGAAGTGAAGGGTGCGCTGCCATTCACGGCGGCTCCCGCGTACAAGCCCGAGTCCCAGGCCAAGGTGAAGGACCTGATCGACCACGAAAGCCGGACCGATCCTGTATTTTACTGTGGTAGGCCAGGGGTCCCGCGCATCGGACCGCCGCGCAAGATCGTGCAGCTGCCGAACGAAATGATCTTCCTATATGAAGACATGTCGGGCGACACGTATCGGGTGATTCCCACCGATGGCCGCAAGCATCGCGAGGACGCGAATCCGGGCGCGTATGGAGACTCCATCGCGCACTGGGATGGCGACACGCTGGTGGTAGACGTAACGAATTTCGACGACACTACCTGGTTCGGCGAGAACGGCTATTTTCATACCGACGCCATGCATGTGACCGAGCGGCTATGGCTGGATGCGAACAATAACCTGGTGTGGCAGGCCATTGTCGACGATCCCAAAGTGCTCGTGCAGCCCTGGACCGTTACGCCTCGTGTGGTGAAGGCGACCACCGAGCCTCTGGAAGAATCGCCGCGCTGTATTGAGGACGACGCGCGCCGGCTGTCGAATGACGATCATCACGGGCAGCGGTAAACATCCCATGAATACGATTCGAATTGGCGTGGTGGCACTCGCGTTCGGGTTGCTCGGCGTTCTGCTTCTCGCACAAGGACCGTCAGGCGACCCGGCGCGAGGCAAGGCGATCTATGAAGGCAAGGGCGATTGCGCAAGCTGCCATCGCATTAACGGGGTTGGATCGCGACTGGGCCCCGACTTGAGTGAGATCGGTGTGCCACGCGGAGGCCGGGGTGGAGGGAAACAAGGCACGCCGGCGCCTGAACCTACGCTAAACCTGACGGCGCTGGAGACGTCGATTGTCGATCCGGATGCCGATGTGGCTATTTCGAACCGGCTAGTTCGAGTGGTGACTAAAGATGGCAAGAGCGTCACTGGCCGGCTGCTCAATCACGATAATTTCACCGTGCAGTTCCTCGATCCGCAGGGGAAGCTGCATTCGTACATGAAAGCGGATCTTAAGGAATCGACCGTGCTGACGAAGGGCCTGATGCCTTCGTATAAAGATCGGCTGAGTTCGCAGGAAGTGGCGGACGTGGTGGCTTATCTCGCCACGTTGAAAGGTCCAAGCAACTGAACCGGTGTTCGTAGAGCAATCACGCCGCGGGAGTAACGGTCAGCCTTTATCTGACGCGCTCCCAAACCAGTTTGTAGGTCGCGTCTTTTCGGCGATCACGCCGCCTTTTCCGTCTTCAAGCGGGATCAGGACGATCCGATCGCTCCCCTGGAACTCAACCCACCGTACTTGATCGCGGCCCCGCAGGTCCGGATACGAATAATCTTCGATGTGGTGGGTGACCTTTCCCGTCGCGGCGTCAAAGGTGTAAGTTCCGTAGTAGCCGAAGTAGCTATCGAAAGCGCCGGCCCTCTCCTCAATAGTTCCCGCCGCGAATCCGCCGGAGAAGGGCTTACGGCTGCGCTTGTTCGCGATCTGAACGGACATTCTGCCTGAAGGATCGTAAATAATCAGACCCGTGGGGTGGTCGTAGAAGTCGGGTAATCCAGGCGGCTGACCCTCAACCGAGCTAAGTCGCCAGGCACCGAAAAGCTCCTTCGGGAGACGAACTTGCTGAGGAACGGCCCGAGAACCTGTTAGACAACGAGAATCAACCAACAAGTGAAGAGTCGTTGCATTATCTTGGTCCGTAATGCGGAACCGGGCGGCCGACTTCCAGGGCCCCCAGATCCGGGGCGCGGCCGGTGAAATCGTCGTTAATGCCCGTCAGCCGGACCGCGGCGTCCACTGCGGCCGATCCAGGACGTAGCTGGAAATCGAAATCTGCGGGCTTGTAAAGCGTCCGCAGATCGGGGCCCGGTGGGGATACTTTCTGGAATACGTCGTAATCCACCATAACGCTGTGCCGATCCTGGCCGGTGGCTTCGCTATATTCCTTGAGCGTCTTAAAACGCCTGCGCTCGCGGGATTTGGCTTCGAGCTGATTCTGCTGCTGCATCGCCAGCGCGCCCATCTCTCCGGGGAAAACGGCGCGGACCGAAAAAGGCGGTGTGCTCCACTCGAAGGAATATTCGGCGCCTTCGTTCGGACGGAAGCCGTTGTAGTCCGAACTGGAGTAGTTGGTATTAGATTCGATCGAGAAGATTCCGGGGTTTTGGCTCTTCCCCAAAATCAGATTATTGAGGAAGTGCAAGTTGGACGTTGCGAGCAGCATAGGCTCGACCGGCGCGAGCAGCGTATTGTGATAGATCACGATGCCGGCCGACGAGGCCGTGAGCTTCAAGGCCCCGCCCTCGGGCGAATCGTACACAATATTGCGGATGAAATACACCGGGCCGCCAAACATCGGCTGCACGCTGAGCGCCCGGTTACCATTATTGAAGCAGCGATTGCGGAACACGCGAATATTGTGCGCGCCGCCGTCAGTCTCGATGCAGTTGTCCTCGACGTTCGAGACATCGTTGTTATAGAAGTCGATCGAAACCGGCAGGCGGTCCTGGATCACGTTAGGAGCGCCGTCAGGATTACCGTAAGTCGCGATATCGATGCCGTCGTGGAATTGCTGGATGGAGTTGTACGCCACCACGTGGCCCTGCCCGTAGATCTTCACCGCGTATTCGGAAACCAGCTTGGCTCCGAACTCCGGATAAGCCTGCCACTCGCGCCCCGTAAAACCCATCAGGATATCCGGCCGGAACTTGCCCACAAAGGTGTTGTCGGCGATGTAGAAGTCCTTCGATCCGGACCAATCCGAATAGACGCCGCGGCCGATATTTTCGAGCTTGCAATTCTTGATGGTGATGCCGGTGGCGCCGGTGATGTTCTTGTAGCCAGCCCAGAATGCCAGCTCGGTGTTGCGAATCGTCAAACCCTCGAAGTAGTTGTAGTTGGCCGCCATCAGGTTAAACAGATTGAACGCGCCGTCTCCGTCAAAGATCGCTTCACCGTCGCCTGCGCCCTTGATCACGATGGGTTTCTCGGCCGTGCCGCTCTGCGTCAGGAAATAGGTCCCGCTGGAGATGGTGCCGAGCGGGCCCCCGTATTTGTAGCGGTCATCTTTGTACACGCCGGCGTGAACTAGAATCGTGTCGCCGGGCTGCACGCGAGCCAGATAGCTATTGAAATAATCGGCGCCCGATGAACCTTGGAAATATGCGCCTAATAGTCCCGTGAATGCAGGCTCCTGCTTCTGGCCGTTGAAGCCGGGCGGATACACGTGATAAACCTTGCCTCCGGTGGCCGGCTTAGGTTCGGGACGCGTATGAACCGCTACGATATTCTCCGCCTTGCCGTCCACGCCGTCGGGATCGGCCAGGACCATGCGACACTCGTAATCGGTCCCCGGCTCGAGATCGAAGATGCTGCCGGCGAACATATTCGGAACGATGTACTGGAGCGAGTTTTCGTTGATCCGCTCATGATCTAAACGGAGCAGAGGCAGGCCTTCTTTCCAAGCCTGATCGCCCTTCTTGCGATAAAAAACCGAAACGGCGGCGGTATGGTTGTCGTCGCCATCGATGTGCCATTCAAAACCCAGGGAAACGAGCGTAGGACGTTCGGCGATGAATTCGCCGGCAGTAGTCTTATTCGCCGCTTGCAGCGCGATCGTGGAGAGAAGCAATCCTAGGACTAGATAGGTGCGCATGGCACCGTCGATTCTACCATTCCATTACCATAAGACATGCGTTTTGCGATCGTAATTTGCCTCCTGGCTATACGTGTTCTGGCGCAAACCGGCACTCTTTCAGGCACGGTGACCGATCCAGACGGCCAAGGAGTGTCCACTGCCCCGATCCAAGCCACGAACGTGGCGACCGGAACGGTCTACAAGGCTGTGGCCGTGGCCAAAGGAAGCTATACGCTCTCGAAACTGCCCGCCGGGATGTACGATGTCACGGTTCCTCCGATTGGATTCACGTTCCCTAAGTACGAGAAGAAGGGAGTCGCAATCCAGGCCGGGCAAACAGCGCGTCTCGATATCCGGCTGACATTTGGTGGAAACCTAGGCACCCCAGGAGACGATTTTTCGCTCTTGATCCGCCAGAAATCCAAGAGCTCGCCTTCTGGGCCGGCTCCGCGAGGGCGCGATGGCAAACTCGATTTATCGGGTGTCTGGATCGGTAATCCGGCGGACGCGGACAATCCGGAGATGCTGCCGTGGGCCGAGGAAGTGACGAAGCAACGCCGCGCGCGAGGCGGCGCCGGAAACCCCGGGGAATCCTGCCTGCCGGGAGACAACTTGCTCATATCGCCCTTCATTTACAAAATCATTCAGACGCCAACCGTGATCGCGATTCTATGGGAAGGCAATGTCCCTGGCATTGTGCAGATTTTTCTCGACGGGCGCGCACATCCGAAGAATCTCGACCCGAGCTGGATGGGGCACTCGGTGGGCCGCTGGGAAGGCGATACGCTGGTGGTGGACACGGTCGGGTTTAACGACCGGAGCTGGCTGCGAGTTTTCCCGCATACGGAAATGCTCCACGTGATACAGCGCTACCGGCGGCCCGATCTGGGGCACCTCGAGAAGGAAATCACCATTGAGGATCCGGGCGCGTTTAGGAAACCCTGGAAGATCCGCGATGTCTGGGATCTGGCTCCTGGTGAGGAAATTGCCGAGTATATCTGCAACGAGAACGAGAAGGACGTCGTGCATCTGAAGTAAAATTGGCTTGCAGCCATGATCGATCTGCGAACAGTTGAAACCTTGCCGGCATGGCAATTTCGCCAGGCAGAATACTGGCGCGGATTTCGGTTCTTCTGGAAGCGATGGACGAGGCCGCACGATGAGTGGACACACGATCATTGTGGTTTTTGCTGGGCGTGCATCTGCAATGATCGCGACCGGGATCCCCATGACAAACGTGGTCTTCTAGAAGGCGGTCATTATCGTCACGCTTTCTATTCCAAACACCCAGATGGCGGATACGTATGGGTCTGCCGAAATTGCTTCAAGAGGATTCAGCCGGTTGCCGGGTGGATTCGCCTTTCCAATGTCTAGGATTTCTCCCGCGTTCAAGAATCGCCAATGAAAACGAGAAGGACGTACCGCGCTTAGAGTGAATAAATTTGCTGTTTGGATTCTCACGGGTGGTGCGCTGTTCGCGCAATCAGGCGATGCCGCGAAGGGAAAAATAATCTTCGAGGGTAAGGGCGAGTGCCTGAGCTGTCATCGTGTGAAGGCGACCGGCTCCAGATCGGGACCCGAGCTCACGGGGATTGGCAGCATGCGCCGCGCCACCCCCAAGTATCTGGAACGCGCGCTGCTCGATCCGGACGCCGATGTGGCTGCGGAGAATCGGGGGGTTCGGGTGACGCTCAAAAAGGGCGGCACAGTGGTCACAGGCCGGCTGCTAACCCGGGACCTTTTCACGGTCCAGCTTGTGGACGGCAACGGTCAAGTGAAGTCGTTTCTGAAATCCGAGCTGAGCGAGGTGACAATGGTCACCAAGGGGCTGATGCCGTCTTACAAAGGCAAGCTTAGCTCACAGGAAATAGCGGATGTCGTAAGCTATCTGCGGTCTCTGAAGGGATACACCGGGCAGTGATTGTCGGCCTCTGCCTTGACTCCAAAACTCTTGTACAGTAACATCTTAGCCGTGCGAAACTGGATTTCCTTAGTGACCGCCCTGGCGCTTTTAGTGATGCTGGCCATGATCCCGTCATCTGGCCGGGCGCAGGCGACGAAAGCCTCCAAAGCCTTCGACGGACATCCCGACTTGGGCGGAATCTGGGAATACATTGGGACGGCCAACTGGGATCTCCAGGATCACCCCGCCGAGCCCGGTCCGATGTGGCAAATGGGCGCCATCGGGGCAGTACCTGCGGGCCAGAGCGTCGTCGAAGGCGGTGACATTCCCTATCTACCTGCCGCAGCCGCCAAAAAGAAGCAGAATTTCCAGAACCGGCGTACGCTGGATCCGGAAGCGAAGTGTTACTTGCCGGGTATTCCTCGCGCGAACTACATGCCGTATCCGTTCCAGATCGTGCAATCCCCGCGCGGGATCTTGTTCGTGTATGAGTACGCGACGGCGAATCGCATGGTCAACATGGGTAAGCCTCAGGAAGCGGGCTCCGACACCTGGATGGGAACCAATAACGGCCACTGGGAGGGCGACACACTGGTCGTCGACGTCACGGGCTTGAACGGATTGGCATGGTTCGATCGCGCAGGCGATTTCGCCAGCAGCAAGCTCCACGTAGTCGAGCGCTTCACGCGCCCCGATCCGTATCACCTCAACTACGAGGCCACGATCGAAGATCCATCGGTTTTTTCGCGGCCTTGGAAAATCAGCCTGCCGCTGTACAAGAGAATGGAAAAGAACGCACAACTGCTGGAGTTCAAGTGCGTGGAGTTCGCCGAAGAGTTGCTGTATGGACAGTTTAAGAAACAACCTGCCAAGTAAGGAGCATTGCCCATGAAGAAAATGACGAAGAAGATCCTTTGGGCTGTAAGTATCTGCACCGGATTGCTGCTGGCTGCCTCTGCGCCGGCTTGGGCGCATCATGCGTTCCAGGCGGAATTCGACCAGCGCAAGCCGATCAAGCTGGAAGGCAAAGTCACGGACATGGAGTGGATTAATCCGCATGCGTGGATCCACATAGACGTGAAGAATCCGGACGGCACAGTGACCAACTGGATGGTTGAATGCGGCAGCCCCAACATCATGCTGCGGCGCGGGTTCACCAAGCGATCGCTCGAAGTGGGCACCGATATCTCAGTGCAGGGATATCAGGCCAAGAACGGCAGCATGCGGGCCAACGGGAGCAGCGTGACCTTCGCGGATGGAAAGAAGCTGTTCGTCGGCGGCTCGAATCCGGACGATCCCACCAACGGTAAGCAGCAATAGGAGGGGTCCATGAGACGACTGGTATTTACGGCGATCCTGTTTGCATCGGTGCCGCTGGTAGCGCAGACTGCTAAACCCGCGGCGAAAGCGAGCAAAGGGTACACCGCGCCCAAGACTCCGTGGGGCGATCCGGATTTGCAGGGACAATGGCCCGCGACAGCTAACATCCCCATGCAAAGGCCAGCGAACCTCGGCACGCGGGCAACGCTCACGGATGAGGAGTTAAAGCAGCGCGAAGCCCAAGCGGCGCGGACGGCGGAAGGCGACAGTGAGGAGTTCGTGTCTTCCAAGGACACGGTGAACATCAATCCGCCGGGATACTGGGTGGAGCACGGTAAGCCTAACGCCCAGGCCTCACTGGTAGTCGATCCGCCGAACGGCAGGATTCCTGCACTGACGCCTGACGGCGCAGCATATGCCAAAAGCTTGCGCAACGGGCTCGGGCCAGGCAGCCATTTCCCGGAAAAGGTCGACACCTGGGAAGATTTCGATTTCTACAGCCGCTGCATCACGCGCGGCCTGGTCAGCAGCATGCTGCCGACGCTTTACAACTTCGGCAACGAAATCGTCCAGGCTCCGGGATTCGTTGTAATTCGCAATGAGATGATCCACGAGACGCGCGTGATTCCGCTGGATGGGCGGCCGGCGTGGGGCAACGGCTTGCGGACCTACATGGGCGATTCACGCGGTCATTGGGAAGGCGACACGCTGGTGGTCGAGACCACCAACTTGAACAACAAAACCGGCACGGGCGGCGGCTTCTTTAGTGATGCCGCAGTGCTGACCGAGAAGTTCCGCCGGGTTGCCAAGGACGAGCTGAGCTACGACCTGACGGTCAACGACCCCAAAACCTGGACGGCTCGGTTTACCATCCACATGCCATACAAAGAGGATCCGAGCTATACGATCTACGAGTATGCCTGCCACGAAGGCAACTATATGATGATTGACGCGCTTACTGGGGCTCGCGCATTGGAGAAGGAAGGCGCGAACACCAAGGTCGACAACAATAATTTCGTGCGGAAAGTGGACGCGCCGAAGAAGTAAGCGTTAGTCCCAGTACACGAACGCCATCGCGTTGCCGGTGCCGGCTTCCGAGCGATAACAGGGTACGTAATCGACCTTGTGATACTTCTTGCCGGCGGCGTTCATCGCGGCGATCAGCGGGTACCAGTTCTTGGTCTCCGCAGTGCCCACCTTGAAGACGTTCTCAGGGATTCTTTCAAGAGCGGCCTCGTCGCCCTTTTCCATGGCGTCGAGAATGGTCTTGTCGAGTTCCTCATCGATCACGAAGTGCGTCAAACCGCCTGAGGCCATGAGGGCGACTCTACCGTAGCCCTTGAAATTCTTGATCGCACGATAGAGCGCGTGGCCGAACTGCAGGCAGCGCGCGTTCTTGGGCACGTTGTGCGGGAAATGGACGTTCAGGATAATCGGCACGCTGGGCGGAGGCGTGTCGCCCAGGATCGAGTGATAAAGAAACCCGTAGGCATGTGGAATCCCCCCACGCGGCGCGGCTTTAGGAGTGATATCGGATTGGGCGAGGTCGAAGTTCTCGGCTTCCAGGGAATCGAGGATATGATCGGCCAACTCCGACGCGCCAGGGTAAGTCGCGCCCTCTTCCGGCGAATTCCCCGGCTCGGCGATATTCAAGCCGGGAGCGTCTTCATGCAGATGTTGGACATTCTTGATCTGCGCCCCGCGATAGACAGTGATCGAGGGGGTCAGACCTTCATCGAAAAACTCGCGCTGGTCATTGCCCAGGATCACGACAGCCTCGGGGGCGGTTTCCTTGAACTTCTTGCCGAGCACTTCCATCGCGCGGCGGCACTGCTGGAAACGATCGCGCCGAACCTCGACCGTGACTTGATCGGCGAATCCCGGCGCTCGCTCCTTTAGTAGAGTTTCGAAGTCGTAAGTCTTGCCGCGGAACCAATGTTTCTTGTTTTCCCGATCGGCTTTCGCGCGCAAATCCCATTGCTCGGGGGGCGTCGACAGCAGAGGCCCGTGAGACGATCCAATACCCAGAACGATTTCAGCCATATATGAATCTTGAGTGTACTACTTGAACGCGAGCTTGGCCCTGGCGTCTTCTTCCGCTTTTATCGACGGGCCGAACAGATTCTCGAAGAAATGTTCGCGTACCAGACGCTCGACGACGCTGTTGTCGATCACCTTATGGAAGTCGTACGCCTTGAGCCGCGCGCCGACCTGCGGATCGGCCTGATGCTCGACGATGTACTGCACCGCCGGAGCCAGCACGTAGGGAACACGCTCATAGGACTCGGCCTTGCGATCGTGATCGTACAGTCGATCAATATCGGCGGGAGTCTGAGGATCATACACCGCGTATGCCTTCACTGCCATGGCCTTGTCCTCGTAGTAGCGCTTGATGCCTTCGGCTTGAGCCTTGATGAGCAGCTCAGGCAGCTTGGGATTGGCCGCCACGGTGCTCTTCTTAAACACGTAAGCCATGGGCGCGTACAGATCCTGGTAGTCGGCCAGGTTGGCGATTTCCTTGAACCCTTGCGACTCGAGCTTGAAGTATGCCGGAGGCGGCAGCATGGTGGCATCCACACGACCACTGACCAGCGCAGCGACACGGCCGTTGCCGTCGGTGCCGAGCGGGATCCATTCGACGTCGCGCGCGTTCAGCCCGTTCTTCCCGAGAATCGCCAGAGCGAAGTTATAGGGCGGGTCGCCGAGCTGGCTGACGCCGAAGCGCTTGCCCTTCAACTCCTTGACGCTCTTGATGTTGTTCTTGGTCATCATCGCGAACAGGCCGCGGTTCATGGGACTCCCCATGATCACCAGCGATCCGTCGAGGGATGCCGCCTGCATGGCCTGCTCCATCGGGTAGTTGGTGGCCTGCGCTTCGCCGCTCACGATCATCGCGATACCGGCCGGGTGGACGCCAAACACCATGGTCGCGTTCACGCCGTACTTTTGGTAGTAACCGCCCTCTTTGGCGAGGAACAGAGGCCAATTCGCAGGAGCCTTGGCCGGATAGTTGATGGTGATGTTCTGAGACGCGGGTGCTTGTCCCCACATCGTGAGAGCGGCGACCGCACTAGCGGCCACAAGCAGCGTGGTTAGGGTGAAGGTTCGCATGTCGCCTGATACTTTGATGAAGTCCCCCGGGGGGGATTATATCAGCACAGACTGAAAGCATGTGCCACGGCTCAGTACAAAAGGAATGGACGACGACGATTTATGTAGCTCACGATGTCGTTCATCAAGCCTTGCTCGATCACTCGCGGATCGTCACCGGCCTTCAGTGCGTCGATCATTTTGCGGTTGCCGATGAGCTGCTTCGATAGCTCGAAGTCTATCTTGCCGGGGTATAGCTTGTGCAGCGCGTAGGCGACTTCCAAACCCAGGCGGATCGAATCGAATTGATCGCGATCGGTGATGACGAATCGCACACCCTCCGTCTTTGGAGCTAGATGCGTGGGATAAACGCGCACACCGGGAATGAAGCGCGCATTCAGAAACTCGGCCAGCTCCACACCATGCACCCACTCGGCGCCGATCTGTTCGAACGGAGCGTCGGTGCCCCGCCCCACTGAATAGTTCTTCGACGACTCGATGAGTGCGAGGCCGGGATAGAGCGTCGCCGCGTTGAGGCTGCGCATGTTGGGAGACGGATCGATCCATGAGAGGCCGGTGGAATCGAACCAATCGCCGCGTTGCCAGTTCTGCATTTTGATGACGTGCAGGTCGGCGTTCCATTTGCGCTCGGTGTTGGCCATGGTGGCGAGCTCACCCATCGTGAGCCCGTGTCGAACCGGCAGATCGTAGCAGCCGGCGAAGCTCTTGAGATTCGCGTCCAGCATCGGTCCCTCGACGTGCAGCCCGGTTACAGGATTTGGCCGGTCCAGCACGTAGAAGGGAATCTTCGCTTTCGCGGCTTCTTCCAGCGTATCGAGCATCGTGCAGGAATAAGTGTAGAAGCGCGCGCCAACGTCCTGGATATCGAACACCAGCAGGTCGACACCCTTCAGCATCTCCGGCGTTAGACGAAAACGGCTGTTGAAGTATAGGCTGAACACCGGCAGGCCGGTCGCTTCGTCACGCGAATCGGCGATGTCGGGTTGATCTTTGGCCCCCGTGATCCCGTGCTCGGGAGCATAGAGTGTAGCGACCTTCACACCCGCCGCGAGCATCACATCGACGTTACGGCGGCCTTGGCGGTCGAGGCCCGTCTGATTTGTGAGCAGGCCGACTCGCGGTCCTCTTAATGATGCGAATGCGTCCTGCTCCAGTACATCCAGGCCGGTGAGCGTCGCATGATTTGCGGGACCTAGACCTAATCCACGCGCTGCGATGGTCGCAATATTCCTGCGCCATTCGTTGATGCTGTGGCCGCCTTTGGGATGAACGCGGTTGGTCATAATCACGACGAACGATTTGCTGGCTGGGTCGATCCACAGCGCGGGCCCGGTGAATCCCGTATGTCCATAGGATGCCCCGCGCGGGAAGATATCGCCGCGATTCGAAGAGTAGGGTGAGTCGATGTCCCAGCCCAGACCGCGCAGGATCGGCTGATCTGGCGGTGACGCTGGCGAAGTGAACAGCTCCACAGTGGCTGGTGCGAAGAAACGCCGGTCCAGCATCATCTGGGCGTAACGCGCCAGATCGTCCGCGGTCGAGAACACACCAGCGTGTCCAGCGACGCCGCCCATGTAACGCGCCGTGGGATCGTGCACGACCCCGCGCCAGGGCTTGCCAGTGGCGGCATCGATTTCCGTGGGCGCGATACGCGCTGTCAGAGATGCCGCCGGTTTGAAGTTAGTCTCGCGCATCCCCAGCGGCTCGAAAATCTGCTCGCGCGCGAACTGATCGAGCGGCTTTCCGCTCACGCGCCGGATGATCTCGCCCAGCAACTCAAAGTTGATGTCGCTGTAGACGAAGGTCATCCCCGGCGGCCCGGCGGGCTTGTCGATGAGCGCCTTGCGGATGCCAGTGTCGTAGCCGGTCCAGGCCGGATCGATATCGAGATCCGGGCGCAGTCCTGAGTAGTGTGTCATCAGGTTGCGAATCGTGATTGCGCTTTTGCCGCCCTGAAACTCGGGCAGGTACGCGGTCACCGGATCGTCGATCTTGATCTTGCCCTGCTCGTAGAGCTTCATGATCGCAGGCGTCGTCGCCACGACTTTGGTCAGCGACGCGATGTCATAGATCGTGTCAAGCGTCGCCGGCTCGCGCGCTGGAATCAATGCTCGCGCGCCGTAAGCTTTGCGATGGACGATTTTCCCATCGTGGCCGATGATGATGACCGCGCCAGGGATCAATCCGTCGTGGATGGCCTGTTCGGTGGCCGCGTCGAGGGCGGCCGAGCCGGCAAAGGTTTGAGCTGACGCATACGACGTTGCAAACAATGTCGCCGCCAGCAGTAGCTTCATGAAAGTTGTTTGGCGATACCCTCGAGCAGCGTTGCCAGGTCGAGGTCCTTCTGCGTGATGCCGCCGGCGCTGTGAGTCGTCAGGTCCACGGTCACCTTGTTATAAACGTTGGCCCACTCGGGGTGGTGATCGTTTTTCTCGATTGTCGGAGCGGCGGTGGCCATGAAGCCGAACGCGTGCGCGAAGTCGGCGAATTTGTATTCGCGATGGAGCTTGCCATGCTCGACCTTCCAGCCCGGCAGCTTGGCTAATCCTTCGGAAATATGCGAGTCGGTGAGTTTTGGCACTTCACCCGCATTGTACCTTGATCAAACGTCCAAGCCTACGGCGCGCATCAACTCCAAGGCATTTCCCCGAGCCACCACCCCCGGACGCAAATGGTAATCGAAACGAATCTCGCCGCCTTCCAGGTGATCTTCAAAATGGACGTTTATCGCGCGGCCGGTGAGCTGCTCGGCGATCTCGGCCAGTGCCAGATCGTGCGTAGTGGCCAAGCCAATCGCGTCGCGCTGGACTAAACCGAGCAACAAAGCTTGCGCACCGAGCCGTCGGTCGTGCGAATTGGTGCCACTGAGCAGCTCATCCAGCAAGAACAGCAAAGGCTGCCCGGAACGAGCCAGATCGACGACGTCCTTCAGGCGGCTGATTTCGGCGTAGAAGCGCGACCGATGGTCGGTTACTGAATCGCTGGTGCGCATCGACGCGCCCAGACGCAGCCGCGAAAGACGAAGACGCGCGGCGGTGACGGGGGCGCCGGCCCACGCCAGCACTACGCTCAGACCCACGGCGCGCAGTAGGGTACTCTTGCCCGACATGTTAGATCCGCTAATGATCCAAAGGCGGATATCGCCTCCCAGCTTCACATCATTCGCGATAGCTTCCGCGGCGGGAATCAGCGGATGAGTGAGTCCCGCAGCGTCATAGAAGCTCTTAAAAGAAGTATCGCGTTCAGAAGTATCCGCCAGCTCGGCGAACACGGCATCCGGATGCTCGTAGGCGAAACACGCCAGTGAGCTCATGGCTTCGAATTCGCCGATAGCGGCCACCCATCCGGCGACTTGCGGGCCATAGCGAATGCGCCACCTTTCGATGGCCATGGCGAACTGTGGCATCCAGACCAGGGCGGCGGCGGGCAGGCGGAAGAAGAGATTGCGAGCCCAGTCGAGGCGATCCACTAAAGTCACCATGCGACGGATTTGCCGAGTGGCGGGAGTTCCATCCACTAGCAACTTGCCCCGCAATCCCGCCAGCCCCGGCGAGGAAAATGGTTCGCGCTCCAAGCGCTCCAGCAGCAAGGCGATCAGCCGCAATTCCTGCGCGGGGGTATCGATGTTCTCGGCGACCTGGTTAGTGCCCTTATTCGTCGCCATCATGAATATGAACTCAGCCAACACCACGAACAGAAACGGGACGAGGTTGGTCAGGTCAAGCAGCGTAGTCACCAAGCTCGCGACAGCCGCAATCGCCAACAGCAGGGCGACCCAGCGCGCCCCTGGGAAAAAGTTGACTGCCGGTTCGGTTCCCCACGCCCCCAGCCTTCGATCGTCTAGTGCAGCGCGAAGATCCTCGCCCATCAGTGCGATTTCCTCGCGCAGATCCACGCCCCGCCGAAGCTCCTTCACCGATTCCTGGCGCGCGGCGACCTCAGATGGCTCGCCCGGTGTCAGCAGCCAACCAGCGAGCACGCGTTCTCCCATGCGGGTCCGCGCGGTCGAGAGGAGCTCAAATAGGGATCCCCGGCCGAACAGGTCGAGATCGTCGGCGAAGACGTGGTTGGCGTCGCGGAAACGCTCACCCTGATTGCCCGCGCCGATCCACTTGTTCTGGAGACGGGCTAAAGCGCGTTCGTAATAGGTTACTCCACGTGCCGCCCGGCGCAGATCACGATCTACCCGGTCGTGAATCACCACCAGCACGATAAGCGCGATGACCGGCACCAGGAGCCACCACGGCGAGATTCGCCCGGCTCCCAGCGAGACGGCTGCGACTGTGACCAGCAAAAGCCCGCTGATCAGGCGCGCATTCCCCAGCCGCCGATTCAACAGTTCGTTGCGGGCGTGTTCGATCTGCCAGCGCTCCAGCCTCTGCCGGTATTCGTTAAGAGGATCCAAGTACCTAAGATTACCAGTGGGTACGCGTTGTTGATACACGAGCCCGCGGTATGCTTGGGATCTGGTAATTATTGATGCTGGCTCGCCTGCGCCCGACGCTCGATTTCATGCCGTCGCCGGTCCCGGATAAACCCGGTCTGCTAATCCGCGATCCATTCTATTTTTCCGATGCGACCCTGATCATTCCGCCGGTTCTGGTAGAGAGTCTGACCTACTTCGATGGCGCCCACAGTTCCCTTGACCTGCGCGAGCATCTGGTGCGCCTGACCGGCGATCTGGATGTCAGCGGCCTGGAGCAGCATCTGATCGATACCCTGAGCGATGCTGGATTTCTCGAAGATGAGAGATTCTTCCAACGCAAAGAAGAAGCCGAGCGGAGATTCGCGAACGCGCCTACGCGGGAGGCCGTGCATGCAGGAACGGGCTATCCCCAAAATCCGATCGAGCTAACGGTCACGTTGCGGGGATATCTGAATGGGAATGGCGCAGCCGCGGCAACCACGGATCACGTACGAGCCATCGCCGCCCCGCACGTCAGCCCCTACGGCGGCATCGATTCCTACCGCGCCGCATATGCTTCGCTTACGCCTGCCGACGCCGAGAGAACCTTCGTAGTTTTGGGAACCTCCCATTACGGACAATCCGACCGCTTCGGTCTCACGCGGAAAGCCTTCGTGACTCCATTCGGAGAAACCAGCACCAACCTGGGTCTGGTGGATGAGCTGGCGCGAGCTGCCGGAGACGGCGCCTTGATGGAAGATTACTGCCACTCCATCGAGCATTCCATCGAGTTTCAAGTAGTGTTTCTGCAACACCT
>JAICXC010000089.1 GCA_025980665.1 Bryobacteraceae bacterium
CAGCATCATGCGTGCGCTCGATGAAATCCGAAGTGCTTCCTCATCGGTCTCCGCACACAACGCCCAGACGGCTACCGAAACTCTCGGCTTTGGAAGCGTAGCAGAGGGACGGAAGTGCTCGCGATAATGGGCGGCCATCGCGGCTCCGTTTGGGTTGATAAAGTCGGCGAACACATACGGCAGCCCGAGCTCGGCCGCCCATACCGCGCTCTGTGGTGACGACCCGAGCAGCGACACTTCGGGACTTTGGAAACGCAGCTCTCTAAGCCCGCGGCTGAAGTAGCCCAGAAGCTCGTCCATCTGTTCCCGGAAATCGTCAGGAGAAGGCTGCCGGCGATCCCGTTGGAGGGCAAAAGCGATCTGGGCACTGGTCCCCGGCGCGCGACCGATCCCCAGATCGATGCGGTCCGGAAAAAGCGCAGCCAACATCGAGAAGTTCTCCGCGACCTTGAGCGGGCTGTAATGCGGCAGCATCACCCCGCCGCTGCCCACGCGGATCTTCGAAGTAGCCGCCGCCACGGGCCCGATCATCACCTCCGGGCTGTTGCACGCGAGTCCCGGAGTGCCATGATGTTCCGCCAGCCAGTAGCGGCCGTATCCCAACTGATCGGCACGCTTCGCGAGCTCAATAGTGTTTCTTAGCGCATCCCCGGCGCTGGAGCCCTCGGCAATCGGGCATTGATCGAGAATGTTCAGCCGCATCCAGTCCTATGGATGCGTGATTGCCGAGGGCGATTCAAAGCAGAGCTACTTTGAGGCTACTTGGAAGTCCTTGCCTTCGCGGCCGCCGAGCTTGCGCAGCAGCGCGACCGTGCTGTCATGCGGAACGGGCAACTGGGAGAGAACATTCTTGCCCATGGCGACATCGAGCGGCGTGAAACCCTGTTTGGTCTTGACGTCCAGTTTGGCGCCATGATCCACCAGGAACTGCACGATCGAATCCGCTCCCCGGTTTGCCGCCCCATGCAGGGCGGTCTCACCGCGAGTATTCACTTGATCGAGACTTAAGCCGGTCTCGAGAGCGACCTTCAGGCTTTCGAGCGCCTCGGCTTCCGTGCCGCGGGTGAACTTATCGCGATAGCCGACGCCTGCCGCAAACATCAGAGCAGTGTTTCCCTCTTTGGTGGTCAGCTTGGGATCCGCTCCCTTTTCGAGCAGCGCTCGCATCACAGCCGCGTCCCCGGATCGCGCTGCGCGCATAAGCGGCGTGGTTCCCTCATCTAAAGTAGTATCGCCCGAATCCATCCCGCTGCGGCCGGGCAGGTTCTTAGTGAGCTGCATATTGGGATTGGCCCCGCGAGCCAGCAGCGCCTTCACGAGTTCGAGACTCGGCAACGCATCGTCTTCTTTTCGGTTGGGAAGCGCCGAATAATCCTCGTTGCGGATGTCGACGGCGGCGTACAAGGCCGCGCGTCCCTTCACATCGACCATATTCGGGTTCGCGCCGCGGTCGAGAAGGAACTTGGCGAAGGTGTACTTCTTGTTCATGATGGAGACGACCAACGCGTTAGTGCCATCAATGTCGGTTTGATTAATATCGACGCCGCTATCAAGCATCACCTTCGCGGATTCGATATCGCCCTCGCGCGCCGTAAACAGAAACGCGGTAAATCCTCCACGCGCAATCGGTGAAACCGATGAGGCCGCGCTCAACTTCGGCATCTTGGTTTCGCGATCGAAGGAGACGACTTTCCAGTCGGCTCCATGCGCCAGCAGCACTTTAACGACTTCGGGATGCCGCTCGGCAGCGGCCCACATCAGCGCAGTCTGGCCCTTATACTTCTCGCGGGCGTTGACGTCGGCGGCATGCTCCAACAGAATCCTAACAGCATCCACATTGCCGGCCCGCGCCGCCGTCATCAGCACGGTTTCGCCGTCGGCTGTGGTTAGGGCTTTGGCATCCGCGCCCGCCTTGAGAAGCGCCTCAATCATGGGAGTGTTCCCGACGGACGCGGCTTCGGAAAGCGGAGTGGCGCCATAGCGGTTGGAGATCTTCGGGTTGGCCCCGGCGCGAAGCAGCAAGTTCACCGTTTCAAGATCGTTCCAATGAGCCGCCCAGTGAAGAGCCGTGGTGCCGTCCGGCTGGGTGGCGTTGACGTTGACGCGTTGTTTCACCAACGCTTGAACTGCATCCTTGTCGCGATGCTCGACTGCATCCGCAATCTGGGCGCTGGCCAAGCCGCACGTTAAAAGGCCAGCTAACGACAGGGTCGCCAGAGTTCTCATCAGTTAAACCTCCGACAGCAAGCCGGTGCTGTCGCCGACGCTTTCCTGGTGCACTCCCGCTTTGTCCAGGATGGTCAGTAGCAGATTCGCCATGGGCGTGTTTTCCGGATACTTCACGTGACGCCCGCCCTTCAGCTTGCCCGCCGCGCCGCCCGCTACTAAGACCGGTAGCGGCGAGTGATTGTGAATGTTGCTGTTGCTCATGCCACTTCCGTAAAGAATCAGCGAATGATCCAGCAGATTGCCATCACCATCCGGCGTGGCCTTGAGCCGCTCGAGCAGATGCGCCACCAGGCTCACGTGATAGGTGTTGATTTTGGTCAAGTTCTCCAAACGCTCCGGATTGTTTTGATGATGCGACGCGGGGTGGAACCCTTCCGAGATGCCTAGCATGGGGAAGGTCCGGTAGCTCACTTCGCGCGCCATCATGAATGTGGAGATGCGGGTGATATCGGCCTGGAACGATAGCGCCATCAGATCGAACATCAACTTCGTATGTTCCTGGTGATCGTCGGGAATGCCGCTAGGAGATGCGGGCACGCTTAAGTCAGAGTTGGCGTTCTGTTTCTCGGCGAGCTGGATGCGCCGTTCAATTTCGCGAACCGTGTCGAGATATTCGGCCACGCGGTTGCGATCGTTCGCGCCCAGTCCGCCCTGCAAGCGCCGCACCTGACTGGTAACGGCGTCGAGAATACTGCGCTGCTGTTCGATCCTTTCAAGCCTCTCTGCGGCGGTCGCGCCGTCGCCGAACAACCGGTCGAAGACCAGGCGCGGGTTGATCTCCATCGGCATCGGCGTCGTGGGGGTGCGCCAGGAAATCGTATTCATGTAGGCGCAACTGAAGCCCACATCACACGAGCCGACGAGACCGCTGTAGTCTTCAGTAGCCAATTCAAGCGAAGGCAGCGCCGTTTCCTGACCGATCTTCTGCGCGGCGATCTGATCGATGGTGACGCCTGCATGAATGTCGGCGCCGTCGGTACGCTTGGGGTGAACACCGTTCAGGAATACCGCGGGAGAACGGGTGTGGTCGCCACCGTTATCGCCGGGCCCGGCGGGCGCGGCCATCTTGTGAGCCAGATTGCTGACCACCACCACCTGATCCTTAAATGGTTCGAGCGGGGCGAGCGTGCGCGAAAGCTTGAGCGCGCCTTCCTCAGCGGGCGTCCAGTTGTTCATAACGCCGCCATGCGGGATGAAGCACAGTCCCAAACGGATCTGTGGGTTGGCGGCGGTCCTGGCCAGAGGCGTCTGCGCGGGAACCATGGAGTCGAGCAGCGGCAAGGACATGGTCACGCCCAAGCCACGGAGAAATGTCCGTCGCGGAAGGTGCCGTTTGGTGAGGAATGTCATAGGTTTCGCCTCCAGGTTGCCGTAAATATTATCGCTCGCCGGGCACCGGGAGGATAGGGGGGTGGGCTGTGTGCGAGTCCCTGCGAATTCCCCAGTGCAAAACGAACCCAGCGGTCCGAGGGACCCTCATAATGCTGCCATTCGGACTATTTTGGTTCTCCGCTTGGGCAAAGCAGCGCGAATGGCGCGGAAAGTGTTGGGTCTAAACGAAAATCCGCTTGCGAGATTCCGGTGAAACGCGACTGATCGGTTTCTCTCTTACCGGGTGACGGCACTATCGAGGTGAGGACATGAAATTAAAATCATTGATTCTAGAACAATTGGACCGTGAGGCGGAACTAACCCGTCGCGCACTGGAGCGCGTCCCGAACGGCAAGAACGACTGGAAGCCCCATCCGAAGTCCATGCCGCTGGGGCAACTAGCCCATATGGTGGCCACGATGCCTGCATGGATTTCGATGATGGTGAAGCAGGACGAGCTTGATATCAAGCCCGCAGCGGGAGCAGGCAACGGAGCCTCCCGGAATCTTGATTCAAGCGAAGCGTTGGTTGAAGCGCTCGACAAAGCAGTGGAAGATGCACGCGAGGCGGTGTCCAAAACGACGGACAAGGCCTTGCAGACCTCGTGGAAGTTGCTGGACGGCGGGAAAGTCGCGATGGAGCATCCGCGTTACTCATTTATCATGGATAACTTCAACCATCTCGCCCATCATCGCGGCCAGCTGACCGTATATCTGCGAATGAACGACGCGCAGGTTCCGGCGATCTACGGTCCATCGGCGGACGATCATCGCTTTTGACTTGCGCTCGCCGATCAGGATCATTTGATCCAGATGCCGGTGCTCCATATGGGGCATCCTCGGGACGAGCGCTTCATCGATCCGTCGGGATTCTTGGTGTTGGGATCGAGATTCTGGATATCGAGGTATCGCAGATTGCCGCACGGCGCCGTAGAACAGCGAACTGGATGGGGAGACTTATTTTGCGGCCACTATTGACTCGACTTTGATCATCATGGTCTTAGCATCCAGAGTACCCATGACGGTCACCTTTTTGCCCGCGAGTTTTTCGGGCGTCGTCTGGTCGCTGAGGGTGAAGACCTCTTTGCCGTCATAGAGAACGTAGAGTGCGCCGTGCGCCAGGACGCAGGCGACGGTGCATTCCGCGTCCGTTGGGCCCATCCGCATGCCCTTATGGTCGGCACTGGAGCACATGCTGTCCGTAATGACGCCAGTGAACTTACGCTGGCCCCTGGCGTCTCCAGGCACAAGGGCCAGCGTCGCAATTATGAGGAGGCCAAAGAGGAGACGCCTCATAGGGATTTGTTTATTCGCCCGGCGTCATGAGATGCGCGGTGGTCGTGCCGGCATTCATGATCCAGACACCACCCGACGCGCCACTCTCGGGTAGTCCGAGTGTTTTGGTGGTCGCGCCCGGCACGGCAATCGTCATGTGGGTTCGCGGATTCGCCGGGTCGCCCATCGAGTGATACCATACCGATCCAAATTCCGGCTTCACGCGGGTTCCATCTTTCTCGGCGGCGTCGAGCGCGGCTTGTTTTTTAGCGCCCATCGCCTCGAACTTCAGGTTCTGAGCGGCCCGTGGTAGGTTGCCAAGGCTGGTGCATTCCACTAGATATGCCGGTTCCCCGGGCAGCCCTGACTTGTCGTAACAGACGAGTTTATTGGTGCCCTTCTTTAGCGTGTCATAGGTATCGTCGGCCTTCCACTTGATGACCGTAGCGCCAGCTTTCAACTGCGCGGGGGCGGCGACCAGAGCTTTATCAATGGCCGCTTGGTCTTGCGCAAATGCGCAGGCGGAAGCCGCCAAAATGCCGAGAACAATCAGGTTCATGCGTTTCATTGTGTACTCTCCAGATGTCGACGGGGATTCGCGAGCAGCAGCTCCGGCGACTCGCTCCAGTATATCGCGCGATGGCCCAAAGGCGGGCGAGGCGTGCCTCGCCCCTACTTACCGACGAGGTGGGACACGTCTCGATTGTTCTCAGTACAGATGTATTCGAGGATTTCCCAGCCGGGAGCCAGCTGAGACGACTCGAATACCTTCCAGGGGCGGGAATACGCGCCGGGGTCGTCGATGGTGATTTCCATGTTGATTCGCCCGAGCTCGGGGCGTGTGTAGCGCTCGATGATGTGGGCTTGTGAAGTTCGCGGGTGGCCCAGTAGATCGAGCCACGCTTTATCGTTCATTCCCACCGTATCGATCACCAATGTGTCGCCCTCCCAGTGGCCGATCGAATCGCCCCACCAGGTCTCGACGACGTCGGGATCATGGGGGCGGCCGTCAAGGAAAACCTGCCGGTAACTGTGGACGTTGCCCTCAAAGAGGATCAGAAACAGTTTCGGAGTCTGCACGATTTTCCACGGGTAAGGATCGCGGCGTGGCGTGCCCATGGGGAGACACAAGCCTTCGGGATCGTCCTTGCTGTTCTGGGCGTTGCGCTGGCGCATCACTTCTACAGCCGACGGCAGCAAAGGGACGTCTTCCGGCTTCATGCCGCGCGTGATGTTTCGAGCGATGGTATCGCCGCCGCGGATAGGCGGATCGCTGGGTCCATAGCCGGGTCCATAATAGACACCCGAGAAATCGATATGCCCGTCGGGCGTGCGCGGGGCAGGCATGCCCTTCGGGGCCTCTGGCCCTTTATTGTTGATTTGTGCGGCGACGGGTAGCGCGAGAATTGCTGCCGCCAACAGAAGCCTGACGTTCACCGTTAATTCGCGGGCTCCAATCGGATCAGTGCGCCGTTCTCTTCGTCGGTGAGCACATAAACCAATCCGTCGGGTCCCTGACGCACGTCGCGGATACGCTGTTTCATGTCCGTTAGCAACGACTGGCGCGCGGTTTCGTCCCAGTTCTCATTGAACGTGATTCGCTCCAGGTGCGGATAGCCTTGGGCGGCGCCACCCAGCTGCGCACCCACAAATACGTTGCCCTTCCAGGCGGGGAACCGGTCGCCGGTATAGAACATCATGCCGGAAGGCGCAATCGAAGGAGCCCAGAAAATAAGCGGCTCAGTCATGCCTGGAGCGCTGTTGACGATCTTGGGCCCCGAATAATCGCGGCCGTAACTTGTTTTCGGCCAGCCATAGTTGAGTCCCGGTTTAATAACGTTGATCTCGTCGCCGCCGTAGGGGCCGTTTTCGTTATTCCAAAGGTCGCCGGTGATGGGGTTGAAGGCGAGTCCCAGCGAGTTGCGATGTCCCATCGAGTAAATCTCGGCCTTGTATCCTGCCTTGCCCGCGAACGGATTTCCGGGGGCCGGCGTGCCGTCGTCCTTGAGCCGCAGGATTTTCCCGCGAAGGCTGGTGCCTTCCTGAGCGGCGTTGCCGTTGGATGCGCCGGTGGTCATATAAAGCATCCCATCCTTGCCCCAGGCGAGCCGCGAACCCGAGCCGCCATCGCCGGCCCAGGAATCGCAGATCAGAATGTCTTTAACGTCCTTTAGCTCCCTGCCTTCCAGGCGTCCACGGGCGAGGGTGGTGGCCACCTGGCCTTCCCCTTTTTCGGGAACGTCCTTGGTGTAGGTGAGATAGACAAAATGGTTCTGCGCGAAATTCGGATGCGGCAGGACCTCCATCAGGCCGGATAGGCGAACGGAGTGCACTGCGGGAACACCCGCTACGGGATCGGCATCGAGCTTGCCATCGCGCACCGTGCGCAGCTTGCCGTTGCGCTCGGTCACCAGCATGTCGCCGTTGGGCAACCACGCCAGGCTCCAGGGGTGCCACAGGCCGGTGGCCATGGTGACCGTGCGGACCGGGGTCGCTTTGGCTTTGGCCTTGTTCTTGGCCTTGTCTTGCGGCTGTCCCTGAACGGAGATCGGCAGCGTGGCGACGGCCACAAATGCGCCGAGTGAGAGTACTATCAACGGGATCGTCTTCAGGGACGTGGAAGCTTTCATGAACGGAACTCCTTCAGGAATAGTTTACGCGAACTACTGCCGTGCGTCGGCGACCACGGCGGGCGCTTTGATCTTCATTTGAAACGGGGTGCTTTTGACGATGCCGGTAATCAGCGAGGAAAATTTGAAGTCGCGGGTTCCGGCATCGTGCACAATCCGGCGCACGGCCGGCATGTCGTAATATTCGACGCCGCGGCCTAAGGCATAGGTGAGAAGTTTTTCGGTCATCACGCCAACGAAGACTTCGGGACGGCTCGTGAGCGTTTGACGAAGGCCCACGATTCCATCAATGTGTTCGCCGTTGAAAAGAGTTCCGGAAGGATCGATTTTGGCACCGTCGTCGGATGCCCGCCAGCGGCCGATGGCATCAAAGTTTTCAAGCGCGAAGCCCACCGGATCCATCACTTTGTGGCAGCCCGCGCACACGGCATCGGCCCGATGCGCCTCCATGCGCTCGCGAACGGATTTCGGCTGTGAGCCCTCGGCATTTTCCTTTAACTCAGGTACATTCGGCGGGGGCGGGGTAGGAGGTGTCCCCAGGATATTGGTGAGGATCCATTTGCCGCGTTGGACCGGCGAAGTGCGATTGGGGTACGAGGTGACTGTAAGGATACTGGCCTGCCCCAGTAGTCCGCGGCGCGCGGGGTCGGTCACCGGGACGCGACGGAACTGGCTCCCATAGACATTGGGAATCCCGTAGTGCTTCGCGAGGCGTTCATTTACGAAGGTGTAGTCCGCGTTGAGCAGATCCAGAACGCTGCGATCTTCGTGCTGGATGCTTTCGAAGAACAGCTTGGTTTCCTGGCGCATGGCCTGGCGGAGATTGTCGTCAAAATCGGGGAAGGCGTCGAGGTTGGGCGCGGAATTCTTGAGATTGCGTAGGAACAGCCATTGTTCGGCGAAATTATCGGCCAGCGCTTCGGCTTTCGGGTCGCCCAGCATGCGTTTGACCTGTTGTTCCAGAATTATCGGATTCTTGAGCTTGCCCTGCGTGGCGAGAGTGAGCAGCGTGTCGTCGGGTATGCTGCTCCACAGGAAAAAGGACAAGCGCGAAGCCAGCGCCACATCATCGATACGATAAGGCGTGTCGGCGGCGGCATTGGCGGGGTCGGGCTCGAAGCGAAACAGGAATTCCGGGCTCGCCAGGATCAACTGGAGCGCCGATTCGATACCGGCGTCGAAACTGCCGTTATTATTGCGCCGGCGCTGATAGAAACTAAGGGGCTCTTCGAGGTCGCTATCTTTGAGCGGCCTGCGATAAGCATGACGCGCCAAGGTCGAAAGGATTTTGCGAGCACAAGGTAGCTCGTCTTTGGGTGTGGTGGGCTGGCAAACGAAAATTTTGCGGCGGGAAGCCGTGTCGCCTGCACTGGTCTGTTTGAAGGGTCCCTCAATGTTGAGACGGTCGACGGAAGGATCGCCGGTGATATCCAAACCGTCGATGGTGGTCCGCATGAAGGGCTTGATCAGGTCGTCCTTCTGAGCGTGGCTTCTTAATATAGTTGTGGCCGAGACCGCGCGCGACCCGGCTTTCACCGGGATCCGAATGGTCAGACGCTGGTCGAGATCCGCGCCAAATGCGCCGGGATTCTCGGCCATCTTGACGAAATCCTCGTGGCCGCCAACAGTGACCAGGCGAATTCTTTCGCCATCCAGGCTGATCTCAATCTGGTGCGGATCTTCCATGCCGCGCAACAGGTCGAAGGTATTGCGCCACAGCCGGACCTTAATGACGTACTCGCCATCCACCGGGAAGTTGTGGTGAATCAGAATGCCGCCGCGGGTTCCCAAGGGCAACCCCTCGATGTGCTGGTCTTGTGAAAGGTCAGGCCGGACGCGATAGGTTGCGGTGGAAGGCGCGATGGACAGATTGCCGACCGCCAGGCGGCTGATGTTCCAGGAGGCCGACAGATACCGTTCCATCAATGAGGGCGACACGCGCAAGACGTCCGCGATGTTGTCGAATCCGCTGCTTTCGTCGTCGGGAGGCAGCAGGGCAGTGGCGTCGACATCGAGGGCCAACAGGTCGCGGATCGCGTTTGCGTATTCGGTGCGGTTTAGGCGATGCATGGTCGCGCGGCCAGGGTTGGGCTTGGCGGTATAGCCGCGGTCGAGCGAAGTTTCAAGGAAGGAAGCGAACCCGTCCAAAGCGGTTTTGTCGGGTCGCGGCATACCCTGCGGGGGCATCGCGCCGACTCTTAGCTTCCGGATCACCTTTTCCCAAGTCTCGGCGCCGTTGGGAACGTCCGTAAGATTCGCACTTTGCAGAGAAAGGCCGCCGGTCTTGAGCTTTTCGCTGTGACAGGTGACGCAGTATCGATCGAGCAGCGCTGCCGGCGCCGGATTTTGCCCGCGCACCGGGCCTACACACATGACTAAGCCAAGAACTGCCGCCGTCCGGAATAGCACCTAGACAAGTATAGTGCGGTACCTGCAGGGAGTCTATGGTCCAGTACTTTGGCGAAGATGCGGTCAAAACCGGGGAAACGCGTCACCACTTACGGGCATCACATCTTACAGAGCCGGCGCTAGATATGAACCCGATCGAACTGCTGATGGTTGACGACAATGCCGCGGAAACGCTGCTGCTCCTGTACGCTCTTGAGGATTGCCCCAGGCCCATCAATTTCCACTTCGCCAAGGACGGCGTAGAAGCTTTGGAGATGCTGAAACGGGAGACGTTCGATCTGGTCATTCTGGATCTGAATCTTCCCGGGCTCTCGGGCTACGACGTACTGGAGCAGTGCGATCCTCGCCAGGTACCTGTGGTTGTCTTCAGCGTTTCTTCAAACGAGGCCCATGCCAAACGGGCTCTTGAACTCGGAGCACGCGAGTTCGTACATAAGCCAGACGCACTTGAGATGTACCGGCACGCCGTGCTCAAGATGATCGAGACCTGGGTTCTGAACGAGAGCAAATCAGCGGGCGCTGGCAACTACGGCAGTCCCAGTTGATTGCGCGGGTCCTTCCCCAGGATGTGTTTCACGTCCTTATTATTTTCGTTGCAGATGTATTCCATGAGGTCGGTGCCGGTTTGCAGCGTCGAATGGCCATACATAGTGAAGGGTCTGGTGTATGCCCCGGGATCATCGACGACCGTCTCGTAATCCAGGTGATCGGCATCCGGCCGCGTGTAGCGTTCTGTCACATGCAGCTTTTCGGTGTGCGGATGGCCGGCGAAATCGAACCAGAACAGGTCGTTAAACCCGATCGAATCCACGACTAAAGCATCGCCGTCCCATTTGGCGATGGAGTCGCCGTACCAAGTGGGATTCGGATCCGCAGGATGGGTCGGCCGATCGAGGAAGATCTGGCGATAGCTGTGAATATTTCCTTCAAAGAGGAAGAAGATACGGGTGGGCGACGGGACAATCTGCCACGGATAGGGAGCCTGCCGCGGAACGCCGGTGGGGAGGCAGTTGGCTTCCGGATCGTCCTTGGACATCCGTTCGCGGGTGAGCTTCTCAGCCCAGGGCTGGGTGGGCAGCTTATCGCCGGGCTTGAGGGAGTCGGAAATATCGTAAATGAAGTTGCGATCGGGACTCCAGATTCCGGATAGATCCACCTTGCCGTCGGCCGTGCGCGGCGTGGGGCTGGATTTGGCCTTCGCGCCTTTCCTTTTCTGTTTGGTCCTCGCCGGAACGGCTTCCGAATCCTGTCCGTGGCTAGGAAGCGCCGTTATCAACAATGCACCCATCGCGGCGGCTAGGCAAAGCACCGAATGGATGGTTCGCGGGGCCATTCGCTTCGTCATGGGGCACCTCCTCGGTCAACTGAGAGCCAAGTTTACTACGTTAGTGGGAAGAATTCACGGACTTTACCATTGCACGTCCATGAGTTGCATGATACAGTTCCTCAGTGTTTCCACTCGGGACTACCCGGAGAGCACACGATAACGGCGCTTCAGGCGCTGGTGTTTTCAGGTGGTTCGCGCATGTATAAACTTACGCTGCTTGGCTTATTGAGCGTTCACGGCACGCTAATGCTGGCTGCCGATAAGACTCCGCCAACCTTTCACATCCGCCTCGAGACCTCTCTTACCAGTTACGGTTCGCCGGCCGGAACACAGTTCACCGCAATCGCAATTTCCCCGCTAGAAAATGGTGGACAAGAAATCATCCCGCCAGGCAGCTTGATCCGCGGCACCGTGACCCGTGCATCGGCCGTGGGCTTCGGCCTGATTCACGAGCGGGCCACCCTGGAACTGGCCTTTCAGGAGTACGAACTCGCCAGCGGCGAACGTTACGCGCTAAGAGCGCGTCTGGATTTTATTGAGAATGCCCGGGAACAAGTGGATTCGCGGGGGCGGATCAAAGGAGTGCTGGCAGCTAGCAGTCCGCAGGGCTTGCTTCGGGGAATCTGGTACCGGCCAGGCGATGATTTTTTTTCTCATTCGGCGCTAGGGCTAACCGGCCTGGGCGGGGCGCTTTGGAGCCATTTCTCGCTGGGACCGTTTGGCGCCGCTGGCGTGTTAGCCGCTCGGTATATCGCCTTTTCCCTTCCCGAGCCGGAGATCCAATTGCCTTCAGGCACGGAAATGCGCCTTGTGGCAACCAGTATTCCCAAAGGTGTTCCCACCACGCCAGTAGTTCCAGACCGGAGCGTCGGAGAATCGCTGTCGGTGTGGCTCCAGAATCAGTCGCGCATTGTGACGAGGCCGGATGGCAAACCGGCTGACGATGTCATTAATCTGGCGTTCGTAGGCGACGCTGAAGAGCTGCAGAATGCGTTTGCGGCTGCTGGCTGGGTGGCCGCCGAACCCCGGACGCTGCATAGCCTGTCCGCCACATATAGGGCCTACAACTCAATGAGCGGGTACTCTACCGCCCCGGTATCGCCGCTGCTATATGAGCAGGCAGAGCCCAGTGTCGTCTTCCAGAAGTCATTCAACACGATTGCGAAGCGGCACCATATTCGAATCTGGCGCGCCGGCAGTTTTGAAGGGGAGGAAGTATGGCTGGGCGCTGCCACACATGATGCCGGGGTGGGTTTTCGGGTGCGCTCGATGACTATAACGCACAAAATCGATCCCCAGACGGATCGGGAACGGACCAAGGTAGTCACCGATCTCGGCTTCACTTTGTGTTCAGAGAGGGTTTCTTTCCTGGAGCGCTCATCGGCTGCGGAGGCTGCGTGGAACCCTTTTATCCAAACCGATGGGAGACTCGCCGTCCTGTACCTGCAGCCATGTTCACCCGGTGTTCCCGACAGGGATCCGCCACTTCACGCTCCTGGTTCTAAGGGTAAGCGTCTGGCTCGACGATTCGTTCTCGAAACGCGCCAATACTTCCTTCGCGACAACATGTACTACTGGGCTTACCGTGCGGCGATCTCGGCTCATAGGAATGCCTCGCGCGAAATGCATCCGGCTGAGTAACAACCCGATTCTAGTCTTCCGAATTCTTTCCCGTACTGTCCACGATGATGGTTTTGATCGGCACCTTCTGCTTTTCGAGGTTCAAGCTCAGCTGCTGTACACTCACGAAAATTGAGCCACCCGGCGATTGGTGCCGGCGATCAACAGATACGTATCAACCGGACCCGGCACGATCGCCAAAATATCGAAGCGCGGCGTTGCCATCCAGTCCGGAGCAATAACTTGTAAGGCTTTCACGCTTTAACCGGATTAGTTGTCGGTCGGAGTCTTGCGAACCTCATCGATGACCAGTACGTCCAGCGGAGCTTTGCGGGCATCGAGTTTAAGGCCCACCTTCTGCAAGGAGTCGAAAAGTGATGGAAGCGTCGCGCCGTCGAGCAATTTCAGCGCCTGTGGAGGCAGAGTGACGCCGGCCGATACGGCCGCCCGTACCAGCATGGCCTGGTAATCCTCCGCCGTGACTTCCAGAGTGAAATCGTAAGTCCCGGTTAGATCGGTCATATCAACGACCGGACGGTCGGTATAGAGCTCCAGGGCACGAACCACATTGGCCATCGTGAGTTTCTTGGCCTCGAACCGGTTATTGGCGAACGTGTACGAAGATCCTGGCCCAAAATCGATGGAAATGCCTTGTGCCGAGCCGCTAACATTGGTGTTCGCCGGCGTATTGGCATCAGATTTCGCCGCGTCTGGGTCAGCAGGGTTTACCACGATTTTCAACCCGCCTTTGGTGATCTCGAGCGCGTAAACCGGGAAGTCTTTCTTCTCGCGGTGCATCTTCAACTGAAACCTTTCTTCGATCACGCGCTGCAGCATTTCCGGCATCTGGGTTGTCGAAACTCCGGCCGGTATAGTTGCGGATATATCGAACCGGTCAGAGGAAATCCAGTCTGGTCCTGAGACCTGGTACTGCTTCACCCGGTAGGCCGTGGCGATGTAATACTTAAGCGTCAAGGAGAGCCATCGAACTTGCGCGCCGTCGATGTGTGCGCGGGCCGTAACGGTCGCCTCCGGTGAAAGGGCGGACGGGCGAATTGTGGCAACCTCAAACTCCGGCCGGGAAGGTTGCTGCCCCCATGCTGCAACAATTGTGACCATACAAAGTAGCAAGGATTTTCGCATATTCAGTTTTCGGTCGGAGTTTTTCGGCTGTCGTCAACAATAATCATATCCAGCGGCGCTTTGCGCGCGTCTAGCTTCAGTCCCACCCTCTGCAAGGCGTCGAAAAGTGATGGGGTGGACGCACCGTCGAGCAAGCGCAGCGCCTGGGGAGGCACATTGACGCCCGCATTGACGCCGGCGTGAATTAGCATCACCCGGTAGTCTTCATCGGTAACCGGAAGAGCGAAATCGTATTGCCCCGTTACATCCGTCATGTCAACAATCGGACGGTCCACGAATCGCTCGAGGACCGCCGCGAGAGTCGGCATGTCAACTCTATTGGCTTCGAACCTATTGTTCGCGAACGAATACGAAGATCCTCGCCCCAGATTCACGGATATACCCTGCGAGGAGCCACTGCCGGCGATGGTCAGCGGAGCCTTCGCGTCCGCGGCGTTCGGGTCAGGATCGCTCTCCTGCGCTTTCAGCCCGCCTTTCGCGACCTCAAGCACATAAACAGGGAAGTCCTTCTTCTCGCGATGTATTTTGATCTGAAACCGGTCCTCTAGCAACCGCTGCATCATTTCCGGCATCTGGGCTGCGGGAATCCCTGCAGGTATGGTTGCGGAGATATCGAACCGGTCGGATCCGATCCAATCGGGGCCCGAGACCTGATAGAGCTTTATGCGATAGGCCATCCCGATATAATCTTTTAGCGTGAGGGCGGCGCAGCGGACCTGCGCCCCATCGATACGCACCCCGGCGGTCGCCCCCGCTTGCAGGTCCTGGATCGAAGGCCGGATCGTGGCAACTTCAAACTCTGGCCGTGGCGTATTCTGGGCGAACGCCGAAAAGCAGCCGAAGATGGCGCCGAGGGCGAGAATTTTCGTTGTCTTCATAGTGTGTATTCTACTGTCCCTTCCTGGTACGGTAACCGTGTATTCGGCGATGTCCGTGTGACCACCGGCGAATTGCATCCCGACAGGCGCAAACTGCCGTAAACTTAATGGCTGGGGTGAACCATGGCAAGACGGATTTACGAAGCTTGGCGGCTGGCTTTCGCCGTATGCTGGCTTGGAACTGCACTGCTGGCGCATCATTCTTTCGGCGCGGAATACGACGCCACCAAGCCTGTCACGTTGACGGGCGTGATCACAAAGATCGACTGGACCAACCCGCACAGCTACTTCTTCATTGACGTGAAGGATGACAAAGGCAAGGTGGCTAATTGGAAGCTCGAAGGGTATCCTCCGAGCGTGCTTTCGAGAACCGGCTGGAAGAAGGACGTCACCATGAAGGTCGGTGATACCGTCACAGTGTTCGGATGGCACGCCCGCGATGGATCGAACTGGGCGCACTCCCGGGAGGTAACATTCGCCAACGGCAAGAAGCTGTTCTTCGGACCGCCGGCGGGCACGGGCGATGGCGGAAATACTGCAGCCGTGGAGGTTCCAAAGTGACGCGCGGGCTCGCGGCGACCTTGGTGATGGTGTTGCTGCCTGCCTCGGTTTTTGCGCAAACAAAAAAGAGCGCCGCGAAAGCGGCTTCAAAAAGTGTCCCGCGCGCTTCCAACGGGAAACCGGACCTGACCGGTGTCTGGCAGGGGGGCAGCGACCGGCGCGGAACCTGGGAAGAGGCTAACACTGGATTCGGCGTCGGAGGCACCGGCCAGGATTCAAGCGCGCCTGCTGCGCCATCCTCGAATGATCGCCCGGCAGGCAGAGAAGGAGCTCCGTATCAACCTTGGGCCGCGCAGAAGGTTCTGGAGTCTTATAACAGGCGAGCCATCGACGATCCGACTTCCCGGTGCCTGCCCTCGGGGATTCCACGAATTGTGATGTTGGGGCTGTTTCCGCAGCAAATCGTCCAGACTCCGACGCAGATTGTGATGCTCTACGAATACATGAACGTCTTTCGCGTGATTCCGCTGAATGCGAAGCATCCCGACGATCTGATCCCGGCCTACATGGGCAATTCCGTCGGGCACTGGGAAGGCGACACGCTGGTGGTGGACGTGACCGGCTTCAACGATAAGACCTGGCTATCTGGGACCGGGACATTTCACTCCGACGAGCTTCACATCACCGAACGATTTACCCGCGTGGACAAGGATCGGATCAACTACGACGTGACCATGGAGGATCCCAAGGTGTTGACCAAACCATGGATCCTGCATTCGAGCCTGATGCTGCGGGAGGGCACTCGTCTTCAGGAATACGTGTGCGCCGAGAATAACCTGGATCCAGACAACTACGAAAAGCTCTTGAAAGACGGCGCAAAAATCACGCGTCAATAACTCACTGCGCGAGCATCACCTGCCCCTGCCAGAACGCGGCTTTCTCGCCCATCGGATCGAGTACGGTCACTTGACAAAGATACTCGCCGGGTGGGATTTTTTGCAGCGGGAAGCTAAATTTTAACGGCATGGTTTTCAGCCGGTTATTCAAGCTCTCGGTGACTTGCATGGGCGGAGTCTCGAAGGCCTTCTCCTGGCCGTGGTAGAAGGTCACGAACGCAACTAGCGGATGCGCCGTGTCCACATTCTGCTGGTACGCCTGAAGATAGACGTACATATCCTGATTCCGCGTGAATACGCGCGTGACGCTGGGAATCAACTTAATGCCTTCCTGTACCAGCGGATTGACGGACTGCGCAACCTGGCCCTTATCCTTGTCCTTGGCAGCGTTGAATACCGCATCCCGCATATCCTGTCGCTGGCTGCTTAGCACTACCGAACTGGTCGTGATCCGTTTCTCCTCCTTGTTCAGGTTGGGGATCACGAAGGTGGTCTGGTACGTCCCGATCCTGCCCGTTTCGGCGTCGCGTACCAGCATCTTGATCGTGTATTTGCCGGGAAGCATCGTAAAACCGGTATCGTACGCGAAGGGGCGAGTGGCAAGCTCCGCGGCGGTATTGTCGCTAAGCTTCACATCAGCTTTGTCGCGGACGTTGGAAACGGTACTTCCGAATTCATCTTTAACTTCTCCGATGAAGTCGAGCAGCGTGTGTTCTGCGCCGCGCTTCTTGGCCAGTGCTAATTCGCTCCCTGGGATCTTAACCACCAATGGGACGAAGTATTCGGCCCGATTCAACTGGAAATAGTTGACCTCCATGGCGATGGTTAATTCTGTGATCGGATCGCCGAGCATTAGGGCATCCTCGAGCTGGCGTTCTTTGTCGGCGGTCGAGAATTTGCTGAAGTCCTTGCCGGCGTAGTAGCCCTGCCGGTAATCCAGGTCGCCCGAGACGCCCTCGCGCAGCGAAATCTTAATGCGGCGGAATTTTCCGTCGAGGTTCGCATTGCTAGTGTAGTACCCGATGATGTAATAGCTCGAAAAAGCTTTTTGGGCGTTGACGATACCCATGGAAAGGTCGTTCACATCCAGAAGAGCTTTGCCTCCGGTATCCGCCGCCAATGTCCAAAGGGTGTCCTGCGTCCTCTGGATATTGGTCATCGCCGTCATGGCTGAGGCGCCGGTATACATCGCTTGCCCGCCCGGCGATCCCTTGCTCGCGTCGCCCAGGGGCGCAGACGCGGTAAGACCCCGAGCGTCGATCGACCAGAATTGAACTCCCGCCTTGATGGCCGCGTTGGTGGTGGCGTGTAGCTGCGCCTGATTGTTGGCGCCGTTCAGCCGTAGTCCGCTAGCGAAGTAAATCAGCGCTTTCTTTTCGTTCAGCTTGCCTAGCATGGTCGCGGCGGTTTGCAAAGCCGAGAGTTCGCGGTCGGTGAAGAAGATATTGAATTCCGCATCGTTCTGCCCGAAGGCCGCGCCAGTATCCGCGCTGCTATCGTCCGTGAGCGTCGCGTTTTCGTCCTCACCCACGGCCATGGTTTCGATAATGCTCAACAGGCGTTCCCGATCTTCGGTAAAATCCTGAAGCACCCGAACCGAACCGTTGTCGAACATCATGACGGCTACCAGATCGGATGGCGTCATCTGTGTCCGGATGAACTTTTGGGCTGCCTCCAGAGCGCGCAGCTGGTCCGGTATCGGCATCGACACCATATCGAAATACAAAGCCAGAAGCCTGCGATCGCGATAGCGAACGTCTCCCGGCCGCTCGGGTGCGATCTGCGTTCTGGGAAGCTTCGGCATGGGTGCCGCCGCCGGTACCGCGGCAGTCGTCAGAATGGCATCGGCTGGAGCCTCTGGAAGTTTTTGGTATTCAAAAAAAGCGATGGTTTGAGGCATACCATCTTCGGTGATGTTGAAGTCCTTCGCGGTGAGTCCTTCTATCGGCTTGCCGCTCTTGTCCTTGACCCCAACGGTTTCAATGACGAGTTGGGTGGAGGTTTTGAATGTTACCGTATCGGCGCCTGCGGCGGCATTCTGCGGCGGGGTTCCCGCGGGCTGCTGAGCGCCCGCGCGCTCTCGAACACCTACGGCAAGCACGATCAACAAGCAAGTTGTCAGAAGTCGGCGTGTCTTCATTAGAATGTCACTCGTAGAGTGGTTTGTATGGTCCGCATCCCGTTAGCGGGATTTTGCAGCCCGAACTGGGCGCTCGAGACCACGGTACCCCAACTGGGGAACGTCGGGTGATTCAGCGTGTTCACGGAGTCAAAACGCAGGGTGGCGCTAAATCGGTCGTTGATGCGGAATGTCCGTTGGGCGGAAGCATTCAACGAAAACTGTAGCGGACCAGTGATAGTATTTCTTCCCGCATTTCCCCACTGGCCGGGAGCCGGCGCGGTATACGCTGCCGGATTCAGGAACAGGCCCGACGGCGCGTCGTAAAGCGACGCTCCGGTATAATTCGGGCGGATGCCCGTAACGCCAGTCCCCGGCACCACGACCGGATAAACCGCGGTGAGAGGCAGACCGCTCGCAGCATTGACTTGTGTGGATGCGGTCCATTCCTTGATCACAGCGCCTCTCCATCCACTGAGCAGCGATCCGCCGTGCAATCCCATGCCGGTAGTGTATTGCATGGTGAAGGACATGACGTGCCGTTGGTCGAAATTGGAGCGGGCGCGTTCCGCGCTCAGGTCCAGCCAATTCTGGGCGACGAGAGATCCACCGGTGGCTCGGCCGCCTAAGGCGACGGCATCGTCGATCGATTTTGAGTAAGTGTATTGCAGCTCGGCAGTGAGCCCGCTGCGCAACCGGCGGCGCATTTGGAGCGTCCCGGCGTGCCGGATCGAATTTCCGTTGGAGGCCAGGTAGGTGAATCCCGAGGGGCACGTGGGGCAAGGATCCAAGGCTCCAGGGGCGACTGAATTCGGATAAAACTGCTGCTGCGAGCGGGTGCCCTTGGTGCCCAGGTAGGTCGCGACCATCTGCAGCGCGAAGGGCAAGTCGCGCTGAACAGAGGTTTGCCAGGTCTGGATGTATCCGGTGCGGAGATCGGGATCGACGGCGAATGTGTTCGCGGTAATGTTGGGATTGCCGATAAAACCGTTCGCCAGCGTTAGAGGGGTCGCCGGCGTGTTCTGGACGCGCAAACTCTTCGAGAGCGGAGACTGCTGCGCCATCTGGGTCGCGATGGTCTGGTAGATCGAGGTGTCGTAATAGACTCCGTAGCTGGCGCGGACCACCATGGATGACGCCGAAAACGGACGCCACGACATCGCGATTCTCGGCGCGATATTGTTCTTATCCGGACGGATCAGGGAACTGGGATATTCCTGCTGTGTGAGCGGTCCGGTAGGGCTTAGACCGAGCACGGGCGCAACTGCGGTGAATCCCGGAGCCACATCCAGGTTTACCAGGCGTCCGTACAATTCGGAAATCGGCGAGTTGTATTCCCAGCGCAAGCCGACGTTCAGGGTGAACGACGACCGCATACGCCAATCGTCCTGCACGAACGCATCGTAACTAGAAGAGCGGAAATATTTGTCGGCGTTACCGAAAGCGATGGATGCCGTGTCGGGCACGCCCATCAGAAACCCCGCGAAATCCGAACCGGCAGCCAGCCCGTTAAACTGAAACGATCCGCGCGGGTCTTGCTGCGAGAACGAGTTGAACTGCAGCCGGCGGAAGTCCGCTCCATAAGTAATGTTGTGGCGTCCGTGATTCCACAGGGCATCCACCGAAACACCGTCAGTTTGGTTGTGAATCGCCGAGTACTGCGAATCGCTCAGGCCCGAAATACCACTGGAAAAAGAGAGCGCCGGCGGCCCCCAGTTGATGGGATCCTGATTGTTGCCGGTGATTCCTGCCAGGCCCGCGATATTTTCGTTATTCGCAAAAAAGGGAATGTTCGTAGACGAAAACCGGCTGAACTGATATCCAAAGTTGACGAAGGCGCGCGGAGTGAACTGGTGTCTAAAGTTCAGTTGCAGGTTCATGCCGAGGGTCCTGCCGTTATCCAAAAACCCGAACAAATTGGTATTGTCCGTACGAGTGCTCTGCATCCCCAGCGTGCCGGAATACTGATTCTTCTTGACCTGCTTATTCATTCGGCCTTGCACGCTGTCCTGGTGCTGGCCGCTGATCAGCGGAATCTGGTAGTTGTAACGCGTGCTTCCGGTGAAATTGGGCAAGGGATAGAGACTCAGCAGGGCGAGCGCTTGCGGACTGATCTGCGACAAAGGGACGGTGAAGCCAGGCAGGTCGCCTGCTCGCTGCGCGGCGGTCGGCATCAGCCCGGTCTGCGTTGACGCATTGCGATTGTGCAGCCACTGGTAGTTGACCGTAAAGTTCGGCCCGTTGCGTTTGAGCACGCCGGGAATCTTGAGAGGACCGCCGAAGCTCGCGAGGCCGGTAAAGCGGTTAAACCCCGGCTTAGGCGTGTCCTGGCCGGTGAGCGAAAAGGATCGCGCGTCCAGCGCGGAATTGTCCAGGCTGAATCCTAGACTCCCGTTATAGAGCGATCGCACGCCGCGGCGATTGTTGCCGAAAGCCTGGAGCTGCGCAAAGGGCGAACTGGCTCCGTTGTTCACGCTTCCATTAATAAGGAGTCCATCGGCCGCGCGCTGGCTAAGGGCGCTTGTATCCTGCGGAGCCGTATCGGCGGCCGGAGCGGGCGTGTCATTGTTCGTGCGGGCGGGCGCCGCGTTGAGATCCGTACGCTGAAACGCCGTTGCCGTGTTCGTCGGCGCCGGAGCTGCCTTGCCGTTGCGAGCCGGTTTCGGCGCAGCCGCTGTTGGGTTGGTAGCCGTAGCCGGCGTCTCGGCGACCTGGAGCCGCGGAGGAGCCGGCGTTACGATCGCGGAAATCTCCTGGGCTGGAAGCAGCTTCAGATCCCAGTCCGCCGCGGCGGCCCCCGCGCCGACAGTCACTTCCTGCTGCGCGGTCGCAAATAGCGGCATCTCGACTTGAATGGTCCACATGCCATCCGGTAGATCGGGGAACGAATAGTGGCCTTCGAGATCGCTGATCGCGCCGAACGTTTTGTCGCCCTCTTTTGCGTTCACGGGTTTGGCCGTCACCGTGGCGCCGGGCAGCGGCAATCCTCCGTATTTCACGGTCCCATGGTGTTCGGAACCGAGAAGCGGGAGTACGGCGGCGCCGAGAGTCAGTAGCGCGACGAGGAGCGCGTATTTAGTTTTCGGAAGGTTTTTCGGCACGATCGATCACTATAAGTTGTACAGGACCTTTTTGCGCTTCTAACTTCAGTCCGAGCTGCTCCTGCAGCGCGGTGAAGATCGTTGGACCACCGGGGGCAGGCGCCGGTTCGGTGACGCCATCTCCGAAGCCTTGTGCTCGCGCGTCTGGGCCAGCATCTGGTGTCCACTCGAGGATGAAGTCGTATTTTCCGGCAAGCCCGGTCTTATCAATCACCGGGCGTCCCGTCACATTGGAAAGAGTTTGCCCCAGCATCTCCAGGGGAGCTGCGAAGCCTTCGAGTCGGCCTCGGTTCATGCTCATCCCCTGCCGCGAGCCCACTGCCTTTGCCTCTTTGAGCTTTGCTCCATTTTTAGACACCAGCAAGGCATAAATCGGTTCCTCTTTTGTTTCCTTATGCACGACCAGTTGAAACCGATCCGCCAGAAGCGCGCGAAGTCTCTCGGTGATTTGGTCGCGGTTGGTCCTTCGCTGCTGGTCGGTCATCTTAGCCGGATCCTCAACGGCTTCAGCAGAAGCGTGTTCGGGCCGAGCCATCACATCGAACCGTTCGGTTCCAACCCATCCCGCCCCACCGGACACCTGAAAATCACGAACGTCGTATGCGAAGGTTATCATTCCCCGCAGGGAGACATTTGTCATGCGCAGCCCTCCGCCCGGCATGAACTGAATCGAAGAGCCGGGCGTGTCAGGATTGGCCGGCTTGATCGAGGCGACCTCGAAGGTGAATTGGGCGAACCCCGGGCATGTCAGTAATAGAATTAAGCTTGTGCGGCGGAGCATAGCGCTTATTTGAGTACGTCGGACTACGCTAAATAGTTCCCAATTGTGGCAATTTGAAGTCCAAATCACAATTGACGACTGGCACCAACAATAGTAACGATTTATGACGTTAGATCGAAGCGACGCGTGCAGGTAGTGTCCGATTGTGGGACGCCGCGGGCGAAATCTGGGACAGCTCAGTTTGCGGAGGGCCTGTCTATGTGATCGATGACCAGGACGTTTACCGGTCCTTTAGTTCCTTCGAATTTGAGGCCGAGTTCGCGCTCG
>JAICXC010000075.1 GCA_025980665.1 Bryobacteraceae bacterium
GCCTTTACCCGCCTACGACATGATCGACTTCGACGCCTATGCGCGCTCGAGCGGAGAGCGGAAGCTCCCCTACGCCACTAGCACGGGCTGTCCGTATGCCTGCAACTATTGCACGGATATGGTTTTCTACAACCGGCGCTTCAACGCTCACGACGTGGAGCGCGTGGTCGCGGAAGTCACCGGCCTGGTAAAACGCTACGAGCTGTCTGAAGTCGCCCTGGTGGATTCGAATTTCCTCGTCGACGTTCACCGGGCAGTGGCGATCGCAGAGGGCTTCGTCCGCTCCGGGGTGCGGTTCCGCTGGACCTTCCAGGCTTCCACGGACCTGCTTTGCCGCATGACCGATGAAGAAGTGAAGCTGCTGGCGGCGGGCGGTGTGAGCCACATCGGGTTCGGCACAGAGTCGGCGTCTGCCGAAGTTCTCGAGCGCATGAACAAGCGCCACCAGCATATCGAGGACATCGGTGAAGCGGTCCGTAAATGTGCGCTCGCGGGCATCCGGGTCACTCTCAATCTGATCTTCGCTTATCCCGGCGAAGAGGAGCATCACCGCCGGGAGACGCTGCGGATCATGGGCGAGATCGCGGCGAGTTATGACAACGTAACCTTCTCTCCCAATCTATTTACGCCTTACCCGGGTATTCCCATTTGGCCGGAGCTCCGGGCGCGAGGGCTCAGCGAGCCGGCTTCGCTAGCGGAATGGGCCGACGTCGATCTTGGGGCCGATCATCTGCCTTGGCTTCGCGACCAGGCTTTTGCCGAGTTACGCCGGGGAATTTCCTATTTCTTGCTCGCCAACCAAGTGACCAAGGCTCGCCAGCACGCACGGTCGGGGTTGGTCCGATTTTTACTGGCTATTCTGCGCCGGCCGTTGCACTGGCGATTGCAGAATTATTTCTTCGCATGGCCCTGGGAGCTATCCTTAGCAGTTCCGCAGAAGTGGCTGACCGTCCGGCGATCCCTTCTGACTGGCCAACCCCTGAGTCATGAACTCAGCAGGAGCGCATAGGACTCTATGGCTGACGTTCTTCTGACGCACAGCAATCATCTCTATTCGGATCCGAAGCAGGTTTCGAAGATGCAGCCATATCCCCCTCTGCAAACGATTCTGGCGGCGGCGGTTTTGGAGCAACACGGCATCGATACCGCTCTTTACGACCCGACTCTGGATTCTCCTCATGAGGGTTTCTGCGACGCCCTCGATCGGCATCGTCCTCAGTTGGTGGTGGTGTGCGAGGACGATTTCAACTTCATTTCAAAAATGTGCCTCGCTCGGAATCGTGAGCTGGCGTTTTGGATGGCGCAGGCGTCGAAGGATCGCGGGATCGAAGTGGTGGCTCATGGCTCGGATGCCTCCGACCATGTCCGCGAGTATCTCGCCGCGGGATTCAGCTCCGTCATTATTGGCGAAGTAGAGGATACGCTGCTTGCGTTCGCGCAAGGGGACCCCCCCGAAACAATCGCGGGTCTGGCGTTTTACTGCGAGCGCGGCGTCCACTACAACGTATCGCGCGGCGTGCGGTCCGATCTGGATGCTTTACCCGCTCCGGCATGGCACTTGGTGGATGTAAGCCGTTATCGGGAAGCGTGGACCGCGGCACACGGTTACTTTTCATTGAACATGGCATCCAGTCGTGGCTGTCCCTATCGTTGCAATTGGTGCGCCAAGCCGATTTACGGTAACGCCTATCATGCGCGCTCGCCGCAGCGCGTAGCGGCGGAAATGCTCGAGCTAAAGCAACGGTTTCAGCCGGATCATATATGGTTCGCGGATGATATCTTCGCGCTTTCCGCGCGCTGGACTTTCGAATTTGCCGCCGCAGTGGAGAGTCTCGACGCCCGGATCCCATTTAAAATGCAGTCCCGCTGCGACCTGATGACTCGTGATGCCGTGGGCGCGCTGCGCCGCGCAGGCTGCGAAGAGCTATGGATGGGAGCCGAATCCGGATCGCAGCGTGTGCTTGACGCGATGGACAAGGAGATTCGCGTCGAGGAAATTCATGCCGCTTGCGAGAATCTACGCGCGCACGGGATCCGCGCCTGCTTGTTTCTCCAATTCGGCTATCCGGGCGAGACTTGGAACGATATCGAATCGACGATTCGTATGGTACGCGAGCTGGCTCCGGACGACGTCGGCATTTCCGTTTCCTATCCGCTCCCGGGAACTAAGTTCTATCAGATTGTGGCAGCCGAGGTGGGTCAAAAGACGAACTGGAACGATAGTTCCGACCTTTCGATGATGTTTCGGGGCGCGTTTTCAACTGAGCTTTATCGCGCCCTCGCGGATGCCCTTCACCGCGAAGTCCGGGGAGGAAAGGATCTCGACAATGCCTGGCAATTAGTGGATCAGCTCCGTGGCGCGGATCGCAGTCAAATGGTGACGGCATGACGCGTCTTCTGCTCACTCACGGATATTTCCTCGAGGAGGACATCAAGGAGCAGCAGACCATGAAGCCGTATCCTCCGCTCGGTCTGCTGTATCTTTCCTCTCATCTCCGGAGCCGCGGATTTGATGCTGAGATCTACGATTCCACATTTGGTTCGCGGCAAGAGCTGTTCCGCCTGCTGGACCAAGGACCGCCGGGCGTTCTTGGGATCTACGGCAATCTGATGACGCGCGCCAACGTGCTGGGAATTGCCGAGCGCGCGCGTGCGACTGGATGGCTGGTGATGCTGGGCGGTCCGGAACCGTCGAACTATCCGAGCGAATATTTGAGTGCGGGGACGGATCTGATCGTCGTCGGTGAAGGCGAGCTCGCTGTCGAGCGATTGCTGCGTTCTCAGTTCGATCCTACGGCATGGCGATCGATTCCGGGCTTAATCTTTCGCGGCGGCGACGGTGCACCCCATCGCACAGGAGCAGCCGAACTCCTCACTAACCTCGACGCACAGCCCTGGCCAGATCGCGAGCGTGTCGATATAGGGCAATATTTGAAAATCTGGCGTTCGCATCACGGCATGGGTTCGATTTCGGTGATTACGGCGCGGGGTTGCCCCTATCGATGCGACTGGTGCAGTCATTCAGTGTATGGCCACACTCATCGGCGCCGCTCGCCAAAAGCTGTGGTGGATGAAATCGAGTGGGCCATCCAGCGATATAGCCCGGAGATGCTGTGGATCGCGGATGATGTCTTCACGATTCACCATGGTTGGCTCGCGGAATACGCGACGGAAATGAAGCGCCGCGGCATCCGGATTCCGTTCGAATGCATCACACGCGCGGATCGCATGAACGACGCGATAGCGGCACTATTGGCGGAGCTCGCTTGCATGCGGGTGTGGATTGGTTCGGAGAGCGGGTCCCAAAGGATCCTTGACGCCATGCAGCGCGGGGTCACTGTGGAACAGGTCCAGAAGGCAGTCGCGCTGGCCAAGCAGAACGGCATCCAGACCGGTATGTTCCTGATGTGGGGCTACGAGGGCGAAGACATCTCCGACATCGAAGCTACCGTCGAGCATATGAAGAAGTGCCGGCCGGACGTATTTTTTACGACCGTTTCCTATCCCATCAAAGGCACGCCATATTTCGATAAGGTGAGCCAGCGATTGGTGAGTATCCGACCATGGACCCAATCGACGGATCGCGACTTCGCCGTTATCGGCAGGCATTCGCGGGCGTTTTACCGCCAAGCCGATGAATTGCTGCGCAGCGAGATGGCCGCAAAACCAGACGTGGTCGCGATTCAAGCGGCGCGGCAGGCTCTTCAACTCTCCAGACATGAGGTGGAGGCATGAGTTCGCTTCCAGTCCTACCGCCCAGCCATGCCGCTGCCTACTTCGACAATCTCGCGTCGCGCTATGACGACGCGTGGACTAACTCAGATGCCGGCAGATTGCAGCGCGATGCCGTGTGGCGTCAGCTCGATCCTCTCGTCCGGTGCGGTGATCGCATTCTTGACTTGGGATGTGGTACCGGCGAGGACGCAGTTCACTTCGAGGCTCTTGGAGGGCAGGTGCTCGCCCTGGATGTCTCTCCCGAAATGGTTCGAATCGCGCGTGACAAAGGCGTGAATGCGCGCGTTTCCCGGATCGAAGAGATTCATAAGTTCGCGGTGGCCTTCGATATGATCCTCTCCAACTTCGGAGGGCTCAATTGCGTTCAGGACCTATCAGCCCTGCGTGAAACGCTGGCTCGACTGGTCCGTCCGCAAGGTTTTCTTTCCATTTGTGTCATGAGCCGGTTCTGTCTTTGGGAGACCGCCTACTATACAGCTCGCGGGTCCTTTAAGAAAGCCGTTCGAAGGTGGAGCGGAAGAGCGACAACCGAGTCAGGTCTCAGTCTTCTTTACCCCTCCTCACGGCAAGTTCGACGCGCCTTATCGCCGGCCTTCGACCTGGTTAGCGATGTGGGCGTCGGGATCCTGGTTCCCCCGTCCTTCGTTGGGCGGGTACCCCGTGGGCTGCTGCACACCCTGGCGTCGGTGGACGCGCACATTGAGACCTCAAGAATAGGCAGGATCATCGGCGATCATCGACTCCTTATATTTCGCCGCAGTTAAGTACATGGATTCCGCCGCGCGCCAGCAATTTCTCGAAGACTATGCCAAGATTCGCCACGCGGAAGGCCGCGGCTCGGCTAATTCCGCCTATTACCGTGAGTTGCCGGACAGAGACCTCAGCGGCAGAAATCCTGAACAGTGGCGTATCCGCGCTCGCAGCTTTCACGCGTTTGAGCGAACCGTTCTTGCCGATGCGGAACGAAAGACCATGCGCCCTTTGGACGTTCTGGATCTGGGAGCCGGCAACGGATGGATGTCACACCGCTTGGCATCTCGCGGTCATCGGGCCGTAGCACTGGATATTTTCTGTGATGAACTCGATGGACTGGGAGCGCTGCCGCATTATTCCGTTCGTTTTCCGGCAGCCGCTGCGGACTTCGATTCGCTGCCGTTTGGCGATGCAGCATTCGATCTGGCAATCTTCAATTCATCGTTCCACTATTCGTCGGATTATCGGCGCACGCTCACCGAAGTTCGCCGGTGCCTGCGTCCTGGAGGGCGCGTGGTCATCATGGACTCTCCGGTCTACCGGCGCAGCGAGCACGGAGAAATGATGCGGGCCGAGCGGCAGGAATATTTCGAACACACCTATGGCTTCCGCTCCGATGCCCTTAAAAGCATCGAGTATCTGGATCGCCGAATGCTTCAGACACTTGCACAAGAGCTAAACATCGAGTGGCAGTACAGCCGGCCATGGTACGGCTTGCGCTGGGCATTGCGGCCGTGGAAAGCGATACTGCGCAGCAAGCGGCCTCCGTCGCGGTTTCTGATACTCACCGGGAGATTTCGAGGTCTATGATTCTCCTGCTCCATCCGAAAGCCAGCAAGCCGAAGAACCGCCGGTTTCCCCTTGCGATCCTGTCGATCGCCGCTGTCCTTGAAGGCGCCGAAGACTACGTTATCGTCGACGGTAATCTGGATCCCCAACCCGGCATGACGATGGACCGCCTCGCGTCGGAACATCGGGTAGAGCTGCTTGCTGTTTCGGTGATGCCGGGCCCGCAGATGGTGGCCGCGATCGCACTCTGCCGCGCGTTTCGCGAAAAACATCCCAAGGTTCCGATTGTTTGGGGAGGATACTTTCCGTCGCTCTATACCGACGCCGCGCTCAACGCCTCTTACGTCGATTTCGCAGTTCGCGGGCAGGGCGAAGACACGATCATCGAGCTGCTGGCCGCCGTGCGGGGCGAACGGAAGTTGTCCACCGTCAAAGGTCTGTCGTTTAAGGACGACTTCGGCCTGCACGTTCACAACTCAGAAAGGCCACTGCGCTCACCCAACGATTTTCCGACACTTCCATATCACCGGCTGGTGCCTATTGAGCGCTACTTACTGCCTACCTTCCTGGGCCGCCGAACAGCGGTGCATCAGGCGAGCATCGGGTGCCCATTTCGATGCCAGTTCTGCGGCGTGGTGCCGATTTTCGACGGCCGCCAGAAAACCGAAGCGCCGGAGCGTACTGCGGAGGTTCTTGGCGCTCTTCAGCGCAATCACGGCATCGATTCGGTCCAGTTCTACGACAATAACTTTTTCTTGAACGAAAGCCACGCGCGCAGACAAGCCGAGCTGTTGATGCCCCTAAGCTTGCGCTGGTGGGCGGAAGGCCGGATTGACACATTCCTGCGGTACTCGGACGCAGCGCTGCGGGAAATCCGGCAAGCCGGGGCCACGATGATCTTTTTCGGGGCCGAGTCCGGATCGAACAAGGTCCTCGCCGAGATGAATAAGCGCATCACCGCGGAGCAGACACTCGAGTTGGCAGCACGCATCCGTCACTTTGGCATCGTTCCGGAGTTCTCATTCGTTGTCGGAAGCCCGACCGCGCCGGCTGAAGATACCCGCGACACGATTCGGTTCATCCGGCAAATCAAGCGCCTCAATCCCGAGGCTGAAATCATTGTTCAGCACTACATACCGACTCCGCACCCAGACGGCATGTATGGCCAGATAGACGGCGAGATCGAGTTTCCACGGACACCGGACGAATGGGCCAGCGAGCGATGGCTGAACTTTACGATTCGCCAGGATCCACACTTACCCTGGCTGCCTTCCCGCGTTAAGCGGCGCATTGACAACTTTGAACTTGTAATCAATTCGCGCTGGCCGACGGTACAGGACATTCACCTTCCGCGATGGAGTCGGATGCTGCTGAAATCTCTAAGCAGTTGGCGTTATGCGTTGGGAGTTTACGATTTTCCACTCGAGCTCACGTGGGCGCAACGCTTCGTATCGCTGCGCAAGCCACGATGGGAGAGTTTGTGACCGCGATCCCAGCGGCGGCGGCTTACCGTCTGTGGGCCAACACGTATGACCTGGATCCCAATCCCCTGGTGGCGCTGGAGCATCGCATCTTGAACGAATATCTGCATCTGACGCCGGGGGAACGATTGTTGGATCTGGCCACTGGAACCGGCCGCGGGCTCAAGCACGCGTTGTCGATTAAGGTGCGGGCAATCGGTGTCGACCTGTCCCCGGAGATGCTGGCGGTCGCTGCTAAGAAATGCGGAGCGAAAGGACACCTGGCATGCGGGGATATCTGCGCTTTGCCTTTCGTGTCCGACGCTGTCGATGTAGCCGTCTGCTCCTTCGCATTGGGATATATCGAGCATCTCGACTTAGCCTTTCGCGAGATGGCCCGCGTCGCGCGGCGGATCATCGCGAGCGACTTGCATCCCGATGCGGTGCGCTTTGGCTGGGTCCGATCCTTCCGCAAAGGAGACGACCGGTACGAAATCGACCATTACGACCATTCCTGGGCAGCCATCCAGGCTCATGCGCGCGCGGCGGGTCTGCGTCTGGTGTGGAAAGTTGACGCGTTTTTTGGTGAACAGGAGCGCGTGCTGTTCGAACGGGCTGGTAAGGGTAGCGCGTTCGCCACCGCGCAAAGAGTGCCCGCCGTGCTGGCTTCCGCTTGGGAGCGAGAATGATCCTCAGCGGCGCCAGAATCGCATTGGATGCGATGAATACCGAAATTCTTGACCTCTCGGTCCATGACGGGCACATTTTCTTCGAGAGTCCGGGAACATCATATTCCCGTTCACCAAGACCAATTTTGGATCTCACGGGTTTTCTTATCTTGCCCGGCCTGATCAATGCTCACGATCATCTGGAATTCAACTTATTTCCCAGTCTAGGGCATGGAACCTATCCGAATGCTAAAAGCTGGGCGGAAGATATCTATCAACCCGATGCCTCACCGGTGAAAGAGCACCTGGCCCTATCGAAGCGCACGCGATTAGCTTGGGGCGGACTCAAGAACCTGCTGAGCGGCGTTACCACGGTGTCGCATCACAACCCTTTCGAACCTACTGTGTTCGATGCTTCCTTTCCAGTAAATGTGGTGGAGCGGTTCGGCTGGGCGCATTCCCTGGATTTCAGCCCCGACTTGGTCGAGCGTTTCCGAACGACACCCGAGGAGTGGCCGTTCATCCTCCACGCAGCCGAGGGAGTGGATGAGCATGCGCGTTCGGAAATATCCCGGCTCGATGCGCTCGGCGTATTGAGCGAACGCACTGTTCTGGTACATGCGATTGGCCTGGATCAACCCGATCTCCACCTGCTTCGCCAGCGGCACAGTTCCCTCGTGTGGTGTCCGAGTTCAAATGTTTCCACCTACGGGCATACGGTTGCCGCGGATGTACTTCGGTCGGGGTTGCGAGTCGCGCTGGGAACGGACTCCGCACTAACTGCTCATGTTGATCTTATCGATGAAATCGCGATTGCAGAGAGAACGCACGAACTCTCCTGGCAGGAGCTGTTCGAAATGGTCACTAGACGATCCGCTTGCGTCCTTCGGCTCACGGGTGGGCAGGGCACAATTCGCGATGGCGGAGCGGCGGATCTCGTCGTTGTTGAGGATCAGAGCCAGTCGCCAGCGAAAGCTTTGCGACAGCTGCGTCCGGAAATGGTGATCGTCCGCGGGAAAATCCGGCTCGTTTCCCCGCGTCTGCGGGAAGCAATCTCAGACCTCGACGATAACCGCTGGAATCCTATCAGTGTTCAGGGGAAAGGCCATTGGTACACCAACGTGGATGTGCCTGCTCTTGACGAGGAAACCGTGAGCGTCCTTGGCACGGGATATCGCCTGGCGGGAAGGAGGATCTCGCTCTAATGCTTGATTCTCTTCCCGTACTCATCTTGAATCCGCACAGTCGATGCAATTGCCGTTGCAAGATGTGCGACATCTGGAAGACCACCGAGGCTCGTGAACTCAGCCTCGAGGATCTCGAACGACAGCTACAAAGCATCGAGCGTCTACGGGTGCGCTGGGTGGTTTTGTCGGGCGGCGAGCCACTCATGCACTCCAACCTATGGAGTCTTATCGAACTGCTCCGCGAGCGCCACATCCGAATCACCCTACTCAGTTCGGGACTTCTGCTGGGGAGAAATGCCGCGTCGATCGTGAAGTGTGTCGACGATGTGATCATTTCGCTCGATGGTCCTGGCGAGGTTCACGATTCGATCCGAGGCGTTCCGGGTGCGTTCGCGACCCTGGCGGAGGGCATCGCATCGATCCGTCACCGCAAGGCGGGATTCAGAATATGCGCGCGCTGCACCGTTCAGCGTGCAAACTTCCGTCATCTGTGCGAAACGGTGGACGCAGCCAGACAACTTGGCCTGAACTCAATTTCGTTTTTGGCTGCAGACATGGAATCCGCAGCTTTCGCCCGGCCAAATGGATGGCCCCCCGAAAGGACGGCAGCCATTGCCCTGGTGTCGGAAGACATTGCAGATTTGGAAACCGAAGTGGAATCGCTGATCTTTCGGGCGGAGTGCGGAAACTTTGTCTGCGAGTCGCCAGCCAAACTCCGGCGTATCGTTCACCATTTCCGGGCGGCCCTCGGCGACCTAGCGCCTGTAGCTCCGATCTGTAACGCTCCTTGGAAATCGACGGTTATCGAGGCGGATGGCACGGTGCGTCCGTGTTTCTTTCAGCGTCCGATCGGACATCTGAACTCAGGAAAGCCGCTGCGCCAGATCCTCAACGACCCCGAGGCAGTTGCATTTCGCGACTCGCTGGACGTCGCGACAAATGCAATCTGTCAGAAATGTGTGTGCTCGCTGAATTGGAGGGAGTCTTAATGTTGCAGATGTTTGGTCGCCGATTCCTTCTCGCCATAGTCTTTGGGGGTGCCTGCATCGCGCAGGCGCAGGCCAATCGCTACGTGAGTAACGATCTGTGCAAAACGTGTCATTCCGCGATCTGGAACGCTTTCTACAAGAACCCACACTTCAAGAGCATCGCGTCAGGCAAAGAACCGCCCGAGAACACTGGCTGTCAGGGATGCCACGGCCCTGCCGGGAATCACGTCGATAACGGGGGTGGAAAAGATACCATTCGTGCGTTCTCGATGCTTCCCCCGGAGCAAGCGCTCGATACTTGCCTCCGTTGCCACGGCCAGACGCTTTCACGCGCCAATATTCGAACCTCCCAACACACCTTGAATGGTATGGCCTGTACCAGTTGCCATTCGATTCATCGCTCTCAGTCTGTTCACGCGCTGCTTCGGAAGCCGCAAACGGCGTTGTGCGAAGAGTGCCACACGGACGTGCGCGCCCAGTTCGCCATGCCCTTCAAGCACCGGGTCGAGGAAGGAGTCATCGCGTGCACGGATTGTCACAATCCGCATGGCTCATTTGCTCCCACCTGGGCCATGGCCTCGCGCCCTCGCCACGTGGACCAGGCCATGGCGAATGAAGAACCGTGCCTCAAGTGCCATGCGGATAAGCGAGGACCTTTCATTTTCGAGCATCTCGGCGTGCGTGTGGATGGATGCGAGACTTGCCACGCCCCTCACGGATCGACCAATTCGCGATTGCTCCTGCGGCCTGTGGTGTTCACGTTATGCCTGGAATGCCACAATGGCGCGGGTAACTTCGGACGCCAAGGCAAGGGTGTCCCCGCCCAGACCTCGAACCATAATATGGCCGATCCACGCTATCAGAACTGCACGGCGTGCCACGTTCGTATTCACGGATCGAATGCGGATTCAAACTTTCTGCGTTGACTCTTATGAAAGTCACAATGCTATCTCTTCTGATGGTCAGCACGATCGGCGCTCAGGTTCCGGTAGCTCCCAGCCCCGATTTGGCAGGCGAAAAGAACGGAGAAAACGTCCAGAACTACAACGTCATTAATAATTTTGAAACGGGGTACCGCTACAGCACCGTGGGCGGGAGTATTGAGCAGTATCGCAGCAATGTCAATTTCGGCGATGGCATCCGGCTCCTAGGAAGTTCTCTGATTGTGAACTCGAAGGATGGGCATGGCGCGTTCTTCGATCAGATTACATTAAGCACGCAGGGACTGGGCAACGATCCGTATGAATCGGTTTCGATGCGCATCGAGAAAAATCGGCTGTATCGCTACGACATGAGTTGGCGGCAGAACGACTATTTCAATCCCGGCCTGGTCACGGCCGGGGGCGACGGACAGCATCTTCTGGATACGCAAAATCGTATCCAGGATCACAATCTGACGCTTTTCCCGCAATCCAATGTGAAGTTCTTCGCTGGATTCAGCAACAGTTCGCAATCGGGCCCGGGTTATTCTTCCATTCAATTGTTCGACGCCGCCGGCAATATTTTTCCTCTGTTTTCGAATGTCCACCGCACTTGGCGCGAGTACCGGCTGGGCAATGAATTTCGCATCATTGGAGTACGCGTGAATTGGATGCATGGCTGGGAGGACTTCAAAGACGATACGGGCGCCACTCTTGCGACTCCCGGGGTACCGGGCACCCTGCTCTTGCCTCAGCCTCCCGCGGCGAATCTTAATAGCTTTCAGGCGAGAGATCCGAATCACGGCACCAATCCATATTGGCGAGCTGCGATCTTCGCGGACAGGGGACTGTTCCACCTAAACGGACGTTTTACATATTCCGGAGGGCGGAACGCCTTCGTGGTCGATGAAAGCGCCCAGGCATCCTCGCCGACGCGATTTCAAAACGTCATTACTCTTGGCAACGCGGATCGCCCCGTTGCTACCGGAAACCTGAACCTCAGCTTTACACCCACCTCGAAGCTGACGATTGCCAACAACACTTCCGTCTATAACGTTCGCACACTAGGCAATTCCTTCTTCGCTCAGTTCGACAGCCAGACCCAGACCACAGCGGTGCAGTTCTATAACTATCTGGGGATTCGCACCGTCGCCAACGATACGAGTTTGAACTATCAAATATTGCCTCTGTGGGGTGTCATGGCGGGCTATCATTATTCCGACCGGTTGATTACCTCTCAGAGTGAGTTCACATTCGCGGGCGCGACATCGTCAAACCCGGCGGAGCAATCAAATCAACTTCGCTCAGGCGAGATGGGGATGCGGTTCGCGCCCTGGAAGCCTCTGAGCGTATTGTTCTCAGCGGAAATCGGGACAAATAGTCACCCCTTCACCCCGATCGCGACCGCCGATTATCACGCGTTGAGCGGCCGCGTCCAATATCGCGCGAAGGCATTTCGGCTCACAGGGGCTATCAACGCCAACTACAATGCCAACTCCGTTTCGCTTACTTCTTACGCTTCTCAGTCCAGAACGTATTCCTTGAACGGCAGTTGGACGCCCCGCGACCGATTCACAATCGACGCCGGCTTCACCCGGGCGCATATCTACACGATTGGCGGAATCGCCTACTTCCTAGACCAGCAGCTGATCCAGAATCAGAGTTCCGTTTATTTGAGCAACATCAACTCCATCTACACCGGCATTCGCTATGAGTTCAGCAGTAGAGTTGACTTCTATGTAGGCTACACGCGCGTGCAGGATTTGGGGGATGGCCGCGCGACGGCAGCATCCGGATTAGGATCTGCACCTGAACTGTTTCAGGCCGTGCAAACGTTCCCCGTGGTTTTCCAGTCTCCATCGGCCAGAGTGTCGGTAAAGATCAATAACAAACTGCGATGGAACCTCGGCTACCAATACTACGGATATCGGGAGGACTTTTCCTCGCTTCTGGGGTACCGCGCGAATACCGGATACACCAGCGTATCGTTTTCCTATTGAGATGCCTGCGGAATCGAAATCGGCCGAACCCCTGCGACAGGGAGCAGCGTCGGCATCCTTGCCCACCCGGGCGTACTTCGATCCAGCGCAGAACGCTTGGGTGCTAAGCCGCTATAAAGATGTTCTGGACGCTTTGCGTGAACCGGCGCTTCGCCAGGAGGGCCCCGAGAAGGCGCCGCCTCAGGTACGAAATGACGTCTCGGCTGCCCTTTCCCAAGCAATGCTTTCCGAGTGGGAGAAGGAGATCGAGCCCCTTGCTGATCGCATCATCGCTTCAATGCCACGGGATCGACCTGTTGAACTGGTCAGCGAGGTCATTCGACCCTGGTCGCTCGCCGTCACGTCAGTGGTACTCGGACTCGATGCGTCGGGGGCGCGACAACTGGCAGCTCTTGCACCCCGCCTATTTGCAAACGATGCTGGCGTACAGACCCCGCTCCGCTCACGTCGATCCTTCAGAGGCATGCTGCAAGGCGTCCGGCGCAGAATTGTGAGGGTCCGATTGGACCGATTATTACGCAGCGCGCACGTTCCCGGAGTACAGTCGCTATTCCTGGGGCTTACCCAGACGATACCCGAATTCCTGGCGAATGCGTGGTTGGCGCTATTGGAGAATCCATCTCAACTCGCGCGTCTTCGAGCCGAGCCGGATCTGATCCCCAAGGCGATCGAGGAGTTGCTTCGTTATAGCGGTCCGGTTCACACGCTTGTACGGAGGGCGGATCAGACTGTGGAATTAGCCGGCGTCAGGGTTGCCGAAGGAGAACGCGTAATGCTGAAAATGGCCCCGGCGAACCGCGATTCGGACCACTTCAACGCTCCCGACTCCCTCGATTTTACACGACGAAGTGCCGGCCACCTTGCGCTGGGAGGCGGTCCGCATTCCTGTGTAGGAGCGCTGCTGGTTCGTATGTCGGCGATTTGCGCGACACGGGCATTCGTAGAGAAAATGGCCGGGGCGAAACTTATCGAACCTGCAGGCTGGCGGCGTGGCTCGACGCTCGCATCACCGTGTTCGTTGCGGGTGTTAAGGCCAGGCTAGAAACTGACTGGTTGTCCGGCCAGCAGGTGTCCGGTGAGGTCCAAAAACGGAAATCGCCCGAGACGATCTGCAGGCACACAGATGTCATGAGGGGCGTGCTCCGCAGCGGCGATTATTCCAGTCAGACATGCCGCGCGTTTCAGACCGAATCGATCGCATCTCTCCGGCGCTCGGGACGGTTCAACGATTGGCCGGCAATGACTTAAGGTCCGGCATGAATACTATGAGGCCGTGATTAACGGTGTTCTTGGAATAACCCGCCACAAGCTGACGGTCATAGTCTGGAAGGCTGAAGTCGAAGGGGCTGTGGGGCGGATCGTTAACGAGTTCAAGATCGGAATCGGTCATGGTAAGTTTTCCGAAACGCAGCACTCCTCCGCGGTGGTAAATATAGCTGGCGGCTTTGAATGGAGGACTTAGCCCGGCCGAAGTGGCAGCGCCAAACGTCAGAACAATTCGGTCTCCTTCGACGCGTACTCCGGTCACTGTGCCTTCTATCTTGGGAGGCGGGAGAATCTTGGCAGGACTGAGAAGAATATCATCTCCCTCGATTTTCACTCCTCGATCCTGCTTGAGGTTGACGAGTTTAGATAGATCTTCTCCGAAAAGGTGAAGCAACTCCTTCGCGGAAACGTGTGCCGCCTCGACCCTCCCCGCGCGGAGACGCACATCGCCGACGGCATTGACGTCAAGGGTGCCTTTGACCTCAAAAGGGATGTCCATGCCTTTGTGCATGAGGCCCTTTTCAACGATCTTGCCCTGATCAGTGCTAATCGTGATCTTCTTCAACGGTGCGCCCGGATAGTTGAACACTCGTTGATTCAGCAGATCTGCCAAAGTCCTTGTGCTAATGGCAACCTCAGCGGAAGTGATTCGGATTACGAAGGAGTTGGGGTCATCGAACGTCACGGGACGCTTCCTTTGGATGGGAATCATTTGCCCGCGTAAGCGTGAGATTTCCAAAACAGTGGAGCGGTCAAGGTGAAGATTCACGACGCGCATTTGAACTTCGACGGGCGAGATAGAAAGAGAACGTTGCTGCGAGTGCGCGTGGTCTCGAGCAACCAGTAACAAGATCCCCACGCCACAATAACTGCAACGCCGCATCATCTCACTGGGGGGACTTGATCGCGGTGCTGCCGTTTCAGCGTTCGTCGCTGTCAACAACACCGCACAATCGAAGAGCTCGCGTAAACAAATTGTAAACAAATAATGAAAACCTTACCTCATTGGTGTTCTTCTACTCTGAACAAACTGAATTGAGGCAACTTAAACAAATCTACCGGTCAGGACGTCCGTCGAAACGGTCTGCCTGTGAGGTGCTCTATTCTTTGAACGACTCATGCTGTTCGTGAAGAACCATGAAGAACGTCGTTGGCGGATCGCATCAATTTAGATCAGGTATGGAGGATGCTGCAATGACAGAACGTGCCCCATCTCGCTGGATGACTCTATCAGGAATATTACTGCTGGGCGCAACATTCTTCGTGGCACTGATCGTGCTGAGAGCACAAAGCCAGTCAACGAATCAAGATTCGACCGCCAATAACGCAGTCCAGTTAGTCGTGCAGGGACGCCAGATTTTCCGCTTTGACACTTTTGGCGATCATGCGTTTTGGGGAGACACACTTAAACTGCACCAGGCTATCGAGGGGGCCGGACTCGGAGGAGTTGGTCCAGGGGTCAGCCCTAAAATGGCGCTGACCGTTGGGTTGAAGGTGGATGTCGATGCGCTGCCGCAAAATCTGTTCGAGCAACTTCAACACGGCAGTATTAACCTGAATGATCCCGCGGTCACCGTCGCGCTACTCAAGTTGAATGCGGTGGTGGGCGTGACCGGTGTTTTCGATTCCAGTGGAGCGCTCAAATCTATGGGGATTCAGTGTGCCCTGTGTCACTCCACTGTCGACAACTCTCAGATCGCGCTATGTGCCGGTGTCATTCAGCCGAACCCGGGCACGGGGTGCATCGGCCATCGTCTCGATGGCTGGCCCAATCGTGATCTGAACGTGGGCGGAATTATTGCTCTCGCACCTGATCTGGAGGCAGTCGCAAGCCTGTTGAATACAACTCAAGCCAACGTGAGAAGTGTGCTCAACACCTGGGGCCCGGGAAAATTTGACGCTGAACTGTTTCTCGATGGCAAGGCCGCGAATCCTCAACAAATTACAGATGGCGTTACGACGGGAACGAATGTGCCCGGCGCGGTGTTGATTCCGCCGGCATTCGGATTGGGCGGAGTGAATCTCCACACCTGGACTGGGTGGGGATCGGTTCCCCATTGGAATGCCTTTGTAGCCACGCTGGAGATGCATGGGCAAGGCAGATTCTGGGATCCGCGGCTAAACGACGCCACCCAGTTTCCGATTGCCGCCGCTCATGGCTTCGGAGATTTGCGCCTTCCCAACGGGCAATATATCAGTCCGGATGACGACATGGTTACTTCCAAACTCCAAGCCCTGCAATTCTACCAGCTGGCGATTCCGTCGCCCCAGCCCCCTGCTGGGAGCTTCGACTCAGCGGCAGCGGCTCGCGGGGACGCGCTTTTTAGCGGTAAAGCCAAGTGTAATAACTGTCACGTTGAACCACTCTGGAGTGATTCAGGTTGGAATTTACATGCCCCTAGCGAAGTCTGTATCGATAGCTTTCAGGCCAACCGCGCCCCGGACCATCGATATCGAACATCCCCCATCGGTGATCTTTTTACTCATACCAAAGGCGGCTTCTACCATGATGGGCGCTTCTCCGCACTGACGAACGTCGTCGATCATTACAATACGTGCCTTTCGCTGGGATTAAACGCCAGCGAAAAGAGCGATCTGATTCAGTACCTCCTAAGCCTGACGTTCGGACCTACCGGTACCGAAAAGCGCTCAGGGCAGCGATCTGGGAAGTAAAGTCCTGTGTTGAGACGCAACACATTGCCATCCCCGGTAGTGCACGATGCATGCGTCGTCGGTTATCTAACACTTTCAGGAGAGGTTTTATGAAATTACAGTCACTGTTGTTCTTCTTTGCGGCTGCAGCCGTCGCGACTTCAACGCGGGCCGCCGCGCCAACCAACACTGCAATTCCTGCGGGTTACGCGATGACCGCCATCGCCACCAGCTTGAATTTTCCGACCGCAATTACTTTCCATGGTGACTCGATCTGGGTGACCGAGGCGGGCATCATCACACCTCCGGCGGTAAAACAGATCGATCATAAGGGCAACATCAATACGGTGCTGATACCCAGCATGCTTCCATCGGGAGTCTTGGTGGGGCCGCTGACTGGCATCACCTTCGCCGATGGCTGGATTTGGCTGGTGCATCGACAGACTTCGACATCGGGCGGTGTGCCAGTTGGCGTTATTTCAAAATTCATGCCGCACGATCCGGTAGGTACTTTTCAAACAGTCTTGAGCGGTTTGCCCTTTTTCGGCGATCATCCCGCATCGTCGATTGCATTTGGTTCTGATGGCCGCGCCTATCTCATGACCGGGCTACCGACGAACTCCAGCGTTGTGGGGCCGGATAACGGTTGGGCGGTAGGCTTACCTACGCTTCACGACTTTCCACCGGTCGATATCGAGCTAAGCGGCATCGGGTATAGGACACCCACTCCGTTCGCCCTCGACCCTGCGGCTACAAAGATTACCGAGCCCTTCATGCCGTTTGGGAGCGGAACTGTTCCCGCGGGAACAGTGGTGCACGCAGCCACACCTGCGAATCCGGGCAACGGCATCGTGACGGCCGGCGGCGGCGCGGTATATTCTTTTGATCCTCACGCGAGAAATGCGGCTTCCACGATGAGGTTGGAGGCTTGGGGCTTCCGCAACGATTATGCCTTGGCCTTCGATCCCTTCAATCCCAGTATGCTCTTTGTCAGCAACAACGGTTCCGATAGCCGTGGGTCCCGACCGATTGCCAACGATTGGGACGACATGTTCGTCGTCAATCTTGGACAGGGCGTGCAATTTTTTGGCTGGCCGGATTACTTCCACGATCCGGTAACTCATCAGCCGCTGCCGGTGAACAATCTCTTTTTTTGCCCGCCGAACCCGCCTTACGGGATGTGTCCGCAGTTTGCGTTCTCGGATAGGTTTCGAGCGACCCTGAAGGTCCAACCGGCATTCGCCGAACTAGAAAATCACTCTTCGGCGAATCTGTTTGATTTTTCGCCCAACTCCGACTTCGGCTTTATGGGCGACATGTTCATAGCTGAAACCGGATCGATTCCGCCCGGCACGGGAGCGGCTTCGTTGATCGGATTCAAAGTCGCCCGGATCGATCGCGCTACTGGCGCGGTGAGCGATTTCATAGCGCATCCTTCCAACGACGCGTCCACCATCTTCGATCCGAACGGCTTCAACAAACCGATCGACGTAAAGTTTCAGGGCAGCAATATGTTCATTGTAGATTTTGGTGTTTTTGCACCGGAAAAGGCCACGCCTGGAACTGGCAAGCTCTGGATGGTTTCGCGGGTTCACTGAGATAAAAGTCGAGCCAACGCGGAACTGCGGCACTTCGCTTCAACTTAGATTCGCAGCACTGAGGAAACAGATATATGGCCATCTCCGGCGCGCGCTCGGTCGGCCATAGATAAAGTGACTGACTTGGTTAAAGAAAAGGAGACCTATATGAAGAGTTGTGAATCAGAATCTCGCACACTTGGGGCAGTCTTAGCTACTCTCGGGCGGCTGGCGTTCTTGATGTGCGTGTGTCTGGCAGTCGTGATAGGTAGCGCCTCAGCGCAGGAGCCGTTGGCTCCTAATCAGACGATTGGCTTTGGAAATGGCAGGCTGGTGAAGTTTACTTACCTGCAGAATTTCGATTGCGTCGACCAGCCGACAATGGATCTGGATTTCAATGGTAAAAAGGCCCAGTCCGATCCGAATGAGATGCAAACACCGATTTGCCAGGTGGTCACGGAATCCACAGCCGACCCGGCTGGCGGAGACATTAAGCATACTGCCCATCTGTATGTCTTGGTGCCGATGTTTTCCGTTGACCATGACACCAATCCCGCCGACGCAATGCCATGTCCGAGCGGAGGAAGACCTGGTGAACTTTGTGGAACAGCGCTTGGAAATGCGTTAATCTCACTATTCGGCTTTGTCCCCGAGGCGTGGAAGGCGACAGTCAATTCTGCCATCACGACTCAGTGCCCTGACCCGAACAACGCAGTGCCGGGGACTTGCACTATGCATGCTTCATCGGTTGACCTATCCGTACTTTTAGCGAAGCCTGGTACCGTTCCCACAGCGCCGATCTTCGTGCCAACGCCGAATCACAGCCACGTTGTCGATAATGACCGTGTCAACACCGGGCCCATCTGGTGGGAAGTGAGGCCGGTACTGGTGATGTTCGCGAGCGATTGGCCCAGTGCTGATGGGAGTCGCGGTATCACCTCTTCAAAGGAAATGGACGCGGTAGAAGCGGCCGGAAGAGCGGTGGAGGTTGGCTCCAATTTCTTCCTCTTCTTCAGCTCTGAACATAATTCCATGAGCGGGATGAATCATTGAAGGACGGCCGTGAGCGAGCGCAGCCGACTATGCCTCGCGGCTTCCGGTGATCCACGAAGCGTGACTGCCTCGAAGCGGTCGTAGCGGAGTTGCTACCCGGGGGAGCGGCGGCCGCGGCGGGTCGGCTTTTCTGCGTATAGGACTCGCGTAAATTGGCGCCGCAGTGCGTCGCGGAAAGCAAAGATGCCGCATCACGCGATCCGTCCGGTCCCCCGCACTGAAAATGTAATGTCTAGGAATACCAGCGCCTTCAGCGTAGTCATAGCTCAGAGCCTCCAGCGCAGGTTTGCATCTTTCCTATTCAGCGAGATCTGAGCTTCCGACCTGACGTCCAGTATCGGCTTGGCGCAAAGTCCCGGCATTATGCCGGCCCGTCCCCAGGCCCCATCCCCCTAGATCCCTCGTTATACTCTTTTTCGAATGGGTGCAGATTCATCATGGGGCGCATCGTGACGGGGAAGCCGATTGGTCGGGTGCCGTTTCAGGCAAACGTGGAGCTGCTGCGACTGTTTCTGACGCATCGCGAAGATATCGTCGAGAGCCTAGATGCCGTTCTGAACGCCCAGCGAAAACCGATCCAGTTTCTCCAGGACCAGTCTCTTTTGTCCCGCCATTTCGAGGATTGCTTCTTTGCACGCATTGCGGCCACAGCCAGCCAAAAACTTCTCCGAGGCCAACTGGAAGGAGCGCATTGGGCCGGGGGATTCAGGCCTCGTCAGGTGCAGGGTCTACATAACGACCTGATCCATCCGGCGGAGATGATGATTCGCGGCTTTTATTGCTGGCAGCAGACACGGTGGCCGGGTCGGAACGGTCGCATCCACTACGCGCATACGCTGTTCAACTTGTATGTACTCCGGTATCTCCAGTTTCTGAGTATGCGCCTCTGGGACGAGGGCCCGATCGGCTTTGGACAGGAAAAGGCCGGCGGACGGCTCGCCGAAATTCAAGGCTTGCTCGATGAGCTCTGGAGAAGCTCACCAGCCCGTCAGCCCGTGATCGTGCGCGATGCGCGCTGGCTGATTCCATTGGCGCAGAGCCTCATTACTGATGAGTTGGCGCCCTATTTCGAGGTCGCCCAGCAGATCACAGAGACGCTTAAGGAAGCAGACCTGCTCGAAGTCCAGAAGGCCCATGTTCGAATGCTGGGGGGGCATCTGACCTCACAGATTCGTTACTACTGCACGAAGGATGGCCTGTCTATCAACGAGCAAAGCGTCGTTCTTCGCACGCGCACCTCCAATGCGCTCGATTTCGCACTGCTGGTTCAAGGTCTCGTGGGGCTGCTCAAAGCCTATGACCGCGCATTGCAGAGCCGCGATGAGCGAATGCGGCTCGAAATGGCAGGAGCCATCTGGCAGGGCATATCTGCCGATCCCGAGCTGTTTCTGAATCGCATCGACCTGTTGAGCGCTTACAGCATGATCGAGCACGTCTTCATCGCCACGGATCGGGAGGGAGATGTCGTTTATGCGCCCCTGGGACAGCGGCATGTGCAGATGCTAAAAGAATACGGCGCTCTAATGGACCGCTTGATCAAGTCGTTGCGTGAAGATTTACCGCGTTTCAGACCGGTTGACGGCGGCTATTCTCCATACGGAGTTATATTCGGGTTGCCATCCCATCTTATCGAGCACATGGCGCTCAAAGCCTTGCAGCACGATGCCGAAACGCGATTTAGCCTGGAGGATGTATTTCTGGATGACGTCTTTGACAATGGGAACACTAGCGCGGCAAAGCTCGCCTGGGTGAATGGCTGGCGGAAATTGCCCCACATCGACCGCGAAGCACAACGCGTGTACGACTACCCGCAACAGTTCGCCGAAGATGTTTACGACCGTATCGAGAGCGAGCTAGCCCGCAAAGGATGTGACGGTTCCCGAACCGGGCGTCTGTATATCGTGCCCGGGGACGATCCTGGGGTTGATTTGAAGGCGACGGCGATTCCAGGACTGCCGGGCCGGTATTTCGTCTCTTCGGACAGGCAGATTGTGGCGGCGCACAAGGCTGAGCCATATGACCGGGCGGAACTGCTCGCGGGGCGGCGGGAAGGGCATTTCCTCGTTAGTTACGAAATTAGTTACGAAACGCCAGGAGGATGGATAGCCCTCAAGAAGGACCTGCTCACGGAGGTCCTTGGTGCGGGCCGCGATGCCAGGATTGTCGGGCTGCCGCTCCACGCGGCTCAGGTGTTGCGGCTCATGTGCAAGGATCTGATGATACTGGAGAGCGTGGCAGATCAGGCGAGCGTGCCGCCATCGATCGAGAAAGCCGGACCTGCGATTGCAGCGGCCTCGTCCGAAGCGAAAAAGTAGACGAGCGAGCCAACTTTTTCCGCTCAGCTTATCTCCGACAAAGGCGGGGTGAGGAAGGCTACCCCCGTCGATGGTCGCACCTCCTCATATAACGAAACACTTAGGCGAGCAGCACCCTGACCTGACCGGGATTTCTATGAAAGACAGAATCGAATACAGAATGGAAACCTGTGAGGACGCACTATCCCGCCCAGCAATGAGGACGCCACGTGGGAGCGACCCGCGCTGGCGAGGGCGGACAATACGCGAAATATGTATGGCGCCCATTCTCAAAGAAGTGGCTGTTTTGTGATCGCATCCTGAATCATCGTGTCTATCCGTGGCCGTCGATCCCCTCGGGAACAAAAGTAACTGAATTACTGCATACAGGCCGGGCCCTATTTTCTGCTTTGATGACTAACGGCATACCGAGCGAGGGGCTGGGCGGGGCGCTGGGGGAAAATCACGTTGCGGCGCACGGCAGCAGTTGACTTTTTAGCGGCCGGTCGATGCCGTGGAATATGGCGTCATCATCGCGGCCGGGAAAGCACATTATCGACTTCAAATATGCGATAGGCAGTTTCATGCATACCGCAATGGCGATACGTCGCCTGGGCCAGCCCGTTTTGTCCTTCGACATATAGGCGCAGTCCACATACTGAGCCCTCCTGCTGCGCGAGGGCCTGTGCGTGAGCATAGAGGGCGCGAAAGACTCCGCGGCGTCGAAACTCACGCGCCGTGTATACACTTTGAATCCACCAGAACATGCCATTGCGCCAGTCGGACCACTCGTAGGTGATCATCATCTGGCCAACTCGTGTCCCGTTGGCTTCCGCAATCAGATAAAAACCGCGCCGAGAATCATCAAAAACGGCATGAACACCACTTCTCAAGCGATCGATATCCAACGAAAGAGTTTCGGTTTCAAGCGCCAGCTGCGCGTTTCCGCGAACCAGGAACTCTGCGTCTTCAATCGTGGCGTTGCGGACAATGATTCCAGTAAGACCTTTCATAAATCCCATGAGAGTTGTAACACGGGTTAAGGGCTCACGAGGTTGGCGATTCCACCGCGCATCAATCTCTGGGTTGACATCTTACCCATGCTGGCGCATACTTGGGTCAAATGCCGATCCAAGGCTCGCCTGACCGCCTCACGCTTCTGCAGGGCACTCTCGACCTGTTGATCCTACGAACCCTATTGCTGGGACGGCAACATGGGCAAGGGATCGCGCGGACGATTCAGCACAATTCGGACGACGAACTGCTGGTTGAGCACGGGGCTCTCTATCCCGCCTTACAACGGCTTGAGGCGCGGGAGTGGATTTCCGCTGAGTGGGGTATCTCCGATAACAATCGCAGAGCACGGTTTTACGCCCTGACCAAAGCTGGCCGGAAACAATTGACCGTGGAGACTTCGCGATGGCGGCGATTGGCCGGCGCGATCGGCCGCGTGTTGGGACCGGATGAGGCGTGATCTATGCATCCGAAGCGCCCGCAGGACGATTTCTCCGCTGAGATTGAGGCACACATCCGGTTAGAAGCGGATCGGTTCCGGGAGCGTGGCATGACCGAGGAGCAGGCGATCGCGGCCGCGCGGCGCTCCTTCGGCAACGTGACAGCGAGCCAGGAGCGATTCTACGAATCGCGACGATGGCTGTGGTGTGACTGGCTGAAACAGGATGTGCGGCTGGGGTTGCGGCTGCTGGCGAAGACGCCGGGTTGGACCGCAGTTGCCGTTGTGACGGTGGCGCTTGGCATCGGAGCTGTCACTGCGATTTTCAGCGTAGTAGATACGGTGCTGTTGCGGCCCCTGCCTTTCGCGCACCCGGGACAACTCTATAACGTCACCGAAGGAACAACCAGGTTGGGAGATCTCGCCATGGCTCCGGACTATTTCATACTTCGCGAGATTGTGCACAGCGATTCGAACTCGGCCATCGCCGAAATGGGTGCGTACGACAGCGCAGGAGTGAATTGGACGGGAGCGGACCGGTCGGAGCGATGGGTCGCGGGACAGACGACCGCGTCCTTTTTTACGGCGCTCGAGGTTCAGCCGCTCTACGGCCGAACGTTTCTTCCGGAGGAAGACCGTCCGGGTGCGGAAAGGGTGGCGGTGCTGAGTTACGGGCTATGGAAGCGGAGGTTTGGTGAGGACCCGTCGATTGTCGGGCAGCGGATTCGTTTGAATCGCGACACCGCGCTGGTGATCGGGATCATGCCCCGTTGGTTCGATTTTCCGCAGGGCTCGGACTTGTGGATTCCGATCGCTCTGGACGAAGCCCAGCAGCGCACTTACGGGGCGACGCGGATCGTGAACATGATCGCGCGAGCGAAACCTTTGTCGACCGTGGTTGCGGTCAATCGCGAGCTGCAACACCGGACGCAGACACTTATTAGTGAATACAAGCAGCACGGCCTTCAGCCACACGACGGCCTGTCGGCTCAGCCGCTTCAGGAACGCCTGACGGGAAACATGCGGCCCGCGCTGTTGGTCTTTTCGGGAGCTGTGTCGTTGATGTTGCTGATCGTGTGTTTCACCGTGGCAAATCTGATGCTCGCGCGAGCGACGATAAGACGGCGTGAGATTGCGGTGCGCGTCGCGCTGGGCGCTCCGCGCCGCCGTATCGTCAGCCAATTGCTTACGGAGAGCCTGTTGGTTTCCCTCGCCGGCGGTGGCTTAGGATTGGCTCTGGCTGGGGGTGCCTTGGCCGCGTTGAACGCTATGCGGCAAGTCGCGCTGCAGGGACTCCCTGAGGTATCTCTCGACTGGACTACCGCGGTGTTCGCGCTGATCGTCACGATCCTGACCGGATTGACGTTTGGATTGGCTCCCTCGCTCGGTTCGCTCGGATTTGGCGTTCGCGGCGCGCTGCAAGACGAATCGCGCAGCGTGAGTAGTGGGACCATGGTCCGGCGGATCAGACGGGCGCTGGTGGTCGCGCAACTCGGCTTGTCGCTGACGCTCTTGATCGGAGCGGGGCTGCTCGCCAAGAGCTTTTATCAATTGCGGAATACCGATCCGGGTTACCGGCCGGAAAACGTGCTTACCGCGCGTGTCAATCTGGCGGGACCCGGCTATGCGACCGTTGGGCGGCAAAGAGAGTTCATTGCGGACTTGCTGCAACGGATTGGGAAATTGCCCGGAGTCGAAGCGGCCGGCATCGGGGGAATTCCACCGGGGCTCACAGGAAACTACGGCCGCATCGCGATTCAGAGTCAGCCAGAGCCGGCTTCGGGTCAAGAGCCGTTTGCGGCGCAGGTGGACGTCAGTCCGGACTACTTCCATGTGCTAAACGTCCCGCTGCTCGAAGGACGGCCGCTTTCCGCGGCGGATTCGAGTGGCGCGCCCTTAGTAGTGGTAGCTAACGACGCGTTCGCCCGGAAGTACTTTCCCGGCGAGAGTGCCCTGGGGCATCGCGTGAGCACCATTCAACTCGACCCGCGAGATCCTGGATGGGCTGAAATCGTGGGCGTGGTGGGCAATATGCGGGACCGGGGACTGGATCAGGACGTGACGCCCGCGGTTTATCGCTCCTACCTGCAAGAGCCCCTTCCGGCGCTTGCACGCGCCAATCTGCTGGTTCGCGCATCGCACGATCCCATTGCGATCCTGCCTACGATCGAGAGACTGGTCGCTGCCATGGATCGGGATCAGCCAGTCTACGACGCCAAGACTATGGAGCAGCGCCTGGCGAATTCGCTCGGCTCGCGGCGGTTCAATGCGGCACTGACTGCCGCCTTCGCGTTGATCGCGGCGTTTCTCGCCTGCATCGGAGTTTACGGCGTCATGTCGTACCTGGTTGCGCTGCGCACCTCGGAAATCGGAATCCGGCTGGCGTTGGGAGCGCGGCGCGAGCAAGTCTTGGGCTTGATCCTGCGCGAAGGCTCAAATATGGCTTTGATCGGCGTAATCATCGGCCTAGCGGGAGCCTTCGCCCTGAGCCGCTATCTTCGCGCCCTTCTCTACGGCGTCAGCACCCACGATCCAACAACGTTCGTGACGGTTACGTTGATGCTATTCGCCGCCGTCGTGGCTGCCTGCGCTATTCCAGGACGCCGCGCGGCCAACGTCGATCCCGCAATCGCGCTTCGGCACGAATAATCGCCGAGACGGCTTCTTCGTGAAATCGCCGGGGAGATAAGGAAC
>JAICXC010000208.1 GCA_025980665.1 Bryobacteraceae bacterium
CGAATCGCCTGGTATACCTGGTGGCACCCGTGAAGGATGCCTTTGGAACGAATGTGCAATTGGTGATCGGCGGATTGACCGAGGATCCGGCGGACGCTCCTGGACCCTTTGGCAACTATTTGCTGGCGACTACTCACACCATGCAGCGGACGACGCTGGCTGGCGGCGGTTTGCCCATGCTGGATTCCCAGGATTGGGCGTTCGGGGCGGCGACAGGCGAGCACCTGGAACTGCACATTAAATACGAGCGCGGCGTCGGGAACCGGACCAATCCAACCGAGACCAAGTTTTATTCGGCGAAGAATCCGCATTTTTTCCAGATCTCGAAACAGGAGCAGGTTCTGGATATTCTGCGGAACGTCACCACGAATCCTCCTGACCGCGTGAAGGAGTTTTCTTTCAAAGGCTCGGGCGGCAGCTTCGCGAAGTTGTTTGACGGCACGGAAAAGGTCTTGAGCTGGGATAACATTCTCTGGATCAATCGATCGGTATCGCTGCCATAAGACGTGATTCTAACGAAACTAGTTTGCCTCGGAGTTTTGGCGCTGGGAGCAACGGCGCAGGACGTTCCGATCGAAGTTAAATACAATCTCACAGGAATGACCTATCCGAGGATCGGCCAATTGGCTCGCGTGGAGGGAGTGGTCAAACTGTCGTTGATTCCAAATGAAGCCGGGCAAGAAGTCACACTCATCAGCGGTCATCCAATACTGGCCCCACAAGCCAAGGACAATCTGGCGAAGTGGCGCACAAACCAGCCGGTAACTGTGAACTATATTTTCAAGCTGACAGATCCTGAAATCGTTAAAGTTAGGGTGCCTAAGGGCGACGCTTTTGACCGACTGTGGTTGAGGGTGTTTCATTTGGCGACTTACACGGAACAGCCCCGCTGCCAAAACTCATCCGCCATAAGTATCAGCAAACCCCGCGTCGCTCAGCAATCTCCCCTGATCGTGGAGGTCGAGATCACGGCGGAGGTGCCCTGCGTTCAGACGGAAACCTCGCTCGTCGCTGCACGCTAGCCTTCGACAATCCCCAGGTGTACACTGACGTGAGGCCTTTGGGGGGGCTGCTGATGAAACCCACTCGATACACGTTCCTCTTCAACTTCACGCTCACATTCACACTCCTGGCTGGCGCGGCCGGCTTGATGTTCTCGCAAAGCGGGCAGCCCGCACAAGATAAACAGCCGGAACAAAAACAAAAGGGATTCGGCAAGCAGAAGGCGCCCGAACGCCCCGGATCCGTCGAGAAAATCACGGTACACGGCAAGTCCCTGGAAGGGAATCTCGAAGGCGATTCTCCGGATCGCGACGTCTACGTCTACCTCCCGGTCAGTTATTCCAAGAGTCGCAATCGGCGCTACCCGGTGGTGTATTTCCTGCACGGCTATGGCATCGGCGCCCAGGCGTACATGAACCTCCTGTGGGCATCCGATGCGGCCGATAAGACCGCGGCTGCCGGAACCTCCAAGGAAATGATCGTGGTGTTCCCCGATTCGTTCACTGTTTACAACGGCAGTATGTACTCGAACTCGCCCACCACCGGCAACTGGGAAACATTTATCACAGAGGACCTGATCAACTACATCGACAGCCACTACCGCACCATCGCCAGTCGCGAGAGCAGGGGTCTCGCCGGTCACTCCATGGGCGGTTATGGAACTCTGCGCATCGCGATGAAGTATCCGGAAGTATACGCTGCCATTTACCCGATGAGCTCATGCTGTCTGATGAATAATCAGTTCACGGCGCGAGGCGGAGCGCCGCCTGCAGGCAAAGGTAAAGGCGATGGCAAAGCCTTCGTGCCGCCCGATGCCCCCAAAGGTGGCGATGGCAAGGCCAAGGGCGGACGAGGCGGCGGCACCACCTTCGCGCTCGCAGCCGCGTGGTCTCCCAATCCAAAGAATCCGCCGCAGTACTTCGATCTGCCCACCAAGGATGGCCAAGTGGTTCCGGAAATCGCCGCGAAATGGATTGCGAATTCACCGCTGGCGATGGTGGACCAGTACTCGTCGAATTTGAAGAAATATAAAGCCTTCATGATGGACGTCGGATTACAGGATGGCTTGATGGCGTCCAACAAAGAGATGGATGAGTCGCTCACCCGCTTGGGCGTACCGCATACCTACGAAACATATGAAGGCGACCACACGAATCACGTGAAGGATCGCTGGGAGCTGAAAGTGCTGCCGTTCTTTTCGAACAACCTGTCATTTACGCCGTCGAAGAAGAAATAAGCGTGAATCGGCCGTCGGATTCCAGCCGGTAACGGCGGCCGCGCCACACAATCGTATTGCCGAAAAATCCGGCGATCCAGAAACACAGGCCCGCGATATCTTCGAGCGGTAATAGCAGCCAGTTGGGCCGCGAACGCAGCACCAGCTCTGCGACGGTCCATGCCGCTATGCCGCGGATCGCGAGCGTGACCGGAAGCACCGGCCACCACGACGGATTCCAGGCCATGACGAGAAGTGCCAGTGGAACCGGCATCGTAAAGAGTTGTCCCAGATAGCCGGCCGGACGCGATCGGCGGGTGCTGCGCGTCCATCGAATCCGGTGCGCGGCATTCTCCCGGAAACCAGGGCTAGCTCCGATGTGGTGCTCTATCACGTAGGAAGACAATCCCACGCCATGGCCCGCTTCGGCGGCGAATTTCCCCATTACGAAATCCTCCGCCAAGTAATCCTTCAGCCGGTCAAAGCCGCCGATGGATTCGACCGCGTGCCGGCGTGCCACGATTGTCGGGCCCACGGCAAAACGCATCCCTTCCAACATCCGGGCAACCAGGATGCCTGCCAGAAAATCCGTGTTCATGCCGATCGCCTCGATCCGCGACCAGAAACTCTTGCCCGCCACCGCGCAATAGGGACATGTCGCAATGCCGAGTTTTGGGTCCTGAAACTCCGCGGCAACCGTCCGGAGCATGGTGGGCGTCACGCGAATATCGCTATCGCTCATGACGAGAAGATCGTGCGCGCCCGCCTGGAGCATCCGATCCAAACTGAAGACTTTGGCGTTGGGATACGGCGGTTCGCCGGTGATCAGCAACTGCGACGGTACGGCCGGATACTCCTGC
>JAICXC010000109.1 GCA_025980665.1 Bryobacteraceae bacterium
GGCGCATTCTGCGGAGGCTGCGCTTTTGGCAGCGGCTTTCGGGGCAGCATTTCCACCCGATTCGCCGCCTCATATACAAAGGACGCGACGATGGCCGCCATCTGCGCCATATCGGCGCGCTGCACGCGATCGTATACGTCCATGTTCGAATGGTGCGTCCGCGAATTGTATTCCAGGCCGTCCTGAATAAACTGGAATCCCGGTAAGCCAACGGCGTCAAAGCTTTGATGATCCGTCCCCCCGGTGTTGCGGATGCTGATGGTGCCGGCGCCCAGATCCTGGAACGGCTTGAACCATTCCTCAAACACCGGACGCATCGCATCATTGCCTTGCAGATAGACGCCGCGAATTTTCCCGCTGCCATTGTCGACGTTGAAATAGCCGGCCAGCTTGGCATGCTCGGGTTTCAGCTTCATATCTTCGCGATTCGCGAAATGCTCGGTCACGTAGGCGCGCGAGCCGAGGAGTCCCTCTTCTTCTCCACTCCAGAGAGCCATACGAACGGTGCGATCCATAGGCAGATTGAGAGTCTTGAGAATACGCAAGGCTTCGAGCATCACGGCGCAGCCGGCCGCGTTATCGGTGGCTCCGGTACCGCCCTGCCAGCTATCCAGATGCGCACCGATCATCACGACCTCGTCGCGCTTGCGGCCACCCGGAATCTCGCCGATCACGTTGACGGAATCCGTGCGATCGTCCAGGAACTTGGCCCGAATGTCGAATTCCAGCTTGACGGGAATCTTGTTATCCAGCAGCCGCAGGACGCGATTGTAGTGCTCTGGCGTTAACGCCACGGTCGGCGGCGGAACGGGATCTTTTACATCGCGCGATCCAGCATCCTGGCCGAATACGGTGCCTCCACTGCTCGGGCCGCTGCCCAGACGCACCACCACGGCCACGCCCTCATCCCTGAGGAATTGATTGATGCGGTTCCGGAGCCGCTGCTGGGCATTTTGACCGCCGCGACCTCCCCGGCCATCCCCAAGCGCCACAGTCCCCGGCACCGCGCCCCGACCGCCGCCGTCGGCCGCAGTACTCAGCTTCGCCAGTTCGTCATCGGTATAGCGCTGGCCCAGCGAGGTCGTTATCATGGTCAGCTCGCGGCCCACGCCCATGAACACGATTTTGTCTTTTAGCTTACCTTTGTACCGGTCGAAATCAGATTCGGCGGCGATGTTGGCGACCATGGCTTCGCCGGTCACTACGCCATTTGTCCCCGGTGACCATGCCAGGGGAAAGCCGATCAATGGCGCGTATTGCGGCTCGATCAGGTTCGCAGAAAAGTGCGTGTAGGTCCAGCCGCGTCCAAACGGACCCCATTTCTCCTGATGTCCTTCGATGCCCCATTCCTTGAGCTGCTTCACCACCCAGTCCGCCGCTGCGAAGAAGCCGGGCGAATTAGTCAGGCGCGGACCGTAGACGTCGGTGAGCCGGAAGACGTGGTCCATCACCTTGGAATTTTGTAAGGCCTCTTCCCGGATCTTGTGGATCGCGGTCAGGTCGACACGTTCTTCCGCAGCAATAGGAATCACCGCGAAAGCAACCAAGGAGGCTAGGATCTGGAGGCGGCGTGTATTCGTCATCAATTCCTCTTGGAGTCCATATTACAATTTCGGGTAGCGTGCAGATCACCATATCCAAGGAGAATTACCTCAAAGCCATTGCCGAGGCTGAAAGCGAGGGCGAAACCGTCATCGCCGCGACGCTGGCACGGTGGCTGGAGGTTTCGGCTCCCGCCGTCACGATGGCGATCCGGCGGTTGAAGCGCGACGGGCTGATTCGCGTGGCCGCATCCGGCGAATTAAGCCTGACGAGGGAGGGGCGCGAGATCGCCAACCGCGTGCTGAACCGGCATCATCTGATCGAACGCATGCTGACCGAGATTTTCGGGATGGAATGGTACAAGGTGCACGACGAGGCCGAGCAACTCGAGCACGCCGTCTCCGCCGATTTCGAAAGTAAGCTTTTGGACAAACTCGGCAACGATGATGCGTGTCCCCACGGCAATCGCGTGGGCCGGGATCGTCCTCGCGACCGCCGCGAGCGCGGCTGGATCCCTCTGGATGAAGCCGACGGCGGTGCAGCCGTCCGCGTGATGAGCGTGTTCGAGCGCGATCGCAAACTGCTCGAGTACCTTCACGGGCTGGGCATTCGGCCCGGCGCGCAGTTGAAAGTGGTCGGCAAGAATTATGACCAGACCATGACGCTGCGTGTGGATCGTAAACCGGTACAGCTCGGCGGCGCGGCGGCCGCGAAGGTGTGGGTCGCGGCGGGCTAAGCTTAGATTGATGAACTGGACTGCCACCGCTGCCATCATGCTCGTCTTGGCAGTTTCCATCGGCGCATTCGGCGCGCACGGGCTACAGGGTCGGCTCGATGCTTACTCTACCGGTGTGTATGAAAAAGCGGTGATGTATCACTTTTTCCACGCACTCGGAATGCTGGCGGTGCCCTTGCTCGTCCGAGCGCGCTTAATCTCGGAATCAGCGGGTAATTGGACCGGCTGGCTGCTTCTGATTGGAATCGTGCTGTTCTCCGGGAGCCTGTACGTGCTGGCGATCACCGGGGTGCGAATCCTTGGCGCCATCACGCCCATCGGAGGCGTTTCATTTATCGCCGCTTGGGTGGTGCTGGCGGTCTGCGCGCTACGGTCACGCCTCAGCTAGTCTCGATCTAAAGTATTCGACGGTCTCCCGCAGTCCATCTTCCAGGTTCACTTTCGGCTCCCAACCAAGCAATGTTTTCGCCTTCGCGATGTTCGGCTGACGCTGCTTGGGATCGTCGGAAGGCAGGGGCTCATGGACAATGGGCGCCTCGATTCCCATGAGCCGGCCGATGCGTTGGGCAAATTCAAGAATGGTGAGTTCCACGGGGTTGCCCAGGTTTACCGGAAAGCGCTCCTCGGAATTCCCCAGCCGGACCAGACCCTCCACCATATCGCTGACGTAACAGAAACTTCGCGTCTGCTTGCCTTCGCCAAAGACGGTTAGAGGCTGTTTGCGCAAAGCCTGATCCATGAAGGCGGGCACTACACGGCCATCGTTAAGCGCCATGCGCGGGCCGTAGGTATTAAAGATCCGCGCTATGTTCGTCCGCACGCCGAAGGTCCTGTGGTAGGCCATGGTGAGCGCTTCCGCGTAGCGCTTGCTCTCGTCGTAACACGAGCGGAGGCCCACGGGATTCACATTGCCCCAGTACGTCTCCACCTGAGGATGCTCCAGCGGGTCGCCATAGCATTCCGAGGTCGACGTGATCAGGAAACGCGCGTCATCGCGGCGTGCGATCTCCAGCATATTGCGCGTGCCCGTCGACCCCGATTCGAGCGTTTCAATGGGATACGCCAGATAAAACTTGGGGCTCGCGAGCGACGCGAGATGCCACACGTGATCGAACTTGCCGCCTGCCTCAACCGGCTTAGTAACGTCGAACTCGCGGAAGGTGAACTTCGGCTTCCCTTCGAGATGCTCGATGTTTCGGCGCGCGCCGGTGATCAGATTGTCCAGAGCCACGACTTCGCTGCCGTCCGCCAGCAGCCGCTCACATAAATGGGAACCGATGAATCCAGCGGCCCCGGAAACAAGATGACGCATCCCTAACATTCTATCTGGTTGACCCCGCATGTTACATTTTTGGGTGAGGATGTTTGAGAAGCTGCTGCTCGCTCTGCTGCTGGTGGCCTCCCTAGCGGGATTCTGGTGGCGTTTCGGAGCAGTGCTCCGAAAAATCCGCGCGGCCAAGCCAGATTCCGATTTCTCGCTGTTCCCCTTGGGACCGCGGATTCGCGAACTGGTCTGGGAGGTGATGCTCCAGGCCAAAGTCATCCGGGAGCGGCCTCTGCCTGGCTTGGCTCATGCTTTCGTCTTCTGGGGATTCTGCGCCTTCGCCCTAGTCACGCTGAATCACATCGCGATTGGATTTGGGACGCGCATTCTGTCGCCCGGCAGTTTTTATTTCCCACTCGCGGCCGTTTTTGCCGTCTTGGTGGCAATCTCGATCACGGGACTGTTCGTACGCCGATTCTTCCTCCGCCCCAAATGGCTAGGCGACCTCTCGTACGAATCCGGCGTAATCGCGTTGCTCATTTTCGTACTAATGGTCACGTTCCTTGGCGCGTTCTGGGCGGGCGATTCGAAGCTGCTGTGGTGGACTCACACAGCCGCCCTGCTGGTGTTTCTTCCTTTGATACCCCATACCAAGCATCTACACCTGGTTCTTAGCCCATTTTCGATTTTTTTCTCGCGTGGCAGCTTCGTCAAAATCCCGCCGCTCGCCGGCGACGAAGACTACGGCCTCGATACCGGCAAGGACCTTACGCAGATCGCCGCCTTGCAGGCGTACTCTTGTGTCGAATGTGGCCGTTGCACCGAACATTGCCCCGCCAATAACACCGGGAAGATTCTCGATCCCAAACAGATCGCATTGGGTGTGCGCGGTTACCTGAACGAGTTCGGGCCTGCCTCTGAGGAACCGCTTTTCGGCAAACATCTTTCGCAAGAAGCTGCCTTCCAATGCACCACATGCGGCGCCTGCGAATATCAGTGTCCCGTGGGAGTGGAACACGTGCCGATCATCGTAGGACTGCGCCGCGGCGCGGTAAACACCGGCAAGTGGGAGGACGCCTACGGCACGAAGTTGTTTCTGGCGCTCGAACGCAACGGCAACGCCCTCGGTTTCAGCTCCACAGAACGCGATAAATTCATCGCCAAGGAGCAGCTGCCCATTTTCGACGGAACCCAGGAGTATTGCTTGTGGCTCGGTTGCATGGGAGCGTACGATCCTCAGGGCCGCGAGATTATCGCCGCCTTCGCCCGCGTGATGAAGCATCTAGGCACCACCTTCGGCGTTCTGCAAAAAGAGAAGTGCACCGGCGATCCGGCCCGCCGTTTGGGCAACGATCTGGTGTTTCAGCAGCTAGCCGAATCGAACCTCGAAACGCTGAAGCAGAGCAAGACTTCCAAGATCGTTTCGATCTGCCCACATTGCGTCCGCACCCTCTCGACCGACTATCGGGAACACGGGCAAGCCCCACCCATCGAGCACCACAGCGAATTTATGGCTCGTCATCTGGACCGGCTTCCGCAATCCAAGGGCCCCGATTCTAAGAATGACATCGTCTATCACGATCCCTGCTACCTGGGCCGCTACCGCAACGTCTATGACCAGCCCCGGACAGTGCTTTCGCTGTCCGGAGAAGTCATCGACCCGCCGCGCGCTCGTGAACGCGGTTTCTGTTGCGGAGCAGGTGGCGGCCTGGCATTCCTGGGCGAAGAGAAGGGCGAGCGCGTCAGCCACAATCGCGCGCGCGAGCTTGCCGCGACCGGAGCGGCTACCGTCGCCGCGGCTTGCCCGTTCTGCAACACCATGCTTCGCGATGCCCTGTCAGCAGTCTCCCCGTCTCCACCGAAGCTATTGGACATTGCCCAGATTGTGGCCGCATCGCTGCCTGTCAAGAGTGAGATGCTATGAACATGCGCGCCCGGATGTTGGTCTCACTCCTGATCGCGCTGCCCATCGTCGCGGCTACACATAAAGTCGCCAAACCCAAAGCTCCGCCACTCACCGCGGAACAACGCGCGACACAGGGCCAGATGAAGGCGATGAGCCTGCGCGATAAAGTCGCGCAACTGGTGATCGTCAATGCCAACGGCGACGTCTACAGCACTAAGTCGCCGGATTACGAAAAATATCGCCACTGGGTTGCCGACCTGCACGTCGGCGGCATCATTATTAACAACGCCTCGCAGAACGGCCTGGTGCGCAATGCTGAGCCGCACGCTCTGACCGTGTTCCTGAACCAGATGCAGAAGCAGGCGAAGACTCCGCTTCTGGTCGCTTCGGATTTCGAGCGCGCGGCTTCCATGCGTGTGACGGGTGGCACTCGATTCCCGCACAGCATGGCGTTCGGCGCCGCCAACGATCTGGCTGCCACAAAGTTTGAAGGTCTCACCGCCGCCCGCGAAGCCCGCGCGCTGGGGATCCAATGGATCTTCGCACCGGTGGCCGACGTTAACAATAATCCGCAGAACCCGATCATCAATCTTCGCTCCTATGGAGAAGATCCGGCGCAGGTCTCGCGCCACGTGGCCGCGTTCATCGACGGCGCGCATTCCGATCCCGACAATCGCGTGCTGGTCACCGCCAAACATTTTCCAGGGCACGGCGATACTGACGTCGATAGTCACCTGGGATTACCGCGTTTGGAAGTATCACGCGAGCGTCTCGACGCCATGGAGTTGAAACCGTTCCAGGCCGCCATCGCGCACGGCGTGGATTCCATCATGACAGCGCACATGGCCGTGCCTGCACTGGACCCGTCCGGCATGCCCGCCACCGTATCGCACAACGTTCTTACGGCGCTGCTGCGCGACGAGCTCAAGTTTAAGGGCCTGATCGTCACCGACTCGATGGCTATGCAGGGACTGACCATGTTGTTCGATAGTGGCGAAGGCTCCGTGAGATCGATTGTCGCCGGGGCTGATGTGCTGCTGATGCCTCCCGATCCGGATAAAGCCATCCGCGCAGTGGTAGGCGCAGTCGAGGATGGCCGCATTTCGCGCCAGCGACTGGAGCAGAGCGTCGCTCGCGTGCTGGCCGCGAAACTAGCGCTGGGCCTGAGCAATAAGAAGAAGCTGGTGAATCTCGATACGATTTCCGACGTGTTGGATTCGCCCCAGGCCGCAGAGAAAGCTCAAGCCGTCGCGGATCATGCCGTGACGCTGATCCGCAACGATCGCGATGTGCTTCCATTAGCCTCGTCCAGCCGCCCCTGCTTGATCGTGATCACCGAGCTGCGCATCTCGCAATTCGGCCAACGGACCATGCAGGAGTTCAGGCGTCGCGCGCCTAACGGCCGAACTGTCGCGGTCGATACCGGCCTGCCCCTCGCGGCCCTCGAAGCGACCGCCGGCGACATGACGGCGTGTTCGGCAATCGTCGCGGCCTCGTTTGCCTCCGTATCCGCCGACCTTAAGGACGTCAGACCCATGCTCATCAATTTGTCAAAGGGTCCCGCCCCCTTGGTGCTGCTGCCGTTCGAGAATCCTTATCTTCTGACCACCCTTCCAAACGCCACTGCATTTCTCACAACATTCAGCTCCTCGCTACCCTCCGAGATCGCCGCCGTGAAAGCGCTGTTCGGCGAAATCCCGATCACTGGACACACACCGGTAAGCATTCCGGGATTTGCCCAGCTCGGGGATGGCATGCAGCTACCTGCGCGAACCCGCTAAACTTTATAGGTCTTTTCTTTTTAAAACCATGCAATTCACCAATTTCGGAACTACCGGAATCACCGTCTCCCGCCTTTGCCTGGGATGCATGAGTTATGGAGGCGGCGATCTCCCTAAGTGGGCCTTGGGCACCAAGGGCTGGCATGTCGACAAAGCCGGAGCGCGTGAGCACTTCCGCATTGCGCTCGACGCCGGCATCAATTTCTTCGATACCGCCGACGTCTACTCCATCGGCCTCAGCGAAGAAATCACTGGCGCGCATCTGAAAGAGATGGCCGTGCGCGATCACATCGTGGTCGCCACCAAAGTACACGGCGTGATGGGACCCAGTCCCAACCAGCGCGGCCTCAGCCGCAAGCACATTATCGAAGCGTGCGAGAATTCTTTGCGACGTCTCCAGATGGATTACGTGGATCTATATCAGATCCATCGCTGGGATCCCAAGACGCCCATCGAGGAAACCCTGGACGCTCTCGATTCGCTGGTGCGCGCCGGTAAGGTGCGCTATCTGGGCGCGAGCAGCATGGCCGCGTGGCAACTCTCGAAAGCCTTGTACACGGCCAAAGAGAACGGCTGGCACCGCTTTGTATCCATGCAGAATCATTACAACCTGGTTTACCGGGAAGAAGAACGCGAAGTCATTCCGCTCTGCATGGATCAAGGGCTCGCCGTCATTCCGTGGAGTCCCCTGGCACGAGGGTTCCTCACGGGAAATCGCAAGCGCGAGGGTGACACGACGACTCGCGCCACCGTGGATACGTTCGCAAAAGATATGTATCACTCGGAGGACGATTTCGCTATCGCCGATGCGGTGGCAGACGTTGCCAAGAAACGCGGCGTCTCGCCCGCGCAGATTGCATGCGCCTGGGTTCTGCAAGCTCCGGGCGTCACCGCGCCCATCATTGGTGCGACCAAAGCCGCCCAGCTCGAGGACCTGATCGGCGCTGTCGATCTCAAACTTAACCCGGAAGAGATTGCGGCGCTTGAAAAGAACTATCGTCCGCATCCCATCCTGGGCCACGCCCAGCCCTCCGCGAAGAGCATGCTTAAGCACTAGTTTGAGTGAACGGCTTCACGTACGCAGCGGAATCCGACGTCGCGACGGCTTAGGACCGCCACGTTTTGATAGCGGTTCGCGAGGCGAACATAGCTCGCATTGCTGTACCAGGATCCGCCGCGCGCAACGTGTATCTGCCCCGACGCTGGACCCGTTGGATCGTCTTGTGGGCTGGCTTTATAGTAATCGGGGCTGTACCAGTCTTCCACGCGCTCCGCGACGTTGCCGTGGACGTCGTACAAGCCCCAGGCGTTCGGCTGTTTCTGGCCGACTGGATGCGTCGAGCCCTTGCTCTCGAGGAGATTTGCGCCGCCCACTCCATACCAGGCCATCGCCGCTAACGATGGTCCCGCATAGAGGCCTGTGGCCCCCGCGCGGGCCGCGTATTCCCATTCGGCCTCGGTTGGCAGCCGATAGCGGTAGCCATCCGCACGCGCGCTTAGGCGGCGTAGGAACTCATGTACATCTTCCCAACTCACCTGCTCTACCGGATGATCGGCACCCTTGAAAAAGCTGGGATTATTGCCCATCACGGATTCCCACTGCGCCTGAGTAACTTCATACTTGCCGATTTCGAAAGCCTTCGTAATTCGCACGCGATGTGCCGGCTGGGCCTCGGCCTGACATTCGCTCACGGTTCCATCGGGCAGATACGTGGAGTCTTTTGGAGAACACCCCATCAGGAACTCGCCCGGCTGGATCTTTACGAATTCGATCTCCGGTCCTTGCGCGAGCAGAACCGCTACGGTCAACGAGAACAACCAAAGGAGCTTCCGCACGTTCTCTTTTTTAATACCACAGCGGTTAAAATCTGCAGTTAAACTTAGGAGATGGTTGAGATCACTTGGCTCGGTCACGGGACGTACCAGTTCCGCCTGAACACCGGCGAAATTATTCTGGTTGATCCGTGGATCGAAGGGAATCCCGCGTACCCCAAGGGGCATTCCATCGACCGCGTGGACGTCATTCTGGTTTCGCACGGCCACTTCGATCACATCCACGACGTACTGCCGCTGGCCAAGAAGTTCTCGCCGCAGATCGTCGCGATCTATGAGACGGCCCGCTGGCTCGAAACCAAGGGAGCGAAAAATACGCTGGGCATAAACAAAGGTGGAACCGCGACGGTTGGACCTATCTCCGTAACCATGACTCACGCCGTACATAGCTGCGGCATTCTGGATGGCGACCAGATCGTGTACGGAGGTGAGGCGGCGGGCTACATCGTTCGATTGCCGGACCGGCGCGTGGTCTACTGCGCGGGCGATACCAACGTCTTCACCGACATGCAGCTCATCGAGCGCCTGTATCATCCCGAGCTCGCGTTCCTGCCCATCGGCGACCTCTACACCATGAGCCCGCGCGAAGCGGCGCTCGCGTGCCGGATGCTCAATGTGCGTCGCGTGATCCCTGTGCATTTCGGAACGTTTCCAGCGCTCACCGGCCGGCCCGAACAACTGGTCGAACTGCTACGCGATCTCCCGGGCACCGACGTGTGGACGCTCGATCCCGGCAAAGCTGTGCAGTGGTAAAAGCTCAGTGGTAGGACGTACTCTCGCGATCATCGCACTAGTCGTTCTTCTACGCGTTCCCTTTCTTAACCAGCCAATCCAGGGCGACGACGTCGATTACCTCTACGGCGCCGAACACGCCCAAATCGATCCGCTGCATCCCTTGAATACGCGCTATATGTTTTCGGGCAACATGGTGGACATGCGCGGGCATTCGCATGGCCCGATGAATCCGTGGATCCTCGCGGTTCTGCTGGCGGCCGTGGGCGACGTGCACGAGGTCCCGTTTCATCTGGCCTATACGCTGTTTTCGATCATCGCCGCGCTCGCGATGTGGTATCTCGCACGCCGATTTTGCGAGCGGCCGTTCGCGGCGACGTTGCTGTTCCTCGCGGTTCCGGCATTTGTAGTGAACGGCAATTCGTTTGAGGCCGATCTCCCCTTCTTGGCATTCTGGATGGCCTCCGTGGCTTTCTTCGTGAAGGCGGTGGATGACGATTCCCTCGCGGCGCTCGCGGGTTCGGCAATCGCCGGGGCGTTGGCCGGGCTAACCGCATATCAGGCCATCCTGCTCACGCCCGTTTTGGCGGTATATCTGTTCCAGCGACGGCGCAAAGGGGACGCGGCCTGGGCCGCGTGGATCATGACGCTGGCAGCGCCCCTCGCGATCGCCGCGTGGCAGATTTGGGAGTGGCGTACGCGCGGCGAGCTTCCAGCCGCCGTGCTACTCGGTTACATGCGCAGTTACTCGTTCAACAAAACGTCGAACACGCTGCGCAGCGCCGTGGCGCTGGTGGTGCACTCGGGCTGGATCGTCTCGCCAATCCTGGTTGTCGCCGCGTTCTGGCCTAAGGTAACGAAGTGGCGATGGTGTTTAGCGGGTGGAGCGATGCTCGCGGCCGCGATATACGACGTGATCCCGTTGTTCTGGCTCTCCGTAGGATGTGGCGTCCTGCTGCTCACCTGGCTAATTGAAGAGTCCTTGCGCCGCGACTTTCTGGCCGCTTGGGCAATCGTTTTTTTCGCCGGGGCGCTGCTGATTTTCTTTGCGGGTTCCGCGCGCTACCTGCTGCCGATGGCCGCACCAGTTTCCATCCTCGTCGCGCGAAGATCCCCGCCCCAATGGCTCACTGCGGGATTCGCATTGCAAATGATCTTGTCGCTCGGCCTGGCGACGGCCAATTATCAGCACTGGGATGGTTATCGTCAATTCGCGAGGACCCTGGCATCTGACGCCGCGCAGAGTCGCGTCTGGGTCGATGCGGAATGGGGACTGCGCTATTACCTGGAGTCGGAAGGTGCGCTGCCTCTGTCCAGGGATCAAGTGATCGAACCCGGCGACACCGTCGTATCCAGCGAGCTGGCTCACGCCGTCACCGTGAATGCTCCTGTCGCCCAAGTGAGCGCCGCGAACATTATTCCGAGCATTCCGCTGCGCCTGATTTCGCTCAGCCACCGCTCGGCCTATTCGAGCGCAGCCGGCGGTCTGCTGCCGTTCGAAATCTCGAGAGGACCGGTGGATCGTGTGCGTGCCGATCTCGTGATTGACCGCAAACCCGTACTGAGCTACCTCGACCCGAAGGATCCCCAAGCGCCCGTACACGTCCTCTCCGGCCTGTTCCCCGATGGATGGATGAGCGAGCGCGCGTCCGTGCTTCTGAAGACACCAGAAAAGGTCAATTCCGCTGAAGTGGTGTTCTTCATTCCGACGACGGCTCCTGCCCGGCACGTGCAGTTGCTGGTCGATGGTCAACTGGTCGCCGAGGAGGCTTTTCCGGTTCCTGGACGCTACAAGCTCGCGGCGCCGCTGCATATTTCGAACCCGACTGCCACGGTAACCATCGTTGTCGACAAGACCTTCACAGCGCCGGGCGACCGGCGTAATCTGGGCGTCGTAATCATCGGCGTCGGCCTTCGCTAAAACTCAGCTTTCTCGATTAGGCCGTTCAGCTCCGCATCGAGGGTAGTCTTCTTGCGCTGCAAGGCGCTTTCCTGATCCCGCATCCCAGCCAGCTTCACTTCGGCCGCCGCGAGTTGGCCCGCATATTGCTGGACCAGACTCTGCTGACCCGCGACATTTCGCAAGCTCTCGATATTCCTCCGCTGGCGCTCTTCATCCTGAGTCAGACTGTTGAGGTCGGCTTGAGCCTGGCGAAGCTGCCCGTCATTGGCCGCGATCTCGCGCTTCTTTTGCGCGATCTGCTCCAGTTGGCGGCGCCCTGCGTCGCTCAGCGCTTTGTTTTGGAGATACGTGGCGATTAAGTCTGGCGTAATACTCGAGACGCTCATGGTCTGGTCATACACGCGCTCCTCGCGCACTGGGAAGGCCTCGGTCGCGTTGCCGCCGACATTCACTTCGAAGCGATACGCATCGGCGGTGGTCTCGGAGGGCTTCGCGTCCAGAAGTTTATACCCGGGGCGCTGCTTGTGCTCGATAATTACCGTCTTGCGCTTTGGATCCGCGTTCTTGATGGTGTAGGTCTTGGTCTCTTCGACCGCGTTGCGGGTTGTCAGAATGCCGCGCGAGAAGTGGATCTCCCGTACGTTTGCTCTCGACGAATCGAAAGCTGTGGTTACCCGCGTTCCCAGGTCGATTCCGTACGTGATCAGGCGCTTGTCGCCGGCCTTCAGGGTCTCCACCAGCGCTTCGCCCGCGTAGGCGTTGGCGTCGTACACGGTAATCGGTCCACCGTCCAGCGTCTTGCCGGTGGAGTTGGCGATCTCGGCCGCATTCATTGGATGCAGGCCGAAACTCTCCATATAGATCAGGAGCTTCCGCGCGCCGATCTTCTGCTGCAGAAACGGCAGCATGGCCGATTCGCCCTGCTTCACGGAGACCGGCGAAGAAAAGCTGTATTCGAACAGTTCGCCGAGATCGCGGGTGTCGGTAGTGGGCGCGATGGAAGACGCCTGGCCGGACTCGGTCTTAAGAAGGGTGTCCGCCAGAAACTCGCGGGCCGGCATCGGAACTGGCGGCGCCAGCGCGGCCCGATTCGCCGCTCCCCCTTTGCCGGCAGTGATCGCGCCCTGCAGTACGACCGGCGCCACGGGCTGGTTCTCCGCCAGCTCCGCCGTGGGACGTGTCACATACCGTGGCTCGTACAATTGCGTGATGAACGAAATAGGCCGCCCGGAAACCACTGATAGCTTCACGTTAGTCCAATCCTCACCCGAGGTGTTATCGATAATCGCCCAGCCTTCAAGCGTCGCTTCGGCTTGTGGCCCGAAGATCAAGCGGTAACTCGACTTCCAGACCGCCGAGGGCGTCATGTAGCTGGCAGCCAGTTGCCGCGTCCCCGTCCCAGGTGCGTCGATATAGACGCTACGGCGATCCTTCGAGCGCGCGCCGCTGAGGACGGTCAGGTAGTCCCTCAACAGGCCCTGGAGCTTGGGATCCGACAGCTTCACAAAGCTGGCTGCGCCCAGGTCGAAAGTGCGGATTTCGCTTGAATCGGTCAACAGAACCACCGTCTCGCGCTCCGGAAACTTTTCGTCCGCCTTGGAGGTCCGTGCGCTGACGATGGTTCCGGCGACCGTGTCTGAGCCCAGCAGTAGTTCCAGCCGGGCGCCCTTCATCTGGTCCAAGAACGCCGCCAGCGACGCCTGCCGGTCGATCGCGAACGGGAAATCCTGCAGGCGTTTATCCAACGCTTCCGCCGCATCGTACCGTACTCCCCGTATGACCCCGCCGTTCCGGTCCACAATCGTCAGCGATTTCAGCACATCGTTCATGTCGGAGGCCTTGAAATCGAGGCGCGCCGTCTCGCCCGAGCGCAGTTCACCGGCACGCTCGAAGTAGCCCACGCCGTGCTTATAGAGAATGACTTCCCGAATGGGCAGGTCGGCGGCAACGGCCGTCCCTACCAAGGCTATCTGAACCAAAAGAAGGAGTTTGCGCATCGAGTAGATCCTTTCGTTAAAGGAATGCCGCGTGGGCGTCGATCCTTGCAGGCAGCCTGGCAGGTTGACACAGCCAATTGGACGGCGTCAGACTCGGTAATAGCACTGCCCGCGTCTACCAACCGACCGAACCGGAGGAATCGTCTTGAAAACCCGAATGATAGCGATAGTTCTGGCCTGTTGCTCGACCGTGACCGCGCAGATCAGCGATTATCTCGGGCCGGGTGTCCTAAGCCGCGGCGCCGGCGATATCGGCACGCGGGCCGGCCAGGACGTTAACCTGCGCTTTTTTGCCAGCGCCAGCGGCATCTATGACACGGGAATCTTGCCTTACTCAGTAGATGGCAACGGCAAGCTGATAACAGTAGGCGGAGTATATGGCACCGAAGTCTCTATAGGAGCTTACGGCGTTCATAATTTCCATCATGGACGGCTGGGGCTGGACTATCGCGGAACTTACAGGCATTATGCCCAGCAAACCTTCTACGACGGCAGCGATCATACACTTGCGCTGGGCTACACGTTCCAGAAGTCGCGACGCCTGATTTTCGATACGCGTCAAATTGCCGGAACAGTCTCGCAAGGCACTTCTCTCGCCGGCGTTCTTCCCACCATCTCAGATGCCGTCGTGACACCAGCTTCGTTATTGTTCGATAACCGTATGAATTATCTCCAGTCCTCGCTGGATGTGAACTATCTCCTGTCAGCGCACACTACTCTTACCGTTGGAGGCGACGGTTTCGGTGTTTGGCGAAAAGCGACAGGCCTGATCGGCATGAAAGGCTACACGCTCCGGGGCACGATTCAGCATCGCGTGACGCAACGGACCACGGTGGGAGCGAACTATCAACACGTGCACTATGATTTTCCGAAAGCCTTCGGTGAATCCGATATCAATTCATTGATTGGAACCTTTGCCACCCAGCTAGGGCCGTCCTGGACCCTGAACTTGGGAGCAGGAGCATATCTGGCGGAGGTCCAAGGACTTCAGCGAGTCGCCGTAGAGCCTGAGATCGCCGCACTGCTGGGCGTCAGCAGCACGGTGCAAACGTTCTACCAGAGAAGTATATTTCCCCAGTGGAACGCATCTATCAACCGGCGGTTCCGGCGCGCCAATTTGTCCCTTCAGTACGCGAGCGGCGCTTCCGCGGGAGATGGCATTTATCTGACTTCGCGCCAAGATTCCGGAAGCGTGAACTTCGGTTACACCGCTTCCCGCAAATGGAGCTTTTCCGTCTCGGGAGGGTACAGCCGACTGCAGGGAATCGGACAGGATCTTCAGCCCTATTCCCAATTAACGGGAGGTTCGGGAGTCACGTACAGCATTACCCACGCCATCCAGCTAATCGCACGCTACGATGCCCGCCATCAGGAAATCATTAATGGCGTATTTCTCCAGGACAGTTATCGTGCCACCATCGGGATTTCCTTCAGCCCAGGTGATGTCCCACTAGCCTTTCACTGATTCTCGGGGAGTGACCGGATGTTGCTCATTGTTGACGACGAACCGAAGCTCCTGGAACTTATGAGCCGTTACCTGGGACGTCTCGGATACCAAGTTGAGACCTCCGGGGATGCGGCCGCTGCACTAGCCCTATTCCAAGCGGGACCGGAGCGATTCTCCATGGTCATTACCGATCTTTCGCTTCCCTCGCTGAACGGAGCAGAGCTGGTCGAGCGCATACGGCAAATACGCCCCGGGCTTCCCGCTATCATTACCAGCGGGTACGCCTACGTACCGCGCGCTGCCGGCGTCGGTTTCCTGCAGAAACCCTTCCTCCCACAGATGCTGGTGGACGCCGTCGAGGAAGCCCTAAAAGGGCAGGCCTAGTTCCGCCCGCACAGATCCGGCGTGCGGCACATACCGGATGGGCACGAGGGCATGGCGTCCCGCGGATGTGACGCGCCGTTGGCATGCGCAGCGAAGGTCGAGAACTGCTGTCTGAGGTGCTCCTGACCGCAGGAGGGGCAGTTAATGCCGTTAGCTCCATTACGGACAAGCTTCTCGAACTTGTTACCACAGTCTTCACAGAGATATTCGAAAATAGGCATAGTTGCTCACTCCACGAGCGTCAAAGCTATTTTATCAACCCAGGCGCGCACGTCGGCCGGAGGCGCGGAAGAGTTGTTTACCAGGATCGAAAAGGCCAGACGTCCACGGCTGCGGCTCTCGGCGTAGCCTGAAAGCGCGACCGCCCTGGCCAAAGTCCCGGTTTTGGCCCGCACCTTCCGGCCATCCGATACGCAGCACAGGCGATTCGCCAGGGTGCCGTCTTCTCCTCCCACGGGAAGCAGCGACAGCCATGCCGCTGCGTTCTTCGAGGCAGCCATGTGGCTTAGCAGCCGGGTCATCGCTCGCGGCGACACCTGGTCATTCCGCGACAATCCCGAGCCGTCCTCCGCGCGCCATTCCTCGGTCCTGATACCGATACTGCTGAGCCATTGGGCGAGCTCCTGCAGTCCCGATTCGCGCGTGCCGGCGCCGCGAGTGACGCGTGCGACTTCTCGCAGCATCAGCTCCGCATGCAGGTTCTGGCTTACCTTTTCGATGACTCGGAGCATTTCGACCATGGGTGGAGATGTGCGGGTGGCGATGACGTCGCCTTCGACAGGCCATGGGTCTTCAGAGACGGCACGGTGCCGGGCTAATGGACGCCCGCGAATAGCCACACCGCGGCGCGCCAGAGCATCGTACAGGGCACATGCCGCGAATAGTGCGGGATCGTCCACAGCCACGGTTTCGCGGGCGGTCGCACCGGCCAACGGAATGGTGCCCCACACCAGAAGCTGCCCCGACCCCGGCATCCGGGTAAGGCGAATGCGAGCTTCCTTCTCACCGGCCACGGTGAGCACGCGATTGTCGACGGCGTAATACTCGAATGGGGGTTCCAACGAGATGGTTGCTAGATCACCCGCCCGTGCAGCGGGATGAATCGCGAGGGTGATGGTGTTGTCGTTCACCGTAAGCGCGCTCACCGGAGCGCCGTCTTCTCCGATCAAATCATCGACTGTCCAGCTTGGTGGGTAAGGCGCCCACGGATAGAGCTGATCGTCGCCGACGATATCGCCGTCGACGCGCATGATCCCGGCAGCCACTGCCTGATCGGCCAGTTCCTCGATCACCCGAAGGGGATTCGTTGCCGGAGCGTCCTTGTGGTAAGGATAGGCGCGGCCGGACATGGATGGGTCGCCGCCACCCACCAAGATCAGGTCGCCGGAGGGCGCGTGAACTAGGCGAGTGGTCATACGGTACTCGGGACCCAGCCGCTCCAGGGCAAGCGCGGCCGTGAAGAGCTTCATGTTGGACGCCGGCAGGTACAAGCGCTCCGCGTTATGGGAGTAAAGGGCGGTGCCGGTCTTGAGATCGACAACCTGAATGCCGACGGACGCGCGGGCGACGGGACTGGCCTCCATCAGGGCATCGAGGGTATGCGGCAAGTCCGCGGCGGCGCATGGGATGGCGGCTAGTAGAAGCGCGGGCCAAAGTCGTCCCATGCCCCGAGAATCGCACATTCGGGTCCTGAAGACGCA
>JAICXC010000017.1 GCA_025980665.1 Bryobacteraceae bacterium
AAACAGAGCGCACAACGCTTTCATAACTATTCTTCTCCGGGTGTCTCGTACCCCGACTACTACCGGAATAGGGTAACACGCCGCTGTCGAAAAACAACTAGAATTCAGGCTTTTATCCGAAATCCGCGAATGAAAAGACGCCCTAGATAATCGCCGTGCAATTTTTTCCGAGTTGAAGGCGCCACGCTCACATGTGGCGAGAACGGCACCCGTTCCGCCTGCGGGACAGACAATCGATGACGCTAGGTGTAGATTAGACTTGGGAAAGCTTTCGGGTGAAAAAAGCCGCGCCACGCGACCTGCTAATTGTGGATGAATACATCCACAATCTCCCAGAGCCTGCCCTCCGCTCCTTGCGAAAGATCCGCACGATCATCCGATCCGTCGTGCCGCCCGAAACCACCGAGACCATCAGCTATGGGATTCCGACGTACAAATACAAAGGGGCGCTCTTCGGCTTCGCGGCGTTTTCGAAGCATTGCAGTTTGTTTCCGATGGGTTCGTCCGTAATCACGGCATTCAAGGATGACTTGAAGGGCTTCGAAACATCCAGGGGCACCATCCGCTTCCCCATGGACAAACCGCCGCCGGCCGCTCTGGTGAAAAAGCTGGTAGGAGCTCGGATCGCCCAAAACGAACTCAAACACAAACGGGGTAAAGTGCGTTAAAAGCTAATCCGGCCCCGCGGATTACTTACCCGCTCTGCCTGGTTGGTGTGCAGTGTCTTTTTCGTTTTCATAGCAGATGTGCTCGAAAACATCCGTGTCGGGAAGAAGCTGCTCGACGAAGCTGATCGTGACTGGCTTGGTGAAGACTTTCGGATCGGTAACGGTCGCAGTGACCTCCAGATGCCCGAAATCGCGCCTGTGGAAGCGCTCCTCGACGCGCATGTCCTCGCTGTGCCCGTGTCCGCGTGCGTCCAGCCAGCTCATCTCGTTAAATCCCATCGTGTCGACCACCAGCGTGTCTCCCTCCCATTTGCCGACTGAATACCCCAGCCATGTCGGCGATGGATCCGCAGGATGCTTGCGCCCATCGGTAAAGATCTGGCGGAAGATGGTCTCCACTTCGTACAGAAACAGTATTTCGCCAGGCGTCTGAATGATCTTGAACGGCTCGGGCAACAGATCGGCGTGGGGCACGCCATCGGGTAGACACTTCAAATTCGGACCGACGACTCCGGGCTGGCCGTGCTGGCGCATGATTTCCCTGCCCGCTGGCGTCAGCGGCTCGTCGCCAGGCTTGAAGTCCGACAGGATGTCCCGAAAATACTTCGAGTTTGGAGACTCGCCCAGTCCGAACAGGCCCGGCCCGCGAGGCTCTGCCTGCACCTGCCAGATTCCAGAAAGGTCGGGCTTACCGTTCACGCGGGGAACCGGACCGGTCATGTTCACCTTGCCATCCGGCGTACGCGGAGCCCCGGGAGTCGGGTTTTGCCACTGGCCGTGCGCGCACAAGCAGGCGCCAACCAAAGCGATTCCAATACGGGTGAGATCACGCATACAGCTGATTAAACCACATTCGTTTGACGCTTCATTTACACCACGCCGCAGGGCCACGGTATCCTGAATGTTACCCATGCAACAGGAAGTCGTCGAGGCCGAAGGCCACCTGATCGATTCGCACCTAATGGAGCAGATCTTCGATACGGTGGTCGAACACAACGGCAAATTTGAAGTGGAAGAATTTCGCATCGGCCGCACGAATGCCGACAAGTCCTACCTGCGCCTGCGCGTGGAAACGCCGGATGAGGCCGATATGCAGCAGGTGCTCAGCCAGTTGCTGGGATTGGGGTGCAGCCCGGCCGATACCGGCAACGCCGATCTCAGCACCGTGGAACGCGATTGCTGCGCGCCCGAGGATTTCTATTCCACCACTAACCATAAGACGCTGGTGCGGCACGCCGGCCAGTGGGTGGAAGTCGAGAACCAGCGCATGGACGCGATGATTGTCCTCGCCAATGGACGCGCGGCCTGCCGGCGTCTGCGCGACCTGAAGAAAGGCGACCGCGTGGTCGTTGGTATGCGCGGCATTCGCGTGGTTCCCGAATCCAAAGAGCGCGACCGTCTGGCCTTCGCCTTCATGAGCAACGAAATCTCATCGGAGCGCCAGCTCGACACCGCTGTCCGCCAAGTTTCCGCCCTGATGCAGCAAACCCGCGCCGAGGGCAAGAAGATCATCGTAGTGGCCGGACCGGTTGTAGTCCATACGGGTGGTGTGGCCCCCCTAGCCAAGCTCATCCGAACCGGCTGGGTGAACGGTCTGCTCGCCGGAAACGCGCTGGGCGTGCACGATATCGAGTCCGCGGTGCTGGGAACGTCCCTCGGCGTGCGATTGAGCGACGGTCGTCAGGAGGAGCACGGACATCGCAACCACATGCGCGCCATCAATGCCATCTATCACGCGGGCAGCATCGCCAAGGCGGTCGAAACCGGCCGCTTGAAGAGCGGCGTCATGTACGAATTGGTCAAGGCCGGCATCCCCTTCGTGCTGGCGGGGAGCCTGCGCGATGACGGTCCCCTGCCCGACACGATCACCGATATGAACCAGGCTCAGGATGCCTATGCCGAGCAACTCAAAGGTGCCGGCGTGGTGTTGTGCCTGGGTTCCATGCTGCACTCGATCGCCACCGGCAACATGCTGCCGAGTTGGGTGAAGATTGTTTGTGTCGATATCAACCCGGCGGTGGCTACCAAGGTCAGCGATCGCGGAACCGGCCAGGCCATTGGCATTGTGACCGACGTCGGACAATTTCTAAGTTCGCTTGCAGCCGCGCTGCCGCAGGCCCATGCCGAGGGCTCGCGGTGAAACGTCAGTACACCGACGAACACGCCGAGGCGGGCGTGAAGGCCGATCTGCCCGAAATCGAAACTTGGCCCAACCAATATCGAACCGGATACGAGATCGAAGTCCTGATGCCTGAGTTCACATCGATCTGTCCTAAGACCGGATTGCCGGACCACGGAACATTGACTCTGCGTTACGTACCTGACAAGTTATGTCTTGAGCTGAAATCGTTCAAGATGTATACACTGGCTTTCCGCAACCTGGGGATCTTTCAAGAGAACGTCGTCAATCGGATGCTCGCGGATGTCGTCCAGTGGACGAAGCCTGTTTCCGCGACGCTGGTAGGCGATTTTACTCCTCGCGGCGGTATTTCCACGCGCATCACAGCACAATACATCCGTACTAAGAAACAACGTGCCCTAGCGGAGCGGTAAAGTGACGGACGAGGAATTAACCGCGGCGATCCAGGAGGTCCAACAGCGGGCCCGTTCGCGGGTTCCCCAAGGCTCCCTGGGATTCGACGGCGTCACCGCAGCCGACCTGATGCCGTTGGTCCACGCTCGCGATGTCGCGGAGGGCAAGGTGGCCGCGATCGGCACCGTGAACCCTCGTCCTCCGGGGCTCAAGAACGGGATCATCCAACGCCTTAAACGTCTCGCCTCCCGCGCACTGGATTGGCACGTGCGCGAACAGGTGGAATTTAATCGCGCCACCATGACCTGCGTCCACGCGACGCTCGAGGCGCTGGCCGATCTAAACCGCAGTGTAGCGGCCCTGACAGCTCACCACCAGGATCTTCGAACTGAGCTGCATACGAATTCAGCGGAGCTGATACGGGCCCTGGCTGCGCTGACCGCGGATCATCACCAATTGCGTGCGAATGCAGAGGATCTGCGGAAGAACTCCGACGGATGGCGCGCGGACATCGAAGAGCGGCGGTCGGCAAGCGAGATCCATCTTTTGCGAACCGTGTCCGAGCTGCAATCGGCGTTCCACCTGCGAGCCAGCTTGATCGAGCAGAATTTCCGGCAGTCCGTTCGCCAGCAGCATGACGATTTCACCAACGAACTAGACCGGCGCACAACCGACATACAAAAGCGTCTCTGGCAGGATATGGAAAAGATCCGCGGTGAATATGATCGCCTGATCCATACTGAGCTGCGCTTACTGAGACAGAAGCTCGCGGCAGCGGCTGCAACTCCGCCCGTTAGTGCACCCCCACAAGAACATCCGGACATCGATTGGGCCGGCTTCTCCGAACAGTTTCGAGGCTCGGAAGATCGCATTCGGGAGCAGCAGAAGTGTTACTTAGCTCGTTTCCTGGGCGCTCCTGGAGAAATTCTGGACATCGGCTGCGGACGCGGCGAGTTTCTCGAAGCTGCCAAGGCGGCCGGGCTCGCGGCACGGGGTATTGACCAAAGTCACGATTCCGTCGCGCTCTGTCGATCCAAGGGTCTCGAAGTTGAACAGGCCGAGATGTTCGCGTACTTGGAGTCGCTGGCCGATGGATCGCTCGGGGGCGCCTGTTGCGCTCAGGTCGTCGAGCATCTTCCTCCTGCGGCCGTGCCTCACTTGGTGAAATTGCTTTCGCAAAAGTTGAGACTGGACGCTTTGGTTGCGATCGAGACTCCCAACCCCGAGTGCCTGGCGATCTTCGCCACCCACTTTTATCTGGATCCCACGCACACGCGACCCGTTCCCGCGCCCCTGCTGCGTTTCTATCTCGAATCGGCGGGGTTCGGGAGTATCGAGATCCAGCGCCTGACTCCAGCCGTCGACAGCATGCCGGCCTTGGCTGAACTGCCGCCTGCGGTGCGCGATACTTTCTTCGGCGGGTTAGATTACGCGATCTTCGCGCGGAAGCTTTAGTAAACCCTCATACAGTTTGTTTTGTTCGCGCGCTATGGCATCCCAGCCGTAGACTCGTTCGACGGTCTGGCGCGCATGCGCCTCAATCGCTACGCGCTCGTCAGGATTCTCCAGCAATTGCGTGATCGCCGCCGCCATGGCTTCGGCCGAGTCGGTCACCACGACGTCAGCTCCGCGTTCTAGCTCCAAGCCATGAATCCCAGCTTCCGTGGACACGATCGCTTTGCCCATCGCCATCGCTTCCAGGATCTTCACATTGGTGCCGGCGGAAGCCACCAACGGCGCGATCACCAAAGTCGCCCGTTGATACGCCGGGCGCACGTCCGACACGAATCCTTCGACTTCGACCCCCTTATGCTGAAGATCCCAGAAGCGCTGGTGGCGCTGGCCCGCGATCACATGCAGCGTGACGTTATCAAGTCGCGGAAAAACGTCGCGCAGGAAAAACTCCAGAGCCATCACGTTGGGCCGATGCGCAAAGGATCCGATGAACAATAGCCGCCGCGCTTCCGGTACTTGCGCCGAAGGCTGGAACCGCTCCAGATCGACGCCATTGGGAATCGACACCGCTCCGGTGATCAGCGCGCGGTCTTTCTCCGACATCGTCACGACGCGATCCACCTGATGCCATGCGTCGGTTTCGAAACTGATCCACAGTTGATGCTGGCGGCGAATCTCCCAATCGTCGCTTCCCGTGGACAGCATCTGGGCATAAAGATCGTACGTGATGTCGTGCTCCACAAGGATTGTCCGCGCACGCGCGCAGGCCGCCACGTACAGCGCCATCTGGGTAAATTCCAGCTGCACGATCGCAGGACGCCATTTTGCGATGGTCTGCCGCAGCGCCGCGTGAAACGCAGGCGTGTCGAATTCCTCGACGGTATCCGGCCGCCCGCGCGACGGTAACGCATGGGTGCCCGCGCGGCGAACCGTCACGATTTCAGTACAAATAGCGCGAAGCTCGCGCGGCACGGGAATCGATTCCTCCGTGAACGCTACCAGCACCATATGGAAGTCGGCGGCGGCACGGCACATGAGGTTGTAGATTCGCACCGCGGCTCCATGCGAAAGCGGAAACGGAACGTAAGGGCTCGCGACCAGGACCACTGGCTTGCCGGAAGCCGCCCTTCCCGGAAAGACTGCCACCTCGCCGTTGCATAGATCGAGAAATCGCATGTTTCCCGCCGGGACCGGCGTGACTGGCTGGTGCGCAGCCGCTGAGAGCCCGGCTTCCTTGTCGAGAGCCTTCAGCCGCAGGACATTGTGTTGCCACAACCGCGAGAACGTCTCGGGATCTCCAACCGCGCGCGCCAGAAACTGGACGTAATTAACCTCCAGCGCGCGATCCAGATCCTCGGACGAGAAATATCTGGACGTCGTCGCTCTATGCTCGTGCAGCACTCTCGCTTCGGCGCAGTAGACGCTTGGCCAACCCCTTACCCACGCACGCACGCCCAGGTCCAGATCCTCAACGTACGCCGGCTGATAGACCTCGTCGAACCCGCCTAATGCCTCCAGCTTTGCCGCGTCATATAAAGAACATCCGCCACTGCCGTACAGAACGTAACTGTGATCCTCCCCCTCCAACGGAATATCGCAGCGCACCGGGAACTCGGTCACCCCAGGCCTGGTATTCATCACCGTCTTGCCGGTTTCTTCCCGGCGTCGCCCTTCCGGAAAGAAGATCTGCGCAGTGGAACAGAACAGATCCGGGACGGTCTCGAAGGGCTGCAGCAGCGCTGGAAAGAATCCGGGCTCGACGACCATGTCGTTATTTAGCACGCACACATGCGAGAACCGAGCGCGCTTGATGCCACGGTTCACCGCCACGGAAAACGCCAGTGACTGCGGACTATGATCAATCGACACTTTCGGCCAAGAACGCTCTAAATATTCCGCCGTGCCTTCGTCCGAGCCATTGTCGACAACGATGATCTCGTCTGCATCTTGAATGCCCGGCAGGCAGCGGTCGAGCAACTCCCGCCCGTTGCGCGACGGGATCACTACCGAAACACCACTCGGACGTTGCTTGTCCACGATTAACGCCGGCTGCGCCAGCGGCCGGGATTTGGCAAGTTGATTTCCACGCGCCCTCGCACGCCGATAGAGCACAGACAGGCGAAACTTTTCGGGCTTCCGGAACCATTCCATCGCACGATATGTGCTCGACTCGGGTTTTCGCTGGCTGCGCACCAGGTTTTTTGCACGCCACACCATATGCCCCAACAGCTTGAGTGTGTCTCGCGGACGCAGCATGAAATGCTCGCCCGTCTCGTTGAACGCCAGGAAATACAGCGGTGCCGACGCGAATCCCAGGGCTCGAAGACGCCAGTGCGGCACTCGTGGCTCAAGAATGACCGCCGCCAGACGAATGCGTCGCCCAATCAACCGCGAGCGAATCAAATCGCGATTCTCATTCCAGCTCCGGCGAATGTGATACGGAATCCATTCCGCGTCGGGTGGAGCGAATTCGGAAACCACCACAAGGGGAATCTCCGGGAAGATCGCCCGGAATCGTTCCACCGTCAGCGCGACCACGGAATCCGACCCCGACGCGAATAGAACCTTGACTGCCTGGCTATTGGTCAAATGAGTTGCGGGAGCTCGAAGCTCCAGCGCCCCGCCTGATGATCGTCCCATAGCGCGAGCGCTTGCAAACAGAACGCCGTCGACACGGGATTCGAGAACGGAAGCATCTGCGCTCCCTTCCGGCCGAACCAGAAGCCGCCGCGTAAACGGACATCGGTTGCATCCAGCGCCTGGAACGATGCCGTGCGCAGCGCCTCTTCCCGCCCCGCATCTTCATCTAACGGAACTGACCCAATATGATGCGCGACCAATCGAACCCGCAGCAGTTGCGCATTCACATCGGAGCGCTCGAATGACGGTGCGATCTCCCGCAAGAGTTGCCCCACGCGTCCGATCCCCGATGCCAATGCGTCGCGGGTATCAGAAGTGAAAAGCAGCGCCTCCAGGAAGTAGCAGTACGCGTGCAACCGGTCCATCAGCTTCTCGCGATCTTTTTCTTCTTCCAGAAATCGTTCATGGTCCGTCAACGCGAATGCGACCGCCGCATCGAACAATTGCCGGGCGTGCGGATCGCCGATCTCCCGCCACGCCAGTGCCGATTTCAGTTGATAGCATCCCGGCTTCCGCGACCAGCGAGGCTCCTCCGGCAAAGGCTGTTTATCCGGCAGCGAAATCACGGGATGAAACGAGCCATCGCCCAGAAAATCGAATGCAAGGGACAGAGTCGCTTCCTGCGCTCGGGTGCGGAACTCCTCTTCGCCCGTGGCGCGCCATACCGCTAGCAACCCCCGCACGATGATTCCAATATCGAAAAAGTAGGCGCGATCCGAGCCTGGTTCGAACGGAAACGTTGACGCAGCGCAGTTCCATACTTCGTGCGTCAGGTAACGTGCTGCACGGACGGCAGCGTCCAGATATTCCTGTTTGCCGGTGCGCGCGTGCAGGTACACCAGCGCGCTGGCCGCATAGCCCGTAATTTCGGTTGAAACAGCCGCGTTGGTTGCGGAATCAGACCGGTAGTAGCGTGCCACACCACCGTCGCGTTCCTGAATTCCGGACTGCAAGAACCAGCAACCCGCATGTTCGAGAAATAATGTCAACCTTCAAATTGTATAATGGTCGCAAGCAAGTGCGTGTTTTTCGCATCCTCGCGATTGCGTTGGCCACGCTGCCTCTGTGCGCGCCGGCCGATATGCCGAAGGGCCTGTTTCACGGCCAGATGGTCAGTTGGGAAGGCTCGCTCACCAAGGGCGTCCTGCTAGCCCGGACCGCCGCCGGAATCGTTGAAGGCTGCGGATACGACGCCTTGAGCATTCTTCAGCTTTCCCGCCAGCGCGTCACCGTGGCCAAACTCGAGGCCGGCGATCCCGTGGAGATTATCACCGACCATAAACCCGGTTCGCGGGATTGTTACATCCGCATGCTGGACGTGGTTCCTCCGCCTCCTCCTCCCACCCGCGTCAAACCTGTAGCCGCCACGCGCCCGACCTTCGATTTGCCTCGCGGAGACAGAACGATTGCCGGCGTCATCATCCGGCGCGACGCGCGGTCGATTACGCTCCGTACACACGACGGCGAACAGACGCTGCTGCTGCGGAAAGATACCCGCTATCTGGGCGACGGCGCGCAGCAGGACGCCACCGCGGCGCTGGTGAACACGCGTGTATTCGTGCGCGCTGGACCGAACCTGTATGGTGCTATCGAAGCCTATCAGGTAATGTGGGGCGAGATCCTCGGCGTCCAGTAACGCCTACTCCAGAAATCGCATCAACTTTTCGCGCAGAGTGCCGGCTTTCTTCCCCGTCGGTGCGATCACTAGAATCGTATTGTCTCCCGCGATGGTTCCCACGATCTCCGGCCACGCCGCTTGATCCAAGGCTTCTGCCACGGAGTTCGCATGCGCCGGCGGCGTGATCAGGACCAATTGATTCTGGGCGATCCGCACGTCCAGCAAAAACTCGCGCAGCACCGTAGCGAGATCGGGACCAGCAGGTGCCGCTTCGGCAGGTTGGGCGTAGCCTTCAGCAGTCTTCACCAGTCCCAGCTCACGAATATCGCGCGACAGCGTGACTTGGGTCGCGCGCACCCCCACTCCACGCAACGCCCGAGCCAGTTCGTCTTGGGTACGCAAGGATCGTGAGCGGACCAGTTTCACGATCTGGCCCTGGCGATAACTCTTGTTCATGTCTGGGCCGTTTGAAGGAGGCGCGCCAGATGCGCTTCGGCTTCTTTCAACGCAGCCGCGACGGCATTCGGGCCCGTCCCGCCGCGAATCTCGCGCGTCTTCATTCCCTCGGGTGGCCGGAGCAACTTCGCCATCTCTGGCGTGAACTCCGGCGCGAACTTGACAAGCTCGGCAGCATTCCAATCCGCGGGCTTCTTCCCGCCGCGAACGCTCTCGAGAACCAGGCGGCCCACGATCTGATGCGCCTGGTGGAACGGTGTCCCATTGCGAGCAAGCGCCTCGGCAAGATCGGTAGCAACCACCCAACTCGCCTCAGCCGCAGCCGCCGGATGCTGGGCGTTGAGCTTGGCCGAATCCACCACCACGCGCGCCATTTCGAGCGACCCCCACAATTGATCCGCCGCGTCGAACAACGGCTCTTTGTCTTCCTGCATGTCGCGGTTGTATGTCGTCGGCAGGCCTTTCATCGTGATGTACAGCGCGCTGAGCGAACCGAAGACGCGGCCACTCTTGCCGCGGATCAGCTCCAGCGAATCGGGATTCTTCTTCTGAGGCATCAAGCTCGAGCCGCTGGTGACGCCGTCGCCCAGTTCCAGCCACCCGAACTCCTCGCTCGAGTACAGAATCCAATCCTCGGCCAGGCGGCTCAAGTGCAGCATCGTGGCCGACGCAACATACAGAAAGTCGAGCGCGAAATCGCGGTCGGCCGACACATCCATGCTGTTGTTGGTGACCGACGCGAATCCCAGATCGCGTGCCATTGCTTCCCGATCGAATGGAAACCCGCTGCCGGCCAGCGCGCCGCTTCCGAGCGGCATCACGTTCACGCGCGCCCGAGCTTGCTGAAGCCGCTCGAAATCCCGCGCAAACATTTCGAAATATGCCAGCAAATAATGCGGCCATAGGACCGCTTGCGCACGCCGCATGTGCGTATAGCCGGGAATCACGGCATCCGGATAGCGCTGCGCACATCCGAGCAGCGCCTCCATGAGCCCGCCCAGGAAGCCCGTTGCACGATCGATCTCCTCACGCAGCCACAGCCGCACATCGAGCGATACTTGCTCGTTGCGGCTACGTCCGGTGTGGATCTTGTCGGCCAGACCGCCTACGCGCTCTTTCAGCTTGCGGATAACGACCGTGTGGACATCTTCGTCGGTCGCCCCCAAGAAAAACTCCGGCTTGCGAGCCTCGTCGCGAATCGCATCAAAAGCAGATACCAACTCCGCGCGTTCTGTCGCCGTCACGATGCCCACGCCTTCCAAAGCACGTGCGAACGCCTGCGAGCCGCGGATATCCGCGTCGATCAGCCTCCGATCAAAATGGAGCGAACCGGAAAACCGCTCGAAGACTTCCGAGGGACCCTCCTCGAACCGGCCACCCCATAACTTCATACGGATTTCTTCTTCGACTTTTTATTGGCCTTCATCACCGCAGCACGGACCTGAATCGGCAGCCCGATCAGATTGATGAACCCGCGTGCGTCCTTCTGATCGTATTCAGCGCCCATGGTGAAGCTGGCGATATCCAGCGAGTACAGTGAATACGGCGACTTCCGGCTGACCGGCTGGAAGCTGCCTTTGTACAAGCGCAGCGTCACCTCGCCCGTGGTGTTCTGGCAGGCCACGTCGAAGAATGCATCGAGCGACTCGCGAAGCGGCGTGAACCACAGGCCGTTGTAGACCATTTCGGCGTAATCCAACGCAAGCTTTTGCTTGTAGTGCGCCAGGTCCTTCGGCAGCGTCAGAGCCTCCAGTTCGCGGAACGCGGCCATGATGAGCGTGCCGCCCGGAGTTTCATACGCACCTCGCGACTTCATTCCGACAAATCGGTTCTCGACTAGATCGATCCGCCCGACGCCGTTGTCGCCTGCAATCTTGTTCAACTGCTCGAGCAGCGCGACCGCCGACAGCTTCTTCCCGTTCACGGAAACCGGCGTGCCCGCCTCGAATCCTATGGTCACGTCGGTAGGCTTATCGGGCGCCTTCTTGGGACTCTTGGTGAGCATCCACACATCGTCCGGAGCGGCGTTGGCGGGATCTTCCAGTGCCCCGCCCTCATGCGAAATGTGCCAGATGTTGCGATCGCGGCTGTAGATCTTCTTCGTGGTCTGCGCGATCGGCACCTTATGCTTGGCGGCGTAGGCGATCGCATCTTCGCGCGAGATAATGTCCCATTCGCGCCACGGAGCGATCACCGGCAGATGCGGCGCCAGAGCCTTATAGGTCAGCTCAAAACGGACCTGATCGTTGCCCTTCCCCGTGCAACCATGCGCTAGCGCATCGCAACCAGTAGCCAGCGCCACTTCCACCTGCTTCTTCGCGAGTAGAGGCCGAGCAATCGAAGTACCGAGCAGATACTTGTGTTCATACTCGCCGCCCGCGCGGACCATCTTCCACAGATATTCGGAGACGAATTCCTCACGCATATCGGCTACGTAGCACTCGGATGCGCCGGTCTTGCGCGCCTTGGCTTCGAGGCCCGACAACTCTTCGCCGCCCTGCCCTATATCGCCGCACACAGCGACAACCTCGCAGCCGTAGTGTTCCTTGAGCCATGGAATGATGATCGATGTGTCCAGTCCGCCGGAGTAGGCGAGCGCTACCTTCTTGGGTTTTTGCATAAGTCTAAATTGTAATTGGTGCGATCAGCCGAGCAATGTGAGCAACAGCCCCTTTTGGGCGTGCAGACGATTCTCGGCTTGGTCGAAGACCACCGAACGCGCGGATTCCATCACGGCGTCAGTGGTCTCTTCGCCGCGCTTCGCCGGCAAGCAATGCATGAAGATGGCGTCTGGGCGGCCTTTCGACATTAGCGCCTCATCCACACGATACGGAGGAAACGTTTGCAGCCGCGCATCCTTTTCGCCTTCGTGACCCATGCTGGCCCACACGTCGGTGTAAACAACATGCGCGCCGTCCACCGCCTCTAGCGGGTCGTTACTGATGCTGATTCTTCCCAGCCGGCTCGCTGCTGCCGTAATCTGAGCCTTCGGCTCATAACCCTTGGGCGTCGCCACTGCAACATGCATCCCTAGACGACCAGCCGTGAGCATTAACGAATGTGCGACATTATTACCGTCACCCACGAACGCCAGCTTCAGCCCTTCCCAGCGGCCGAAGCGTTCCTTGATGGTCTGCACATCGGCCAACGCCTGGCAGGGATGGTATAGATCGCTGAGCGCGTTAATCACCGGAATATGCGCCCATTGAGCGAGTTCTTGGACCGTGTCTTGGGAGAAGACCCGTGCGACGATCCCCTGCGTCCAGCGTTCCAGGTTTCTGGCGACGTCCTTAACAGGCTCGCGCTCGCCGACCGGGCCCACACAGGTAACGGCGTCGCCGCCGAGTTGCTTGATCGCCAGCTCGAACGTCACTCTCGTCCGCAGCGAAGGCTTTTCGAACAGCAAACTGAGATTGCGCCCGGCCATCGCCTGGGCGAATCGCTGCGGAGTGCGCTTGACTTGTGCCGCCAGATCGAGAACGCGGACCAGCGTGTCCTGGGACAAGTCCAAGTCCTGGGTCAGATGCTGGATCAGCGGTTCGGCGAAGCTCGGTGCGGCCATGGGCGTCTCCACAGTGAATGATTATTCAGTCGACTGAATAATAATACATTTACCAGACCGAGGTCAAGGTGGGACGCTTTCAGGTAGCAGCTCAATTTGAATCTAGAAACGTTTAACATTGCGTAGAGATCGAGATCCATGAATTGGCAAGTTGCCTTCCTCCTCGCTGGCGCACTCGACGGCTTCTTAACCGGCGTCTATCAGTCAACCCGCGCTGTCCTCTTCCATCTCCTCTAGCCGCTCGGCTTCGGCCGCGTAGCGTTTGAGCACGCGAATCGAGTTGCCGGTGCTGAATCCCGCGCCCCGCAGCTTGCGGAAAGCCGACGCCAGCTCCTTTTGCTCCTGAAGCAGTGCACCTAGATCCTTCCCGCGATATTTGCGCTTGAGAAACGCCTCGATCATCGCGGTCTCATCCACCCCCTCAAAAGCCGCGTCCACCGCTTGTTTCGCTACCGCAGGCGCAACACGTCGAGCCATCAGATCCCGGAGCACGCGCGTCTTGCCCAATCCCTGACTCTCACGGCGCCATTCCGCGAAACTCCCTGCGAAGCGGCGATCGTTGACCAAATTGGCCTCTTTTAATCGGCCAAGCACGGTCTCAACGTCCTCTGCGCGCGCAGCCCGTTTCTTCAGGCGCGTCTTGAGCTCTGAGACCGTATAGCCACGGATCGAAAGCGCCTTCGCGGCGTAGTCCATCAATCCTTCGATATCGAGCGGCTTAGGACTTCGGAAGGCCATGTTGTCGGCGTAACTTAACCCATTGCGGAAACAGCGGCGGGTTCTCAAGCCACATAAGCATCCACAACGCCATTTCTTGTTTTTCAGAACGCCGCTCTGGATTCCGCGCAGCCCAACGGGCGTGTTCCTTAGCCTCGATCACCACCCGGCGAAGCGACGCTCGCGCCGCAACATCGGCGCGTTCATATTCCTGAAGGAAGCTCAACAAACTGGATTCTAGCGCTTCAAAGTTCTCCTGGCGGACACCCTCCACCAAGGGCGCCAGTGGCACGCCCGATTCACGCAGCAGCCTCCGCAAGTGGCTTCCCGAAATCGGCGCGAGGTCGACGTGCAACATGGCCCATTCCATCTCGCCGATCCGTGCCGGACGCTGCCGTTCCAGCCACAACTGCAGATCAGCGCGCTTTGTGCGCGCCTTTGCTTTGGGCATGGCGGTAACTCCCTACGGCCTTGTTGTGCGCTGCCAGATTCGAGGTAAACACGTGCCCGTCACCATTCGGCTTGGCTACGAAATACAGAAAATCGGTCTCCGCCGGGTGAAGGGCGGCGGCTAGCGAACCGGCGCCGGGGTTTGCGATCGGGCCAGGCGGCAAACCGGCGTGCCGATACGTATTATAAGGATTCGCGTTGTCCAGATCTGAGCGATGGATCATACCACGATAGCGATCTTCGAGCAGCGCGGCATAGATCACCGTGGGATCGCAATCGAGCGGCATGCCGAGCCGCAAGCGGTTCTCGAATACACTCGCTACCATCGGCCGCTCGGCAGGAAAGCCCGTCTCTTTCTCAATCATGGAAGCGAGCGTAACGGTCTTGACAATATCCGCCGCGGAATCCGGCATCAGCTTGGTCCACTCCTTGTGGAACTGGGCCGTCATCATCTGGCATAGTGCGGCTGGTGTGGTGAAATGCGATACGCGATAAGTGGAGGGGAATAGAAACCCTTCCAGGGTTTTGGCCGCCTTGAGGAAATCCTGCCCGGACATGACCCCTTGCGATTCCAACAGCCGCGCGATGTCGAACATGTTCGAACCTTCCGGCACCGTGAAACTGAAATAGAAGACGTCGCCGCGCCCTAGCCGGTTGAACACATCTATGACGCTCGCTGCATGGTCGAATTTGTATTCGCCCGCTTGCAGCGCAACGTGAGAATGCATCGCGCGCACCAGCCAGAATTGCCAGGCATATCGTACGACCCCGGCGTCCGCGAGCTTCTCTGCAATGGCCCGCGTTCCCGAGCCTTTAGGGAACTGCAGGAAGACATCACCATCAAATCCCCTGTACGGCAATTGCAGTGAATACAGCGCTGCGCCGCAAAGTCCCGCCGCGCACAGCAGGGCGATCGCCCATCGCGATTTCAATCTAACGTCTCCAGATTCAGAAAACTATCCAGCAAAATCTGCGCCGACAACTGGTCCACCGCCCGCGCCCGTTTAGCAGTGCTGATGCCACTCGATTTCAGCACCCGCTGGGCCTCCACTGTGGTCAGCCGTTCATCCCAGAGCCGCACTTCCCGGCCAGTCCATTCCGCCAGCCGCCCGGCGAATTCCCGAGCGTGTTCGGCCTGCCGCCCTTCGTCCCCGCTCATGTGCAAGGGTAACCCCAATAGGATCAGGCGGACGTCATATTCGGTGGCCAGCCGGTCTAATTCGGCTAAATCTGTCCGGATATTCACCCGCTGGAGGGTCGGAAGTCCCTGGGCGGTCAGGCCCAGCGGGTCGCTCAGCGCCAGTCCAATCCGCTTTTTCCCTAGATCCAGCGCGAGAATGCGGCCCTTCCCTGGATTTGCATTTGTGGGCACGCTCTGTCCAATTATAGTGATAGGGGAGTGGTCACTCAAAGCACATCTGCGGAAAAAACCTACAAGGTTGCGGTCAGCATCCTGGCCACCGCCGGTGGCGTAGCTCTGTTGTATTACGGGCAGGTGTTCTTTATTACCGTGATCATCGCCTTCATGATCGCGTTTCTTCTGGAACCCGCCGTCCGCCTGTTGATGAAAATCCGCATACCGCGGGGGCTGGCTAGCTTCCTGGTATGCGCCCTTTGGCTGGGATGCCTGTACTTCGCCGGACTCGGCCTGTACATCGAAGGCATGGCCATGGCGGACGACCTTCCGGCATATGGCGTCCGCATCAACCAGATCGTCGAGAGCGGCGCTGCCCGTGTCGATAGCTTCGAGAAAAACGTCTATCGTACCCTGGTTCCGCGACGCTTCCAGGACCAGGAGCCCACCCCTCCGGAACCTGCAGCCGCTCGCGGCAAGAGGAAGCCTACCGACCCGCCAGTTGCGCCTCCCGTGCAGGAAGTTCGCCTGCGCCAGGAACCGACCGCGATGGTCAGCTACGTCTACGATTATCTGCATTCGTTCTACAGCACCCTGCTGATGGCCTCGTTCATTCCGTTCCTGGTGTACTTCATCTTGAGCTGGGGCGATCACCTGCGCTCGCGTCTTCTCTTCACGCTCGAAGGCGAGCCGCGCTATACCGTCGCTAAGGCACTGGACGGCGTGGGCGATATGGTTCGCGCCTATGTGGTAGGGAATTTTCTGCTGGGCGTATTGTTGAGCGTGGCCAGCGTCATTATGTTCGCATCGGTCAACTTGCCCTACTGGCAGTTGGTGGGCCCGATCAGCGGATTCCTGAGTCTGGTCCCCTATATCGGGATGCCCCTCGCGCTAATCCCGCCCCTGATCGCCGCGCTTCCGAAAAACGATCCCGCGCTGTACCTGTTCCTGCTGGTCAGCGTCGGACTGTTGCACCTGTTCGCGCTGAATCTGCTTTATCCGAAATTCGTGGGATCGCGCGTGCACCTGAATCCGCTGGCCGTGACCATCGCCCTGATGCTCTGGGGCATCCTGTGGGGCGGCATCGGCTTGCTTCTGGCCATCCCCATCACCGCCGGAATCAAAGCGATCTGCGACAATGTGAGCGGGCTGAAGCCTTACGGGCGGCTGCTGGGAGATTAATTCTATGGGCCGGTGGATTGTCCCTTTCATCGTGGGCCTGGCGGTGGTAGGCGGTGCGCTCTTCGGCGTGCTCTACATGAATCGCGGATCCCATGTGGAACTCAAAGGTTCCATCCTCAAAGTTCGCTCGCTGGCCGAGGGCGACGGCGCCATAGTCTTCGCCGACTTTCGTGTCACCAACAGCGCAGCGATTCCCTTCGTCGTCAATTCCGTCAAGATGAGCATGGAAACTCCCGACGGCGAAGTGGCCGATGCCGTCATGTTCTCGAAAGCCGACGTCGGCCGAGTCACAAGATACTTGAAGTTCCTGGGTCCGCAATACAACGACGTTCTTTCGATCCAGGACAAGCTTCCCCCCGTCCAGACAGTCGACCGCATGGCTGCCGGACGCTTCGCATTTCCGCCGAAATTTCTCCAGCAGCGCAAGACTTTGCGCATAAAAATCGAAGAACTCGGCGGCGTAGTCTCCGAAATCACCGAGCCTGCCCCGCCCCAGTGACCCTCCGCGTCAAAGTAATGCCGCGTAGTAAGAAGAACGAAGTCAGCGGCGCACTCGCCGATGGGACCGTCAAGGTCCACGTCACCGCGGCCCCAGAAAAGGGCAAGGCGAACGAACAGGTGTGCGAGGTCCTCGCCGCGCACTACAAAGTTCCCGTCAGGGCCGTGCAGATTGTTACCGGCCACGGCAACCCGCGAAAACTCGTCCGGATCGATACACTTCCCCGTTAGCCGCGGCTCAGTTCTCCGTCGGTGCTCTCTTCGAACACCCTTCAGCAGCGGGTCATGCCACCGAGCACTCTCACCGTCAACCTCCATCGCGCCGTAACGACGTCGACATTGGCTGTTGCCTCGAACATGGAGACTTCGAAGTTGGTAGCAGGCGATCTTCTTACCCGAAGCGGGGTCGCCTATCGAATCAGTTCCCCCAACCAAAGCCTCGTCTTCTTTATCATTCGCCTTCTCGACCGCATCCCCCGCCACCACCGAAGTGCCGATGAATCGGCGTGCGAGTTGAAAGGCGGCCTTCCAAGCATCGACATGAGTCTCGATGCGGCACGCAAGAGTGCGTGAGCCACAAACGCCGCCTAGAGAGGTCGCCAAGCTGAAAGTCTTACATCTATCTTTCGGCTAGTCATATTGACCCACGCGCACTTTGATCGCTACACTTCTTGAACAATTGCTGAGAGTTCTTCCCTCCGATGAGCTTTCCGCACACGCCGGGGATAGCGCGGCGGTCCGCTGTGTGACCGCCGATCCCCCAAATCCTTCGCTCAAGAGTGGTAATACCGGTACGGATCAGACTACTTGAATCTCTTCGCTCCTGGTTTGTGCGCGCCTCTGGAAAATGAAAGACCGGAACGCTAGGTGGAAGCTTTGGCATCGAAATCCGCGGGCTCCAGCGTCAGCATTAAACTCAAGTGTTATGCTTTACGCAATCGTTGGCTGTCGGGACAAGTGAACCTGAGACTTCGCTCTGGGCAAAGTCTCCCCGGGACGGGTGAATGTGGAGATCGTGGATTACCACTCGCGAAGGGAATACGCCATGGCGCGAGTCGCTGCAATCCATCCAGGAGAACATTTGGCTGAGGAATTGGAAGCCCTCGGAATGAGCGCCGCGGGACTCGCGCGCCAGCTCAGGGTGCCCACCAATCGAATCACTGGCATCATCAACGGCCAGCGAGCCATCACGGGTGACACGGCTTTGAGGCTGGCTCACTACTTTGGGAGCAACGCCCAATTCTGGCTCAACCTGCAAAGTCTATATGAGCTGCGACCGGCTGAACAGAAGGCCGGGAAGTCGATCAAAGCATTGCCCAGGCTTCGCCTGACCAGCTGACGTCAGCCCTGGACGCCAGGATCTACTTATCCGTAGTGGGAATCGATGTCAGCGCGACTCCGGTGGCGCGCAAACCTAGCACGGCCACGTTCCCCGAACCGGCGGAGAAAATCGCAGTCCCGCGATTCCCTGCCGTTCCGGGGACAACATCGTGCAAAACGAAGGCTGTATGACCGTTCGGCGCCAGAGGAGGAAGCGTGACTGTACCGATCAGGCTGCCGTCCGAATTCGTGACAGTGACGGTTACGGTCACTGGGGAAGCGTTGGGATTGGCGATGGCCACGGCGGTTGCCGATATTCTGTCATCCCACAGCAGCGTACTGGTGGTGGTGTTGGCCGACGAAAATGGCACCACGGCTTCCTGATCGGGTTCGTTCAAGGCGATCGGCAGCGTCTGCCGGAATACACCGTATCCGATGATGCCCGGAGGCGCGATGAACGATGCGTAGCCCTGCGTCAGCGGACCGACATTCGCGGCTTCGATGACCGTGCTGGCGCCAGGCGCGAGCGTGACAGCTGTGGCTCCCCCGGTGATCAAGGGAATATTCGTCATTGCCGTTCCGTTATCAGCGGTAAAGTTCACAGGAAAGGTCACCGTTGCAATTCCGGTGTTGGCGAAATACATACCCGAGTACCACCCGCCGCCGAACACAAACTGCGGCATGATCTTGCGGGCGCCAGTAGCGAATCCCGCCAGTTGCTGGATCTGTGCCTGAGTAAGCGCGGTGTTCCAAATCGCCGCTTCATCGATCAGGCCCTCAAACGAGGCGAACGAGGATCCCGCGCCGGGTAATCCGCCGATCGAGAGAGCGACATTATTCACAATGGAACTCGAAACGCCGTTCGGGCCAGAGGTGGAGGTCACCTGAGCACCATCCAGATACAGTTGAATTCCGGTTAGAAAGCCACTGCCGTCATTGGTGACCACCAGAAAATGCCAGGCTCCGTCGTTGACTGACACGTTGGATTGTACTTGCGAGATGCCACCTTGTGCCTCCACAAGAAGTCCGAAGCGCCCCCCGCCCTGCGTGCCAAAAGGCGAACCGTTGTTGATGACCAGAGCGTAACCAGTCTGCGTAGCATCGATCTTGCCAAGGACCGTCATGGGAGAGAGTCCCTGGTTGGCCGTCTTGACCCAGGCCATCAGGGTAAATGGCTGTGTGAAGCTGAAATTAAAGGTATTGCCCGCCGCAATATTCACGGCTTCGGTTTTAGAGCTATTGAAAATTGCAGCTTCGCCGCCTGGGTCGATAGGAGCTCCGCCACCAGGCAGTGTAAAGCCGATCGGGCCAGCAAGATTCGCATTCGCGCCATTGTTCTGACGCTGCGTGGCATCGTTGAAATTGCCGTCGAGCTTCCAATAGCCTAACGGGTTCAGGGAAAGCACCCCCAGGGTATATGCGCTGTTCTGCGCAAAAGAAAATGGCGCCGCGAGGGCCGCCGTGATGATCAGCCGTGAAGCAAAGAATTTCATATAGGCCATAGCCTCTGGATCGATTCTGGCACAGTATTCGGCAAATGCCGTTCCGATCAGATACTTAGTTCTGGCGTGAGATTCCCTAAGGCGGTACTAAGTTGTCGTAGAAGCTCACGGCTTAGGCGTGATTTTTACCACCATTGCCGTGAAACTTTTACCCGGTTCCACCAGAAACTGATGTACGGTGTTGGCCGGAATATAGAGGACGTCGCCGGCAGCAATCGGGTACCTGGTGCCGCCTTCAATAGACTTCCCCCGTACCTCGTCGGGTGCGCTGGTCTTGCCCTCGATCATTTTGCCGCCAACGAGGACGGTGCCTTCTCCGGACCGAATCAGGAGCAAGTCGGCCTGTTTCTCATGGAGTTCAGCCTCGGCGTTTCCATTACGGTAAGCGACAAACGCGGAGTCGAGCAAGCGCTCGGTGCCGAGATGCCGATCAGCATTCAGCTTGGACAGAGCTAACTTATCGAAATCCTTCTGCTGGGCCGAGCTCCAGAACATTGGCCGCGAGGGGTCGGCAGCCTGGAGAGCGAAGGAGAAAGCGAACACAAACAGGATCGTGGCTTTCATAATGCGGCCAGTATACGACTTCCTCCGGCTGCAAACCAGGTATTGACACCGAGGGCAAATAGCGCTACGATCTGTAGCGCTACCTCCTGTAGCGCAATATGCCTCACGTAAAACCACCTCGTAAACCGCTCAGTGATCTGGAGCATCTGATCATGGACGTTATTTGGAAGCGACCCTCAGCAACTGCCGAGGACGTCCGGGAAGCATTGGCGTCGCGGCATCCGATGAAGGACTCGACGGCCAGAACCGTTTTGAAGCGACTCGAAGAAAAGGGATATCTCGAGCATCGCGTGGAAGGCCGAACCAATATTTATCGCGGCCTGACGGCGCCGCAAAATGTGGCCGTCCGCGCAGTGCGGCAGATCATCGACCGCTTCTGCGGCGGTTCGGTCGAGCAGCTTCTGGTTGGAATGGTGAACGACGAGGTTTTAGATGAACAGGAGTTGCAGAGACTGGCAAAGCGGATCGGGCGTTTGAAGAGTCGAAAAGAGGAGGCCTGAGATGGGATCGCACGATTTCCTGTGGTATCTGGCCGTCCTTTCTTTCCGCTCGCTAGCACTAGCCTGCTTTACGTGGCTGGCATTGTGGGTGTGCCGCGTCAAGTCCGCGTCGGTGAAACATGCGGCTTGGACCGTCGTCACCGCAGTGATGCTCCTCCAGGTGGTAGCGAGCTCCGCCCTGCCGTCGATTCCACTAAGAGTGTTGGCTCCCGTATCAGACGCAGGGCCAACCCTGACCTCTCAACTCGCACCTTTGCCGATACCTGTTCTAGCGTCGAGCTTGCATGGCCGGCATCTCGCAATCGCGTGGAGCCAGGTTGTCATTGGCATCTATACGGCGGTGGCCTTCGCGCTCTTGGTTCAACTTGCTTTCGGATATATGTTGGCCCGAAGGCTGGTGCGCAACGGCAAACCGGTTGACGGGCCCCGAGTGCGGGAATCCGAATCGATTTCAGTTCCCATGACAGTTGGACAAGTCTCGCCAACGATCCTGTTGCCGGTCGGTTGGCGCGAATGGGACTCGGCCAAGCTTCAAGCAGTGCTGGCCCACGAACAAGCTCACGTTCGCAGAGCGGACTGGGCGGTTGGCGTGATGGCCCGCATCAATTGCTGCGTGTTTTGGTTTCATCCGGTGTCGTGGTGGTTGAAGAGAGAGCTGGCGCTGTTAGCCGAGCATGCCTGCGACGATTCCGCGCTGAGCCAGCTTGGGGACAGGCGGCAGTATGCCCAGGCATTACTTGAAATAGCCTGCGCGATGAAGTCCGCTCACGGACGATTCATGGGACAAGCGATATCCATGGCAAAGGAGACTAACGTGGAAAAACGAATGCAGCAGATTCTGGACGAAACGAGAAAACTCCCGCCGGCTTTCGGGCGGCGAGGCTGGGTGGCGTTGCTCATGTGCAGTGTGCCCATCGGATATTTCGCGTCCGCGGTTCAGCTCGCGCCGGCGCAGACCAGGACAGTGGTCCCGGTTGTGGAGCCCTCAAGAGCGGCAGATCGCGTTCCGCAACCGAAGGAGAAGCCGGTGCAGATCGCGCAAAGGAGACGAGACACCGGTCAACAAGTTTCACCGCCGGGTGGACCTGTCTCCCCTACTGCACCGGCCCTGGCATCCCTTGTGACCCCTTACCAGAAGTGGCTGGACGAAGAGGTGGTCTACTTTATCTCGACGGATGAGAGGCGAGCTTTCAATCGCCTCACGACCGATGACGAGCGTCAGCAATTCATCACGCAGTTCTGGCTGCGGCGGGATCCCACGCCTGGTACCCCAGAAAACGAGTTCAAGGAGGAGGCCTACCGGCGCATTGCCTTCACGAATGACCACTTTTCCGCCGCCATTCCCGGATGGAAGACTGACCGAGGCGAGATATATATCAAGTACGGTCCGCCAGACGGCTTAGACGCGCATAGCGCGACCCAGACAACCTACCCTTATGAGACGTGGACCTATCGTTACCTCGAAGGGACGGGCACCAACGTAGGGTTGGAGTTCGTCGATCCAACAATGACGGGCAGGTATCACCTGACCAGAGATCCGACCGAGAAGAATCGTCAGTAGGGACGCGGTTACTGTCGCAGCGCGTATACAAACAACGCGCTGCCCGCGGCCACAGCCACATATTGGCGATTGTTCACCATGTAGCTCATCGGTCCGCTATTCACCTGGCCGCCGAGGCTCTGTTTCCATAGCAGGTTCCCGTTCTTGCCGTCCAGCGCGAAAAAGTAGCCATCGCGCGAGCCGCTGAAGATGAGATCCGAAGCGGTGGAGAGCACGCCGGCCCAGGTGATGTCGGTCATCTTGTATTCCCACTTCATATCGCCGGTCTTGGGATCGAAGGCGCGGACGATACCGAAGCCATCCTCAGGAGTCTTGAGGTCGACGGCGAGGTTGGGCTGCGCCATAGGTGTGTTGCCGGTCGCCCGGCCGAATCCGGCGCCCTTGGCGAACATGGTGCCGCTATTCTCCCAACCAGGAATGTAAAACAAACCGGTGTGCGGACTATAAGAAGGTGGATACCAGTTGGTGCCACCCAGGCCGTTCGGTTGAATGAGCACGGGCACAGGGCTATCCTGCTGTCCCGGCGTGCGCATCGGACGGCCCTTCTCATCGAAGCCCGTGAGCCAGTTCGCCTTCACGAAAGGCTTGCCCATCAGGAACTGGCCGCTGTTCCGGTCGAGCACATAGAACACGCCATTGCGATTGGCCCACATCATGACCTTGCGAGCTCGGCCTTGATAATCGATGTCGGCCAGCACCGGCACCTGCGTCGAGTCATAATCCATCGTGTCGTGCGGAGTGAACTGGTAATACCATTTGAGCTTCCCGGTGTCTGCGTCCAGAGCGACCACACAATCGCTATACAGGTTATCGCCCAGACGAACGTCGCCATTGGTATCAGGCGCAGGATTGCCGATGCCCCAGTAGGTGAGGTTTGTGTCGGGATCGTAAGCTCCGGTATTCCAAACCGCTGCACCGCCGGTTTTCCAGGAATTGCCGGACCAGGTTTCATTGCCCGGCTCGCCCGGCCCAGGGATCGTATAGAAGCGCCACACTTCCTTGCCGGTTTTCGCGTCGAAGGCCGCAATCGAGCTGCGGATGGGACCGTCGCCGCCTGCCAAGCCGACGATCACTTTATCCTTCACGATCAGCGGAGCGTGCGTGATGGCGTAGCGGTCCGCCGCCGAACCGACCGTGGTGTTCCAGCGGATCTTCCCGGTAGCGGCATCGATCGCGAGCAGATGCGCGTCCAGCGTTCCCATGTACAGCGTATCGCCCAAAATAGCGAGACCGCGATTGACACGGCCGCAACAAGGCCGAGCCTCGGGCGCGGGAGTATAGGGAAGCGTCCAGAATATTCGGCCTGTGACGGCATCGAGCGCATACACATCGTTGGGCGCCTGAATCGTGTAAAGTATGCCATCGACCACCAGCGCCGTCGTCTCGAATTTCTCGATTGATCGCGCCTGCCACACCCATTGCAGCTCGAGATTCTTGACATTGGCTGGCGTGATCTGGGTGAGCGGGCTATATCGTTGACCTGCGACCGTTCCGGAATAGGTGAGCCAATTCTGGGGTTCCCGATCGGCGTGCAGGATGCGATCGAACGTAACACCCTGAGCCCATAAAGATGCTGTAACCGCCACCAGCAGGAGCGCGCGCAAGAGCATGCCCTACAGCATATACCGAACCCACGAGCTCAACAACGGGAGACTTCTATTCGCCTTGTACAGGCTGCCAGGTCTTATCGGGATTGAAGCGTGCGATCTGAGGAGCCAAAGTGCCCGTAGCCGGCCCCAGATCCTTTTCGTAGACGACGCCGCGGTGGTTCACCATGAACGTCTTGATGCCCGAATCGCCGTATTTCGCTGGATACGCCAGCAGCGCGAAGCCGCCGATCATATCTCCCTTAACGATATAGGAATGCGCCCCGCCCGGAGCGTCGGGGCCCTGCGACGTGAGGATACGGAAATAGTAACCGTGATAAGGCTCCGGAGCCTTGCCTCCTCCGATCGCTGCGGCTGCATCGCCGAAAGCTTTAGGGACCAGATTATCCGGCGCGCCTTCCCAGTAAAGACCGTTCTTTTTCCCTGGAGAACTCACGATCCGTTGCGCGTAATCCAAAACGCCGTTTCCATTGCGATCCTGCGAGCCGTATTCCATCTGAGCCTCTACGTAACCGCGGCAAACATCGATAGCCGCCAGTTCGTTGCGACCTATGCGGCGCGCTAGAATCTCCACTCTGCCGCGCGCGATATCGAAATGCCATTGCCCCGCCTTGGTGTGCACCAGTGGGATCGGCAAGGGCCAGTTGTCGTTGCCCGCGATAATCACGGCGCGATTGGGATTTGAAGGCTCCATCTGAACCTGCATTTTTTCGTGTGCACGGCGGGCGAATTCAGCGCGTGCATCCTTGTCTTCCGCGGCGTCCCCGGAACGCACGATATCCGAACCCTGGGGACCAAAGAGCTTCATGAGCGCGGCCGTGTCATTCTGTCCGGCTGCATCGACCAAAGCTTGCGCCGCTTCCTGCGGAGTCGCGAACGACTGCGGGGTGGCCTGTTGGGCATTGACCTGAGCAGTTAGCAGAATGGCTAACGTGGAGAGCAAAGCAATTGTTGCCGTTTTCATGCCATCTCCTATCGACGCCTTCCTCCACCCGCTGGAGCCGAACGAGGCGCCGGCGCGGATCGTTGTGGGGGGGCGGATCGTTGTGGGGGGGCGGCTCTTTGTGGCGGCGCGGCTCTCTGCATTGGCGCGCTACGCGCCGGTCCCAGGCTGGACATTCCGTGCTCAGCATGGGTATTGGCTGCCGCGCCATTCTCCATTCCGCCGAAGACGCCGCGATTTTGTTGACGCGCAGGCGGGCTGCTGGGGATGTTGCGATTCCCGAAGCGCTCAGACGTTCGTCCGGGTGCGTTCCGCACGCCTTCCGGAATCGAGCGCGGCGCGATATTCTGGCGCACATTGCCGCGGAACTGATCGCGCAGGCGTGGATTCGCGTACGGAACCCCGGCACGATGCTCCGGATTGTGCGACCACACGCTGGTTCCATGCGCATTGCCGATGTTCCGGCCGTTGAAATTGTATTCGTGAATAAATCTATTGTTCACAATCACCCTGCGGTCGCCCCAACCAGGGTGCCAGCCCCAGCCTCCCCATCCGCGCCATCCTGAGCCGAAGAACAGACCGACATTGATTCCGCCCCCGAACCCGAAGTACAAGCCGCCCCGCAGGATGCTTCTCGGCGGCCAATACCAACGCGGGTAGGGATACCAGAGCGGAGGTCCCCAAATCCATTCCGGATCATATACGGGCACATACATCACGTCGGGATCGGCAGGCTCGATGTCGATATAAGGCTGACCGCCTTCGTTGGTGGTCTGAACGTTTAGCTGAGGTGTCGATTGCAGCTTGCCAGCCTGCTGGGCGCGCTGCCGCATCCGCTGGACCGCATCCATAACGTCCTGCTGCTGGGCTAGAAATGCGTTCCCGAGGTCGGTAGTCCAGGTGACATCGTCATTCAGGCGCTTCAGCACGTCCGGAAATACTACCAGCGCTTGAATGCTGGGATCCCAGTCTTGTCCCTGCGCCGCTTGCGTTAACGCCGGACCCGTCAGCCCTGGATTCTTTTGGGTCCACTGAAAAGCTTCCACGACCTCGAGTGGATATGTGGAGGCCACCATGATCTGGCTCAAAAGCTCGTCTGGATAAAGCGCGATGGGCGCTACCAGGTCATCCAATTGATCCGGCGTCAGGGTCTGGCCTGGAGGAGGCAACGGAGGCGGCTGTTGTTGCTGTTGTTGTTGCTGCTGCGCCCACGCCGATGACGCTGCAAGGGCGATCCACAAAAGAACCGCGAGTCGCTTGGATCCGGCGAAAAGCTGCGGGAGCATGTTCACCTTCCTGATCCGATTATACGCGCGCGCAAATATGCTAGATCATCTGCTCTACGGCATATCCAGCTATTTCTGTGGTGCAAGCCGCCAGCGGCCGTAGGCGACGAAGGCCGCAAGGAGTGTCGCAATCAACGGTAACACCGCGGTTGCAATCATCCCGCCCATCACGGTGACTACCGTGGCCCCGATCACGATGATCGTTAGACACGCGGCCGCAAGTGGCGTCAGAGCCGGCTTAATGTGCAGGAGTCCCGGGAGAATCAGAGCGACCCCCCCGAGCACCTCGCAGGCCCCGATAAAGTGTAAAAACGAGATCGAAAGCCACGCCGGCATGCCCTGCATCATCTGATCAGCCGGCACTAGGAACTTCGCTCCTCCCGCGAACAAAAACAACGCCGCCAGCAATATCTGGATGATCCAGAGTTTTCGGTTCATGCGTGCTTCACCTTTTCCAAATGCTCTCCGAAACGATCCAGAGTCTGGTTCCCGCCCTCGATGGCGTGATACTTCGTGACCACTTCTTCACGTTCAGCGGCAGTCGCGAAGAGCGACCGCATGGTGAGCCTGGTCTTGCCGCCCTCATCGGTAAACGTTACGGTCACGCGAAAATAGCCAGGCTGACCGTCGTCGCCGTGATCGTAGACCAGACGCTCGGGCTTCGTTATTTCTAGGTAAAGGATCTTATTCGGATAATCAACGCCATTCGGAGCGTGCATGATGAAGCGCCAGACGCCTCCGGGCCTCACGTCGATTTCGTGAGTCGTGGTCGTAAATCCCGTGGGACCCCACCACGAGCCGACATGTTGGGGATCCGTCCAGGCGTCGAATACTAGACTGCGCGGCGCGTCAAACACGCGTGTGATCACGATTTCACGATCAGCTGTACTTGCCAGCAGGGACTCGCCAAGGCGCTCCAGGCTCTGCGTCCAGCCGGCTTCCATTCCTTTGAGATAATTCGCTGCATAGTCGACTTTGGCTACGCCGCGCGTTTCGAGCGTGAGTTTGGTTTTGCCGTTCTGGTCGGCGAAGGTGACCGTCGTAAAGCCGTCGATGATCACCTTGCCATCTTTATCCACGGCCGTATTGGTGAAGACCAGCCGCTCGGGCGGCACGATCTCGCGATAAACACCCTGAGAAGGATGCTCGGCGCCATCCGGCGCACACATGATGATCCGCCAAGAGCCGCCCGGTCTCACATCCATCTGCTCAACTCTGTTGGTGAAATGCTTGGGTCCCCACCACCGGGCCATGTGCTTGGGATCGGTCCAGGCCTGGAACACCAGCTCTCGCGGCGCATCGAAAACGCGCTCGATGACGAGTTCCCGCTCCATGGCATTCTCAGCAATGCTAGTTTTTGGATTGCTTGCGGACATGCTTCTTCTCCTTGGGGTTGTCTTTTGTTTTCAGCTCGCGGAGGTAATCATCCAGACGATCGAAGCTGGCCTCCCAGAAGCGGCGGTAATGCTCGAGCCATTCCGCGACTTCCTTCAGCCGGCCGGCTTCGATCCTGCAAGGCCGCCATTGAGCTTCCCTGCTCCGAGCGATCAAGCCCGCGCGTTCGAGCACCTTGAGGTGTTTCGAAATGGCGGGCATACTCATGTCGAATGGCTTGGCTAGCTCGGTGACCGGAGCCTCCCCGGACGCCAAGCGCGCGAGGATCGCACGACGCGTCGGATCGGCTAGGGCGGCGAAGGTGGAGCTGAGGTAATCGTTCGTCATCTGACATTAACCGTGTGGTTACATAACCTCTGGGTTAAATATACTCCGCGGCTATCGTGCTGTCAAGAGCTTTAATGGAGACATGAGCGAATCTTTTCGAACCGAACATGACACCATGGGCGAGGTACGCGTTCCACTGGACGCCTTGTACGGCGCGGAGACCCAGCGCGCGGTCGAGAATTTTCCGATCAGCGGGATGCGCCTCAGCCGGGCTTTCCTGCAGGCGCTCGGGTTGGTGAAATTCGCGGCGGCGCGGGCCAACCAGCAACTGGGTGCCTTGCCCTCGCCGATCGCTCGCGCGATCGAAACCGCCGCGCGGGAAGTGATAGAAGGCCGCCACGATTCCCAATTCGTCGTGGATGTGTTCCAGACCGGCAGTGGGACTTCCACGAACATGAACGCGAATGAGGTGATCGCCACGCGGGCCACGGCGTTACTCGGACACGCTGGAACAACCCCCGCGCACCCCAATGATCACGTGAACCGCGGCCAGTCGAGCAACGACGTGTTTCCCACGGCGTTGCACATCGCCGCAACGCGAATCGCCCACCAAGCGCTGTTGCCAGCCATGGACGCACTCCACCAAGCGCTCGATACCAAACGGCAGCAGTTCTGGGGGATTCTCAAGATCGGGCGAACTCACCTGCAGGACGCGGTTCCTATGCGCCTGGGCCAGGAGTTCAGCGGATACGCCCGCCAAGTGGAATTGTCGCAGATGAGAATCCGGCAAGCCCTGGAGGGCTTGTATGAATTACCTCTCGGAGGGACCGCCGTCGGCTCGGGACTAAACGCAGCTCCTGGATTCGCTCGGGCCGCCATCGCGATTATTGGCGAACAAACTGGCTTGCCCTTTCGGGAAGCCCAAAATCACTTCGAAGCGCAGGCCGCCCGCGATGCGGTTGTGTTTCTAAGCAGCGCACTCAAAAGCTATGCGATCGCACTGACGAAGATTGCCAATGACGTCCGTTGGCTGGGATCGGGACCGCGCTGCGGATTAGGCGAGCTTCACTTACCCGAAGTGCAGCCGGGATCGAGCATCATGCCGGGCAAGGTAAACCCGGTGATCGCCGAAAGCCTCCTGATGGTCTGCGCGCAGGTGATCGGTCACGATGCGGCGATTAGCTGGGGCGCCGCCGCGGGCGCTTTCGAGCTGAACACGATGATGCCGTTGATCGCCTATGACCTTCTGGAGTCGATCGAACTCCTTAGCACCGCTTCGCGGAATTTTGCGCAGCGATGTATCGCGGGGTTGGAAGCGAACGAGATCCGCTTGCGGGACACGATCGAACAATCGCTCGCGCTGGCGACTGCTCTGACGCCTGAGATCGGTTACGAACGCGCTGCGGCCCTCGCAAAGACCGCCTACGAATCCGGCCGGACGATTCGAGAAGTCGCGGAGGAACAGAGCGGCATCCCCCGCGAAAAGCTCGCGGATCTGCTCGATCCTATGAAGATGGTCGGAAACTGACAGGCGACCCGCTTGCGGGCAAGCAAGATCGCCTGCCCACTACTACGCCTGAAAGTATCCCGCAGCCAATTCGGGCTTCTGCTGCAAAGCCTGACGCCAGTAATCGCGCGCTTCCTCGACCGCTCCCTTGGCCTTGAGCGCGTGCCCAAGATTCAGAAGAGCTTCGGCGAAGTTGGGCCGCTCGGTGAGCGCTTCTTTGTACAGCTTGATCGCGTCGTCCAGCTGGCCGGATTTCTGTAGCAGCAACCCGGTGTTGTAGAACAGCTCCGGAGTGCGCTCGCCGGATTCGATGAGCTTGGCCTGCAAGTCGAGAGCCTTCGGCAGATCCTCGCGCTCGACCGCCATGGCGGCCAGACCGCGCATCGCATCCAAAGACGTGGGATCGGTCTCAAGCACTGACTGGAAAGCCTTCGCCGCTTCCTCATGCATGCCTAGCTTCCAGTGCGCCAATCCGAGGTTCAATTGCGCTTCAGGCCACGGAGTCCGTTTGCGGACGCAGTTCTGGAAAGCTTCCGCTGCCCCGCGATGATCGTCGCGCTGTAAACGCAGGTACCCGAGCCGGAACCAGGCGTCTTCCCATTCGGGATTCCGCGCCAGAAGCTTCGCATACAACTGCTCGGCTTGCTCTTTCTGGCCCTGCTGCTCCAGCACGCTGGCCAGGTTGTAAATCACGTCCGCCAGATCGGGCGCGATTTGCAGAGCGCGTTCGTAATTTTCTCGGGCAGCCTTCAGATCGCCCTTCTCTTGCAGGACGATTCCAAGATTCACGTGCGCCTGCTTGGCGTCAGGGCGGATGCGAACGGCCTCCCCATAGGCTTTGGCCGCGTCATCGGTTCGGCCACACTTCTGCTGCGCCACGCCCAGGTTAAACCAGCGCTCGAAATGGTCTGGAGTAAACTCAACTAATTTCTCGCAGTAGCGTGCGGCCGCCTCAAAGTCGTTGGAGTGAAACGCACAGGTGGCCAAACCTTCGAGCGCGGCCTGGGAATGGGGGCGCATCGTCAACAGCCGTTCGGAATACTCTTGGATCGAAGCCGTCTCCTTGCGCGCCATGCCGATCGTGATCAGGTTTACCAGACACTCTTCCGATTGCGGGTTCTTGCCCAGGATCTTGACATACAGGCTGGTGGCTTCGTCGAACTTCCACAGCAATTGCAAGGCGACAGCCTTGCCGAACAGCGCTGTCTCATGCTCGGGATTCGAGGCGAGAACCTTGTCGAAGCAAGCTATGGCCGGCTCGGGCTTTTCCTGGCGGAGCAAGCAGATGCCCCAGCCAAGATTGGCTTCCTCGCGTTGCGGATCCACCTCGAGCGCCTTCTGGAACGAATCCGAGGCTTCTTGCCAGCGGCCTAGCTTCTCGTAACAGATCCCCAGGTTGAAGTTGGCGGTGGGATGCTGCGGAGCCGCACCGAGCAGCTTCTCGTAGGTCTTTACGGCATCCTCATACTGCTCCAGCTCGAACTGGATGTGGCCTTTGGCCGCATAGATATCGGCGCCCTGCTCACCGTTTTCGATGGCCGAGTTGAGCTCGCGCAAGGCTTCCTTGCGTTTACCTTCCAGATGCAACGACACGGCTCGCGCCAGAGACGACGATACCGGTTGTGCGTTAGCGGAACCCGATCCCGCGTCTGTTTTTTTCTTTCCACTCATGGTTGCCAACTCCCGTTTGTAGTGTCGTAAGGCGCCAGGTAAGCGCACAGGCGCCCTAACATGTCGTATTGATGCGTGATCTGCATCCAGCGCACGCGGCTCGCCTCACCGCTTGCGGTAAAGAATCCAACTCCGCCCCGCGGTAAGCGGGTCTCAGTCCAACTATCGGCAATTTGTCCCTGAACCTCTACCAAAAAGTCGGATCCCTGAACATCCATCCGAACGCGATAAACCGTATCCGCGCGCGCATCCAGACGAATATTCACGTCGTGCCGGTCCGTCGCCTTGCCCTTAATCACCGCATAGCGGGTCAGCCCGATCACTGGCAGGGGCCCCGGTTTAAGGACCTCTAGCTTCACGACGTAGAAGTTTTCGAAATCCGCCGCGCGCACTACCCAGCTCAAAGCCTTCTTGTCGATCAGCCCGAGGAACTGTACCTGGTAATCGCTCAGGTTTACCGAAGGCCGGTAGAGGGCCAGCGGACCGGGCCGAACGAATCCGGTGGCATCGAAAGACCATTCGGTCGTAGAGCCTTCGGGGCTGGCCCAGTTGTCCAAGCCGGATCGGAAATCCTCATCCAGCGCCACGGCCGCACGATTCTCCAGTGTCTGGCGGACATTCACCCATTCGCCATTCAGAACGCGCCGGAAGCTGCCCGTCAAACCGGTGGAAGGCTGCGGAGCGGCGAACGCTACTCGCGGCCATCCCGGATGGAACACCAGGGCAAGCAGCGCCGGAATCATGAATAGCAGAAGTTTCAGATCGCGCGGGGCGTGATACCAAAAGCCCGTGGCGTGCGCCCAGGCTGGTTCCAGCTTCAACAGCCCATTGCCACGCAGCGATCCGATGACGCTCTGCGGCCGCCGAAGTGCATCCTCGGCCGGCTTGCGATCCAGCGGCTGGAGTCGGGAGCCTGGAATCACCGGATGCATCTCAACCGCCTGGGGCAATAAGCGCGCGATTGGTGCGATAGGTGTCCTATCGCTGGCGGCATTGCGTTTCTTGGCAAACGTCAGCGGCAGCATCCGTGTGAACAGCGGAGCCTCGCCCGTGGCGACCGCCGAAGCCATGCTCGGGTAGGTGACGTCAGATGAGACTCCCATCGAAAGGTCGAACGCCAGGACGTTGCCAGTCTGACCCGCGAACAGTCCTCGCACCGGCTGCTGCAAGTTCGATGGCAGGCTTTGGAGTCCCGCTATTCCAACACCGTAAACGGACGCTAGGGGAGCTGGCATCGCCACCGGGGCAATCCGCAATAGTGGATTGGCGGCCATTCCTGGAACTACGGTTCGGCTTACAAACGCACCTTGCCTCGGCAACACATCGACGGAAAGCGGCAGCGGTTCCGCGCGCGAAACAAGCTGATAATCCGTTACGGCCGCACTTGCCCCCGCCGGGAACACAGTACTGGGAGCAGCATCGAACTGCTCTGGCGACTGCCCCGCCAGTGCGAAAGCCAACGGGTGTGCCGCGAATGGACAGAGCGCGTGCAACCGATCCGGCTGCGGAACCTGCTGGTCAAACAACTGCAGGAGCACGTCGCTCTGCACGGGCACTTCCAGGTCAACCGACGTTACAGGCATCGGCTCCATCGTCAGAATCTGGAGGCTTGATACCGTTTCGGTGACGGCTCGCCGGGCTGTCAGGGCGGCCGTTGGCGGTAACCCTACTCGGTTTGCGAGGCGAATGCCCACGGCGGGATGATGCGATCGCGGGTGGCAAAGCTCGCCATCCGATTCCATGTTGGCTCCGCCAGGGACAGTTGTGGGACTAGAAACTCGCGGTCCAATGTAGGACCACGCAGCGATCGGCGAGCCTTCCGGCAAAGGGGCCGTTGCCAGGCTGCCCACGTGCAAAGGCGCCAGCGGCTGCATTGTGGCTTCGTATTCGAACGGGTCGAGAGCGATCAGTGCCGGCGAACTGCCTAAGGCAACGAATGCCGGCGCCATGAGGTTAAACAGCTCGGAGGCGACTTCGGCTGGCTCCTTCACATCCGGAATCGGGTATAAGTGCACGTCGAACGCAGGACTCGGATACAGTTCAACGGAGGGATCACCCTGCGGAAGAACCTCCTGTGGTGCGTCAAGTGAGCGATAAGAACGCAGCGAGCTGTGAGATTGATGAAGCCGTTCGAGCGCTAACCGCTCATGTTCCTGCCAGTAGGCCTTGCGGTGCGCGCTGGAACAGAATTGCCCATGCGTGATCTTGCGATAGAGCGGCAGTCTGCCCTCGCAATAGAGACACCGGGTGTCATCTGACCATGACATCCCCTCCATTGTGCGGTTGGGGCGGTCAAAATACTACGCAGTGAACGCCTTAGGAAAGACGTAGGGATTTTGCCTAGCTGCGGGCTCAGACGCCCCAGCAGTAGTCTTCCACGGCCCGCTGAATGGTGGGGTCGTTTTCGCCCAACCGCATTAGTTCCAGCCGGAGAGCGTCGACTAAGGCGAACCAGCTGGCCTCGATCACGTTTTCCGAGACGCCGACGGTGGCCCAGCTCCGGCGATGATCGGACCACTCCACCAGCACCCGAACGCGGGCCGCAGTACCCTTCTTGTTGTCCAGCACGCGGACCTTATAGTCGGTCAGCCGCATTCCGGCGATTCCGGGATAAAGCGACGACAAGCATTGCCTGAGCGCGAGGTCCAGGGCGTTCACTGGGCCATTGCCCTGGGCTGTCGCCGAGTGAACTCCGTCCTGCGCCTTCAGAGTCACCGTGGCCGCCGTGCTGCCGGAAGATTTGGTGGTGGTCTCATAGTTGACCACTTCAAAGAAGTGCAGACCGGGGCGCAGGGCTTCGCGGACTAAGAGCTCGAAAGTACCCTCGGCCGCCTCCAGCTCGTAGCCTTCAAACTCCATCTGTTTGATGCGATCCAGCAGCTCGCGACGCGCGGTGTCGTCCAGCCGATCTTCCAAACCATGTTGCTTCAGCTTGTAGAGGACGTTTCCCTTCCCTGAAAGATCGCTGAGCAGCACGCGCTGGCGATTTCCGACCAGCTTGGGATTGATGTGTTCGTACGTCGACGAATCTTTGAGTACCGCGCTGACGTGTACACCACCCTTATGCGCAAAGGCGCTGGGACCCACATAGGCTTGATCGTTGCGGATCGGCAGATTGGCCAGCTCGGCGATATACCGCGCAGCCGCGGTCAGATGCGTCAGCCGCTCCTTGCCGATGGTCGTGTGCCCCATCTTCAACTCGAGATTAGCGATGATCGAGATCAGGTTGGCGTTGCCGCAGCGCTCGCCGTAGCCATTGGTGCAGCCTTGGACGTGCGCGAATCCCTGATCGATCGCGGCTAGCGAATTGGCCACCGCCAGCTCGGCGTCATTGTGAGTGTGAATGCCCAGAACACCATCGAAATTCTTGCGAACATCGGCGCAGATTTCCGCAAGCCGGCTGGTGAGCATGCCGCCATTGGTATCGCACAGGCACAGAACGTCGGCTCCGGCTTTCTTCGCGGCTTCAATCGTTCGCAGGGCGAAATCGCGATTGGCACAATAGCCATCGAAGAAATGTTCGGCGTCGTAGACCACTTCCTTGCCGTGGGCTTTGAGGTACTTCACCGTATCGGCGATGAGCTCGAGATTTTGGTTCTCCTCGATTCCCAGGGCGCGATGGACGTGCAGATCCCAGCTCTTGCCGAAAATCGACACCACCGGAGTTCCGGCGGCGATAAGCGCATTTACGCTGGCATCCTCTTCGACCGCATTCTTGGCGAAGCGCGTTGCTCCGAACGCTACCAGACGCGAATGCTTCAATTGCAGCTCGCGCGCCCGGGCAAAGAAGTCTTTGTCCTTCGGATTCGACCCCGGCCAGCCGCCCTCAATGTAATCGATCCCCAGCTCGTCCAGTTTGTGGACGACCAGGATTTTATCGTCGGCTGAAAAGCTGACGGCTTCGCCCTGAGTGCCGTCGCGCAGCGTGGTGTCGAACGTGAAGATGCGCATAAGAGTTACGTAGCGGCTGGTACGCCGACTTCCTTTTTCTTCTTGAGGAAGGTCATCATTTTGCGCAGCTCGGCGCCGACCTTCTCGATAGGCTGATTTTCTTGTTCCGCGCGCATGGCCAGGAACTTCTTGCGTCCCGTCCTGTTTTCTTCCATCCATTCGCGCGCGAACTGACCGGATTGGATTTCTCCTAGAATCTTCTTCATCTCGGCGCGCGTCTGTTCGGTGACGATGCGCGGACCGCGCGTGTAATCGCCATACTCCGCCGTATCTGATACCGAGTAGCGCATATAGCTGAGGCCGCCCTCATAGATCAGATCGACAATCAGCTTCACTTCGTGCAGGCACTCGAAATAGGCCATTTCCGGAGCGTATCCGGCATCGACCAGGGTTTGGAACCCGGCGCGGATGAGTTCGCTGACGCCGCCGCAGAGAACGGCCTGTTCGCCAAACAAGTCGGTTTCGGTCTCTTCCTTGAACGACGTTTCGAGAATCCCGGCGCGCAGACAACCGATGCCCCCGCCATAGGCCAGCGCGTTCTTTAGCGCATTGCCCGACGCGTCCTGATGGATCGCGACTAAACCAGGAACTCCCTGCCCTTCCGTGAAGACCTCGCGAACGCGATGGCCCGGAGCTTTCGGTGCGATCATGCTGACATCGATGTTCTTGGGCGGCGTGATGAACCCGAAGTGAATATTGAAGCCGTGCGCGAACATCAGGGTCTTGCCGGCCGTCAAATTCGGCTCGATGTCTTTCTTATAGATCTCGCCTTGAACGTGATCCGGGACCAGCATCATGATCACGTCGGCTGCTTTTGCGGCATCGGCAATCGAGAGAACTTTCAGCCCGGCGGCTTCCGCCTTCGCCTTGCTCTTGCTGCCTTCAGGCAAGCCGACAATAGAGTTCAGGCCGGAATCGCGCAGATTCAGTGCGTGCGCATGCCCCTGGCTGCCGTAGCCAATAATGGCGATCGTCTTGCCCTTCAGTAGCGAAGGATCGCCGTCTTTTTCGTAGTATTTGGTGACCATTACGTTTTAAATTAACTCCGTGGTTTTTAGGACCGCCTGTTCGTTTCCAGGACGTCCGTCTCTAGATGTTCTTTGCGCACCGGCGGCGCCAGTTTCAGTTTCTTGGCTTCGAGTGGAACCGAAACCAGCCCCGACCGGGTTACTTCAATATCGCCATAGCGCTGCATCACCCGGATAAATGCATCCAGCTTCTCCGGATCGCCGGTAGCTTCGAGAGCATAGCCATCCACCGAACTGTCGACGGCTTTCGCGCCGAACATCTCGGCTTCCTTGAGCACGGCCATGCGATTTTCCTGCGTAGTCCCGACCCACAGCAATACGAGCTCGCGCCTTACGGCCGAGCCCTCGGTGAGATCGGAGACTTGCAGCACGTTGACCAGCTTGTTAATCTGCTTGATTACCTGAACGCGCTGGGAAGGCTCGATATCGACGATGATGCTCATCCGCGACAGCTCCGGATCGAGCGTCCGTGCGACCGTCAGGCTTTCGATGTTGTACCCGCGCGCCGAGAGTACACCGGTCACACGCATGAGCGCGCCCGGCTTGTTCTCGAGCAATAGTGAAATTAATTGAAGCATGTAAAACTCCGCTAAACAGCTACCGGCTGCACGGGACCTAACACCATTTCGTTGATCGCGCCACCTGCCGGAACCATTGGATATACGTTCTCAAACGGCGTCACGCGCACGTTCAACAGGTAAGGACCTGGCTCGTTGACCGCAGCCTCGAGCGCGCCCCGCAGTTCGCGAACATTCTCTACCGTCTTGCCGCGGAAGCCATACGCACCCGCCAGCTTTTCGGGATCGGGGAACCCTTCGAGCTGCACCGAGCTCAGGCGATTGTTATAAAACAGCTCCTGCCATTGCCGGACCATGCCTAGGTAGCCGTTGTTCATCACGATGATCTTGACCGGCAGCGCGTGATTGGCGATGGTCGCGAGTTCCGGGATAGACATCTGGAATCCGCCGTCCCCAACCAGCGCGAACACCAATTTGTCGGGCCGTGCGAACTGCGCGCCGATAGCAGCGGGCAAGCCAAAACCCATCGATCCCAGGCCGCCGGAGTTGAGCCACAGTCGCGGATGGTTGAACTTGAGGAACTGCGCACCCCACATCTGGTGCTGTCCGACGTCGCTGGCGACAATCGCTTCCCCGCCCGAGAGCCGGTCGATTTCCGAAATCAGATGCTGCGGCTTGATCTCGTCGGTCGAAACTTCAGGTTCCAGTGGATGCTCTTTCTTCCAGCCTTTGACCTGCGCCCACCACGCCTTGCGAGCGGAAGCGTTCTTATCCTTCATCGAGGGCGCCAGCTCGCGCACTTCGTGCGTCAGGCGCTCCAGAACTTTCTTGACGTCGCCCACGATGGGAAGTTCCGCCGCGCGATTCTTGCCGATCTCCGCCGGATCGATATCCACGTGGATCACCTTCGCGTGCGGCGCGAAGGCAGCCAGCCGTCCCGTGACGCGATCGTCGAATCGCACGCCCAGCGCGATCAGCAGATCGGTCTCGGTCATCGCCATATTCGCAGCATAGCTGCCGTGCATGCCCGGCATGCTGATAAAATTCGGATGCGTACTGGGCATGGAACCAAGGCCCATCAACGTGCACACCGACGGTATGTCGACCAGTTCGACGAATTGTCGCAGATCGCTTGCAGCCTCAGCGGCAACGATCCCGCCGCCGGCGTAAACCATGGGACGCTCGGCTTCCCACACCATTTCCGCCGCCCGCCGAATCTGTCCCGCATGCCCCTCAGTGTTCAGTCGGTACCCCGGCAAATGAATGGTCGAAACCGGCGTGTAGTGGCCCTGGGCCTGAAACACGTCCTTGGGAATGTCGACCAGCACCGGGCCGGGCCGTCCCGACGCCGCGATGTGAAACGCCTCGTGGATCGCCTGCGGAAGCTCCGACAATTTCTTCACCATGAAATTGTGTTTGGTGCAGGACCGCGTGATGCCGAACGTGTCGGCTTCCTGGAACGCATCGCTGCCGATCAGCTTGGTCGAAACCTGCCCCGTGATAGCCACGATTGGAATCGAGTCCATCAGCGCATCGACCAGCGCAGTTACCAGATTCGTCGCGCCCGGACCAGAAGTCGCGCAGCAGACGCCGACCTTGCCCGTGGCGCGCGCGTACCCTTGCGCCGCGAAGCATGCATTCTGCTCGTGCCGCACCAGGACGTGCTTGATCTGATGATCGTACAGCGCGTCATAGAGGGGTAGCGTCACGCCACCCGGATATCCGAAAAAGGTATCCACCTTCTCGCGCAGCAAACACTCGAGCACGACTTGCGCGCCGGTCATCAATTTGGTCGACATTTAAACATCCTCCTAAAAAGGAAAAGGCCACTGTCCGGGGTTTCTGTCCCCGCCAGTGGCCAAGTCCGTATCCCTACGAATCGGGCCGTTCAGGCGGGGCCGGTTACACCGACCCCGATAATAAGAACGAGCCCTGTTACAGGAATGAATTCGATAGAAACCGCGTTGCCGCGCGAGAGAGCCTGGTTGGGATCTGCAAATGACATCGTCGTCTCTATGAATCCAAGAATACAGCACAAGAATCGCAAATGCAAGAGGGGCCGCTCATAAGAAGTATTTATGTCGGTATCATTACTCCCGCGCGCACCGGACCTCGCCAGAACGTCAACGCAATCATGACCGTCACAATCTGCACACAGGCGATGAATGCTACGCAGGCAGGCCAACCGCCCAGATTCCAGAAGTATCCCGGGATGGCCGCACCCAAACCGCCGCCCACATAGTAAAACGCGGCATACAAACCCACGGCCAGCGATCGATTGTGCTCCGCTGCTGCACCCACGAAGTTGTTGGCCGCCGTGGTCGCAGCAAAGACGCCACTGCTACAGATCGTCAACCCCAGCCCGACCATCCACAGGCTATGGATCAGAGTAAGAGCGATGCCCGCTACACCGGCTCCGATCCCGCAAGTGAGCACCATCCGCTGACCATAGCGGTCGATGGCGCGCCCCGCCGCGGGATTCGCGGCCGCCCCCACAAGGTATACGAAGAAGATGGATCCCAGTGCTGTCGGCTCCAGATTGAATGGCGGAGCGGCAAGATAGAACGTCACATACGTGAAGATCGCCACCAAGGAAAACAAAACGCAGAAACCGACCAGATACGTTCCTAGCAGCCGGCGATTCCCCAAGTGCGATTTCACCGCCGAGTACCACGAACCTTCCCACTGCGATGCATGATGCGCGTGGCGCTCGGGCTCCAGTAATCGTGCGATTGCACCGGCACCGCCCAGCGTCAAGACACCGAGCACAATGAAGACCCATCGCCAACCGAAATGAGCGGCAACTAAGCCCGCGATGAAGCGGCACGAAAAGCCGCCCAGTACGGTTCCGCTGACATAAGAAGACAATACCGCGCCTGCCCCGGCCGAGGCCCATTCGTCATTGATGTAGGCGACGGTGACGGAAAATACTCCGGGGGTGCACAGCCCTTGGCAGAATCGCCAGAACAGTAGCATGCCGAGCCCCGGAGATGTCGCGGCAGCCAGACTAGTGATGCCCAGCAGGACCGCGGACCAGACGATTATGCGTTTCCGTCCGATCTTGTCCGCCAGAATCCCCGCTATAGGCGCGGCGATGGCGACACCCAATCCCGCGAGCGTTACGGTCATACTGACCGCGATCTTGCTGGCGTGAAAGATTCCCGTCAGCATCGGCAGCAGGGGCTGCGTGGAGTACATCTGCAGAAATGAGCAGAAGCCCGCGACCACCACCCCAAACTGGCGTGAGCTCAGATACCCTCTACTGTTGCGCGGCTTTAATTTCCCACGGCCGCGGATGATGCGGCTCGTCGCGATCTTCCACGCGATCGTATAGATGATCGTCGGCGGTGGTGCCAAGCGACAGGTTGTACAGGCTGGTCAGGCCCAGTCCTTCGCGCAAATCTTCGTCGAATGCGTGCAGCCTCTTGAGCTGATCCGCCAGCGCTGGAATCTCCTTGCCCGAAGGAGTTCGCAGGAACATCTGATAGCCGCGGCTCACCAGATTGGCAATTTCGGCGCCGACCAAAACACCGGCCTTGCCGACCTTCACCTTGCCTTCGGCGAGATCCTCGATGATTGCACCGCAGCCATCGCGAGTGACCAGCGCGCCTGAGCCCTGGCTCTTCACATCAAAACGGAACTGCTTCAGGTTGCCGAGCCGTTCGTCAAAGGTCCACTCGTGGGGCTTCTGGTTGCGAAAGAACATGTCCCTTGATTATACGGCGGGGCTAGCCCAACTCGCTGCGGATCGCTGCGGCAATCGATTCCGCGAAGTGTTCCACGCGGTCCAGCTTCGGACCCTCGACCATCACACGCGCCAGCGGCTCAGTGCCCGAAAATCGCACCACAACGCGGCCGCTATCGCCGAACTCGGCCTTCATGCGGCGAATCTCTTCCTTGACCGTAGCCATGTCTTCCAGCGGGCGCCGCTCTTTCACACGAACGTTCACCAGGAGCTGAGGATAGATCTCGAGTTCGGCGGTGAGCTCATCCAAATTCTGGCAGGAGGTCCGCATCACCTCGCACACGCGCAACGCCGTAAGCAATCCGTCGCCGGTTGTGGCGTACTCGCGGAAAATTATGTGTCCGCTTTGCTCGCCGCCCAGAAGCGCATCGCGCTTGACCATCTCTTCCAGAACGTACTTATCGCCTACCGGAGTTCGTACCATGCCGATGCCGTGCAGGGTCAATGCTCGCTCCAGGCCAAGATTCGACATCACCGTCGAAACCACTTCTTTCAAACCTCGCGTGGATTGCAGGCGGCGGGCGCACAGCAGAAGTACCCCATCGCCATCCACGAGCTTGCCAGAATGCGAAATGAACATAGCGCGGTCGGCATCGCCATCGAAGGCGACTCCGAGGGTTGCTCCAGTCTCCAGAACGCGCTTCCGCAATCCTTCTATATGCAGAGCCCCGCAATTGAGGTTGATGTTCTTGCCGTCCGGCGCGCAGTGAATCCGATCGACTTTGGCACCCAGCCGCTCGAAGAGCGCGGGGCCCAAATGCGTCGCCGCTCCATTTGCTGCGTCCACCACGATGGTCATACCCGCCAACCCATCGGGCATGGTGGCGGCGAGATGTTCTATGTAGGCGCGATCCAGCCCTTCATCCACTGTGAGCTTCTGAGGCGAAGGAGGTTTCCCCGAACTTGTCGACGCAAAAATATGACCTTCTATGGTATGTTCCTGCTGATCGGGCAGCTTAAAACCGGAATGATCGAAGATCTTGATGCCATTGTCCTCAAAAGGATTATGCGAAGCCGAAATCATGACGCCCGCGGCGAACGGTCCCGTCTTTGTGATGTACGCCAGCCCCGGCGTACTGATCAGGCCGGCGCTGCGCGCACGCACTCCGCCTCGGGCCAAGCCGCCCGCGACATGTTCGGAGATCCAGGGCCCGGACTCGCGCGTATCCATTCCCAGGACCACTTCCGGATTCAGGTGGTTGCTACCGATCCATTGCGCCAAAGCCACGCCTACTGCGAAGGTGGTCGGGCGGTCCAGAGGATAGTCCCCGGCGGTGCCGCGTATGCCGTCGGTTCCAAATAACTGTCTCATTGTTTCGATGCGGAGTTTCCTTTGGACTCCAATGCTCTATCGACAGGAGCGCGATCCAGATGCAGCCTGAGCTCAGAGGGGTCGGAGCGGACGAAGTTCACGCCGGCCGGTAGGTTTACATTGCTCCGCGAGATGCCGAAGACTCGCTCGCCAGGCCCGGTGTGGCCGGCCAGGTCAAGGATTACAGCGATGGTGGATAAATTGTCGCGGCTCAAAACATCGGACGGCCCCCGCAACTCCACGCGGACTGCATTTGGGGGATTTGCTACCAGGGTCAGGTCCGCGTCTACATTCCGATAGTAAACCGGAACAGACTGCACGGTAACCAGTTCAGGTTCGCCTTCGACCGCGATCCAGAGCAACACGGCCAGAGCCACGGAGAGCAATTTCCAGCCCAAGTTACGGGTTACCACGTGCAACGCCCGCTTCATGGTTGGGCGCGCCTCCATTCGGGCTCGGGCGCTTGATCCGGCCGGGCGCGTTGTCCGGTCGCGTGTTGAATCAGGCGCTCGCGTAAGCGGTCGATGCTGACGTCTTGTTCCAGATCCTCACGCCAGGCGATCGAAATGTGGCCTCGCTCCTCGGAGATCACGACGGCCAGTGCATCGGTGCCTTCGGTAACCCCGATCGCTGCGCGATGGCGTGTGCCGATCTTGCGGATGGTAACGGGATGGGTATGCAGCGGCAGAAAACACGCCGCGGCCGCGATACGGTCGCCTTGAATGATCACCGCGCCGTCATGCAACTGCCCGCCATGATGGAAAATGGAGCAGAGCAGATCGCGCGATACCAAAGCATCGAGTGCCACGCCGCTTTCGATGAACGTTCGCAGACCGATTTCACGCTCGACGACAATCAACGCGCCGGTTTTGTCCTCGATCATCTGCTGAACGGCCAATACGATTTCATCCACCACTTCGCGGCGCTCGAGCTGCCCCCCGAGTCCCAGCCAGCGGACTCGTCCGACGCGCGTCAGCAGGCCGCGAATTTCGGCCTGAAACATGACGATCAAGGCGATTGCGGTATAGGGCGCCAGGGCTGCCAGGGAAGAACGGAGCAGATTCAAGTGCAGCGCCACAGCGATCAGATACAGAACCACCAGAGCCAGCAGGCCGCCAAAAACATGCATGCCGCGGCGGCCCCGCAGCATAAGGATGAACTGGTAGAGCAGCACTGCCACGGCCAGGATATCGATCACCGCGGTGAGCGTCAGCTTCGGGATGACCGGCAGCGAGATTTGCGGCATCAGGGGAGGCGTCTAACCTTCACCAGTCTATCGCGCGCGAGAAGCCACGCCAATAGGTGGACGCAGGCAATGCGCCGGCTCGATTTGAGAGTGTCTCATAATATTGGCTGACGGGAACCGATATGGATGCGCTCGCCAACTTTGTCACAATCTTTCATCTGGCATATTTCGTCTTCGTTGTAGGGGGCTTCACGGCTATTCTTGCGCGCCAGTCAAGGTGGGTTTTCAACCTCTGGTTCCGAATGGTTCACCTGCTTTCGATATGGTTCGTTCTCGCCGAAGACGTGATTGGGTTCAACTGCCCTCTTAACGTTATGGAAAGCTCTTTGCGCGCACCCGAGACCGGAGGAACTGAAGCGTCAGCGGGGTTTGGGTACTTACTCGATCAACTTCTTCATCACACAATCTCCGCGCGGGTGCTGGATGCCATGTATTGGACGCTGGGCGTGGCCTCGGCGCTGCTACTCGTCTTGGTTCCACCGCGTTTTCCGTCAACCGCTAAGCCTTGATTTCGGTCCACAAGCGGTCACGCAGGCGCTGGGAGGCGGCGGATTGCGGGGCGAACCACCCTCCTCGAACCAGGCGGCATCAGGGAGGCAGTCTAATCTTCAGTCGATCGCGTGCGAGCAAGTACGCCCATAGGTCTTATTGGCGGGTAGCACGTACAATGGGGAGCAGATGCTCCTCAGAGCGAAAAGCCTTCAGCCCCTACTCGTCGTCCTGTGTCTCCTAGCGGTGCTGGTGGCGGCACTGACCCCTGCTGCATCCGGCTTTCTCCTCGTTTTCCTCGTTCCACTATTGTGCTTATTCGCTGCTATTGTCGCCGTTTCAGCTCGAATTGCTGACGAATGCGTCCAACTGCCGCTTCTTCCCAATCTTCCAGTCTTTTCATCCCTGCCGCCTCCCGGACGATAGACCTTCCCCGACAAACGCCAGTTAACTACTGGCCCCGAAAGATCGTTTCGTCTGCACGCGGGGAGCTTGTGTCCGTGAAAGATAAACTGCGCAAAATACTGCTAATTGGTGCGCTGGCTGCCGGCTCGCTCATTGGGATGCCAATGCCTCCGGAAGAAATCGAGGAGCTTCTCGGTGGGATGAATCAACCGAAGACTGAACTAGTCATCACTGAAGAGAAGGATGAGCCTATGTCTTGATTTCTGTCCACATGCGGTCGCGTAGGCGCTGGGAGGCGGCGGATTGGGGGGCGAACCATTCGCCGCGTGCCAAGATTTCGGCGGACGGGTAGAGCACAGGGTCCGAGCGCAAGGATTCGGGCAAATACTGCTGAGCTGCGCCATTGCATGCCGCCGTGCGGGTCGTCTCGACGATGGCTGCAGCCACTTGGGGACGCAGCAAATAGTTGATGAAGCGGTGTGCGGATTCCGCTCGGGTGCTCTCGCGCAGGATCGCGACGTTATCGGCATAGCGTGGGAAGCCTTCGGATGGGAACAAGAAGGCGAGCTTCGACACACTTACACCCTCGGTCCGCTCGGAGGCCGCTGCGATGGCCTGGGCGGCCGTGACGGCCCAGGCCTGGGCCGCTGCAACATCGCCCGCGATCAACTGATCCCGGACCTCGGCATTCAAATACGCTCGAACCAGGGGCTTCTGCGCGATGGCTCGCTGTTGAGCGGCCTTGAGCTGGTTCGGGTCGCCGGAGTTGATTGAATACCCCAGCGTCTTTAAGCAAGCTGCGAAGACTTCTGGCGGGTCGTCGAGCATGGTGAGCTTTCCCGCCAATCGTGAATCCCACAAATCCGACCAGGCCTGCGGGGTCCATCGCAAACTTTTCTGATAAACGATCCCGGTGGCACCGTGCATATAGGGGACCGACCATTCGAGGCCGGGATCCCAAGGTGGCTGCTGGAACTGCGGGCCGAGGTTGCTGAGATTGGGCAGCCAGTCGTGATTGAGTCGCGCGAGGAGGCCCATGTCGCGCATCGGCTGGATGTATTCGGCCGAAGGAAAGATCACGTCCCAGCCCGAGTTACCGGTCATAACCTTGGCAAGCATCTCCGGAACGCTCTCGTAGGTGCCGTAGCGAACACGAATGCCAAATTCGCGCTCGAAGTTGGGGATGGTATCGGGTGCGACGTAATCGGACCAGTTGAAAATGTTCAATCGTGGCCCACGATTACAAGCGGCAGCAACAGCGCCGCCAATGAGGAAGGTTCGCCGGTTCACGTTTTGCGAAGCCTTTCCGACAGCATGATCAACATGCCCAGGCCGAACACCACCAGCGTCGAGACAGCGTTGAGGGCCGGATTAACACCGCGCCGAGCCATGGCATAGATCACCATGGGCAGCGTCTGGGAGTCGACGCCGGCAACCAGGCTGGTGATCACGTAGTCATCGATCGACACCGTAAAGGCAAGCATGGCCGCCGCCGCAATCGCAGGGACAAGATATGGCAGTGTAACGCGGTAAAAGGCTCCGAGTTCGGTCGCCCCCAAATCGAGCGCGGCTTCCTCCAGGGTGCGGTCGTAGCTGCGCAAGCGCGCCAGCACCACGACGACGACGTAGGCCAGCGAGAAGCCGACGTGCGCCAGAATCACGGTGTGCATCCCTAGACGGAGGTGCGCAAAACGAAAGACCCACTGAAACAACGCGAGCAGCGAAGCTCCCGTCACGATTTCCGGCGTGACCAACGATAGATACATTGATCCCGACAACCAAGCCGAGCCGCGTTTCCACAGACCGTAAGCTGCGAGCGTGCCGATGATCGTCGCGAGCGCCGTGGCGACAATGGCGATGATCAGACTGTTCAGGGAGGACTCGATCAGATTGCCGTCATGGGCGACCGCCCGGTACCACTGGAGCGAGAATCTCTCCCAAACGGCGAATCGCGAGGAGTTAAAGCTGAACACCGCGAGGATCAACAAGGGCACGTGCAAAAAAGCATAGGCGAATACCGCGTACACGGCGAGTCCCCGCTTCATAACATCTCCTCGCCTCGCTTGCGAGCGGCGAACAAGAGCACCATCGCGATAGCCATCAGCGCCAAGGACAAAGCCGCGCCGAACGGCCAATCGCGCGAGGCCGTGAACTGATTCTGCACCAGGTTGCCGATCATCACGGTCTTGCTGCCGCCCAATAAGTCCGAGGTCAGGTAGGTGCCGAGACAGGGCACGAATACCAGGATCGCGCCCGCGCGGATCCCTGGGGCGCACAGCGGAAAAGTTACGCGCACCAGGGTATCCCGGGGCCGTGCGCCGAGGTCGGCTGCGGCTTCGAGCAGACTCGGGTCTAATCGCTCCAGCGTTGCGTACAGTGGGAGAACCATGAACGGCAGGAATCCATACACCAAGCCTAGGATCACGGCTCCGTCGTTATACAGCAACGAAAGCGGCTCGCGGATGATGCGCAGTGCCTGCAAAAGCGAGTTAAGGATGCCGGTGTCGCGCAGGAGAAACATCCAGGCGTAGGTGCGGATCAGGAAGCTGGTCCAGAACGGCAGGATTACGAGACTCAGGTACAGGTTCTTGCGCGATCCCGAGCGCGCGATGAACATCGCCAGGGGGAATCCCAGGACCAGGCACAGCGCAGTCGCAACGGCGGCGATCCAGAAAGATCGCAGGAAGATGACAGCGTAAACGGGATCCCAAAGGCGCGTGAAGTTTTCGATGGTCCAGGGAAGTTCGACGCCGCCATATGCGCCGCGCGTGAGAAGGCTGTAAACCATGATGATGGCGAGCGGCGCCAGCATGGTGACCGCCATCAGAATCGCCGTCGGCGCGAGGAAGATGTTACGAAGCTTCACACCGAACCTCGTCTACACATGAATCTCATCCACCGAGTTCCACGTGACACAGACGGTCTGACCGCTTTGCAACGTCGATCCGGGCGGGACTTGGGCAGCGATCAGCTCCCCGCCCTCGGTGAGGGTCATCGCAATATGACAAAACGAACCCAAATAGGTCACACCGGTGACTACAGCTTTTCTTCCCTCCGGGCAAATACTTACCGCTTCAGGGCGAACGCCGATGCCGTCGATCCAATTCATCGCGCCCAGAAAATCGGCGACGAAGCGCGATCGCGGCTGAGCATAGATTTCACGCGGTGTGCCGACTTGTTCCAGAGCGCCCCCGTTCATCACGGCGATCTGATCGGACATAGACAGCGCTTCTTCCTGGTCATGGGTCACGAACAGGAACGTGACTCCGACGCGGCGCTGCAGATCGCGCAGTTCTACCCGAACCTGCTTGCGTAGTTGGGGATCTAGTGCAGACAGCGGCTCGTCGAGCAACAGAACATCGGGCTCAAGGACGATAGCACGCGCCAGCGCTACTCTTTGGCGCTCGCCTCCTGAGAGCTCCGACGGTTTTCGCGAAGCCTTCGCTTCGAGGTGGACTTGTTTCAGGACGTCCAGGACACGTTTAATGTCGTCTGTCCCCTTTTTGTGACGAAGTCCGAATTCAACGTTGCCCTGGACGCTGAGATGAGGAAAGAGCGCGTAGCTCTGAAAAACCGTATTGACGTTGCGCCGGTAGGGCGGCAGAGAGTCGATGCGCTGACGGTTCAGCCACACCTCGCCGGTGGTGGGGGTTTCAAATCCGGCGACCATCCGGAGGATGGTGGTCTTGCCGCATCCCGAGGGTCCCAGGAGCGAAAAGAACGCTCCTCGGGGGATTTCCAGAGAAACATCCGCAACCGCCCGCTGCGTCGCGAAATCTTTGGATACGCGGCGCAGCTCCAATATTGTATCGTGCGCCGTCTGCTGGGGCATTCACCCCAGTTTAAGCGGCGATCGCCAACTGTGCGCGAATACCCTGCCGGATGCGCAGCATACGTACGCGAATGCCGGTGGAGCTGATGCCCTCGTCGTGCGCCATTTCCTCCGCTGAGTAGCCTTGAAGGCTTTTCTCAAGCAGCGCTCGGTCGCGTTTAGGGCACAGATCGAGGATGCGGCGTATCTCGATCTGCTCTTCGAGACTCATGGTATACGACGGATCGACGCCATCTAGCGGGAGCACGGGCGGCGTTCGGAATCGCGCGCGAAAAAGATTGCGGGCAATCGAGTTGACCCAGAAGCTCACCATGGACGGGTCGCGCAACTGATCGCGATATTCCCACCCACGCGCCCAGGCGGCCTGTGCGATTTCTTCGGCTTCATCAACGGCAGCGCCGCGGGACAACAGAAAGCGGCGAGTGGCACTGTATCCGTTCTGGAACGCATCAGAGTACTCGGTTCGTTTCATGCATTTCCCTTAGTGCAATCCGGGGACCAAGGTTAAACCCTTGCATTTTCAATCGGCGAGTTTCTAAGGTGAGTAAAACTTACCGAGTGGACTGCTGGATTTGTTCATCCGATGGACGTTCTATGACATTGCGTCCATATTCGGTCACTTGTTTTCTACTTTTTAGCATAGGGACGGCCTCTGCGGAATCGCACCCCGCGTGGTGGCGCTATGCTTCGCCGGAGGCAACGGCGCTAGTGGGAATTCAGTGGGAGCATCTGCGGTCTTCCCCGTTCGCAGGGGCGATTTCCGGCGAATTGAGCGGCCCTGACGGTCTCGGATTTCCGGATCTGGATTGTCTGAAGGAAGCCCGCCAATTTGTGATTTCGTCGCCCGTACTCTTGGCGATGGCCGCGGGGGACTTTCCCGCAACGATGGTTCGAGGGCAAGCGCTCCAAAAAGGACTGAAGCGGGCTGTCTATCACGACGTCGAAATTTGGGTGACTCCCGGTAAAGAGACATTGAGCCTGGCACGGATGAACGACCAACTAGTGCTGCTGGCCCGGTTGAAGAACCTGCAGGATGCCATCGATCGAAGTCTGCTGGAGGAATCGAAGCGCGGATTTTCGCCGCTACTGGCAAAGGCCGCACGGTATTCCAAAGATGACCTGTGGGTGGTGGCCACTAGCCTGCCCGATGTTCTGGCCGAGCGATTCATTCCGATCGATGCCGGGGCGGAAGGATTCGAAGGTGGCATATCGCTCGCAAGCGGATTGAAGTTGGAGGCCGTTTTTGCTACCTCGTCCGCGGAGGCCGCGAACCAGCTGGTGGACAAAATGAAAGAAACACTGGTTTCGCTGCCGCTAGCGACCCGCGGAATCGAAATCCGCATCGATCAAAATAATGTGACTCTGTCCATGGCGATTTCGGAAGCGCAATTGGCGGCAGGGTTAAAGACATCCACACCGGTTGTGGCCAAAGGAGCGCCTAAACCCGAAGCCAAGATTGAACGCGTGGCGGCCAAGCCGGCGGAACCGCAGATGATCCACATTTACGGCCTGGATGAGGGACCCCGTGTAATTGTGATGCGTTAGTACGACCAACGCCACAGATTAGCGCCGACGGTAAAGCCCGCCCCCACCGCGGTGAAAAGAACAATATCGCCCTTCTTTAGTTTGCCGCTTTCAATCGCGTCACGCGTAGCCAGAGGAATGGTCGCGCCCGTGGTGTTGCCGTAACGGTCGATATTGATGATCACGCGCTCGCAATCGATACCCAGGCGTTCGGCGATGGCGGTAATAATCCGGCGATTGGCTTGATGCGGGATTAACAGCTTCACATCTTTGATGGTGAGATTGTGCCGGTTGAGTAGTTCAGTGCAGATGTCATACATCTTGCGCACCGCATACTTGAAAACCTGCTGGCCGTCCTGCTTCACATAGTGGAGATGCTGGCTAACGGTATCGGCACTGGCAGGCAGGCGGCTTCCGCCCGCGGGCATCTTGAGATAGTCGCCACCCGACCCGTCGATCTCATTGAGGAATCCAATGAAGCCGTCTTCCTCCTCGGATGGCTCGAGCAACATAGCGCCGGCTCCGTCGCCAAACAGCACGCAGGTATTGCGATCGGTGTAGTCGATAATCCGCGACATGGTGTCAGCCCCGATCACCAGGACTTTTTTGTGTGTGCCGCATTTAATCAAATGAGCAGCCGTAGTGAGTCCGTAGACGAACCCAGAGCAAGCCGCGACCAGATCGAATCCCCAGGCGTGCTTCGCGCCGAGCTGATGCTGCACCAAGCAAGCCGTGGACGGAAACATCATGTCGGGAGTAACTGTGCAGATCAGGATCGCATCGAGTTCGCCGCCGTCGATGCCCCGCTGTTCGAGCGCTGCGCGAGCGGCCTTGACCGCCATGTCCGAAGTCGCGACGCCCGCTTGGGCGATGTGGCGCTCGGAGATCCCAACGCGCTGCAGGATCCATTCATCGCTGGTCTCGACCATCTTTTCGAGATCGTGGTTGGTGAGCACGCCGGGCGGCACGTAACAGCCGAGCGAACTAATCTTAACTCCCGACATCACTCCTGGCAAGTCCGTCTCCTTAAGTACAACGCTCCATGTTACCTTTCGTAGGAGATGTTCGTCGAGAGCCCAGTGCTCGATATCGCGTGGGAGCCGACTAGGCCAGCCACGCCAGAACAGATTTACGCGCGCGTGTTCCGGCGGATGAAACCGCGCACTCCCCTGCCCTCGATCGAAGTTCAGGTGCGGCGCTACGCGAATGCGAACGCGCAAATCCGTCTGCACGAAGGCACGCTGCGGGTGCGGATGGCGGACACGCTGGCCAGTGCGCCGGAGAGCGTCCATGAGGCGCTTGCCGAGATTCTTCTTTCGAAGTTGTTCCGCCGCCCGGTTCCGGCAGCCAGCAACGACCGCTATAGGCGATATCTCAACCGGCGCGATGTTCGCCACAGCCTCGACCTGGTGAAGAATATCCGCGGACGCAAGCGGGTGGAACCGCCACAGGGGAAGCACTTCGATCTGGTGGAGGTGTTCGAGGAATTGAATTTGCGGTATTTTTTCGGATTGATGGCGCGGCCGTCGCTAGGCTGGAGCAAACAAGCGTCGCGTACGACGCTGGGGCATTACGATCCCCCGCACAATGCCATCGTGATCAGCCGGATCCTGGACCGGCCAGGCACGCCGAGGCTGGCGTTAGAGTACGTGATGTATCACGAGATGCTGCATCTGCGGCATCCCGCAGAGCACCAAGGCTCACGGCGGTGCGTGCATACCCGGGCGTTTAAGAATGCAGAGCAGCAGTTCGAACGACTGAAGGAAGCTAAGGCACTCCTTCGGAAGCTGCCGTAGAAACCTGGAAACGGCGGGCTGCGTCCAGGCATCCCGAGAATTCCGAGGTATTTCGCGCGATCGGCAATGTGGATTGCTGCGGTTTTCTGTGGCCAGTTGGCATCCGGACAAATCGGTCCGCTGTCGATTGGCGCGAAGGTTGGCGTCCCTCTTTCAGATGCGTTCGAGTTCAAGTCCCTGGATCATTGTGCCGCAACGGCTGCGGTGTGTTCCATACTTAACTACTCGTCGAAGACCAAACGTTACACGTTCGGTCCTACCATTGGATTGCGATTGCCACATGGGTTGGCGATTGAGTTCGATGCGCTTTATGACCGGCTGAACTATGACTCATACTTCTTTGTTAGAACGCCGTCGTCGGGACAAAGGAGCGTGTTCACAAGCACAGGAGCTGACCGGTGGAATTTTCCGGTCCTATTGAAGTGGCGACACGACATTCGTCGCATTAGCCCGTTCGTCGACGGAGGTATCGCCTTCGATCACATCCGCAGAGTGAGATCGAACTTTACGAACGCAAGTAAAGATTTCTCGGGGTTGGTTGGCCGGCTGGACGGAACAATTTCCGATGCAGTTGAATTAACAAACCCCTACAGCGAAGGATTTGTTGCCGGCGGAGGGATTGACTTCCAGGCGGTTCGACACATCCATTGGATGCCTGAGATTCGCTACACAAGATGGTTTTCCGAGAACTTTCATCGAGCGCCGGGGCCCGTTTTCGATACAAATCTGAACGAAACGACCTTCTTGTTAGGAATCGCTTTCTAGGCTTTTAGGATCTTCACGCCCGCAGACGTTCCGACGTGGACTTCGGTCGACATGCCGATGAACAGGCCGTGTTCGACGACTCCGGCGACGTGGTCCAACGTCTCGGCGAGCGACCCCGGCGTGTCGATTAGACCAAAGGCACAATCCAGAATGTAGTTACCGTTGTCGGTGACAAAATCGCGCCGCTGGCGTTTCGCGCCGAGAATCTCGATGCGCCGAGCCGTTGCCTGCCAGCCAAACGGAACTACTTCAACCGGCACGGGCGCGGTCCCCAACACGTCGACCATCTTGGTCTGATCCACTACAACCAGAAACCGTGAGGCGGCCTGCGCCACGATCTTCTCCCTGGTCAGCGCGCCGCCGCGCCCCTTGATGAGATGAAGTGCTCCACGCGTGACTTCGTCGGCGCCGTCGATGGCAATATCGATCGGGCCGTTCAGCCCGGTCAGAGGGATTCCCAGTTCGCCGGCGCGCGCTACGGTGTGTTCCGACGTGGCTACGCCGGTGATCCGCAGGCCTTCGCGGATCCTACGCGCCAAAGCCAGCAGCACGAACTCTGCAGTCGAGCCGGTCCCCAGACCGACGATCATGCCGCTCGTAACCTGGGTCACCGCCGAGTCTGCAGCCAGCTTCTTCCAGTTATCTCTTTCGTCGGCCATACCTCTATGATCTATTTGAATCGCGCACAACGCAGCGGGACGCGAGCCTCTCATTATCTCGTGTGCGCTCCCCGCGCTGTGCGCTTTTGAATCGCCACACAACGCAGCGGGACGCGAGCCTCTCATTATCTCGTGTGCGCTCCCCGCGCTGTGCGCTTTTGAATCGCCACACAACGCAGCGGGACGCGAGCCTCCCATTATCTCGTGTGCGCTCCCCGCGCTGTGCGCTCTGGTTTGTTAGATTCGGGAGTGTGGCAAATCATTCGGTCCGCCTGGTGGTGGGAATCACCGGGGCCAGCGGCTCCATCTACGGATGGCGGCTACTCGAGAAGCTTCGTGCGGCGGGAGACGCCGAGATTCATTTGGTTCTGACGCGCTCCGGAGAGCGCACGGCATTCCTGGAGCTGGGCAAAACCGCAGCCGATTTCAAGGCGATGGCGGACTGTTCCTACCCGGTGGAAGATATCGGTTGCCGTTTGGCGAGCGGGTCATTTTCGACCGGGGGCATGCTGATCGCGCCGTGCTCGATTCACACCATGTCGGCAATCGCCGCGGGAATCAGCTCAAACCTGGTAATTCGCGCCGCCGATGTGACATTGAAGGAACGGCGACGCCTGGTGCTTATGGTGCGGGAATCTCCGCTGCACCTGGGCCATCTGCGGTCGATGACGGCGCTCGCGGAAATGGGAGCGATTCTGGCGCCGCCGATGCCCGCGTTTTATCACAAGCCGCAAAGCGTGAATGAGATTGTCGATCAAAGCGTGGATCGGGTACTGGATCTAATTGGACTTCCTTCACCGGAAACAAAACGCTGGAACGGACCGGAAACAAGGAGCAAATGAGAGTCGCATTTCAGGGAGAATTAGGCGCGTTCAGCCAGCAGGCGATCCAGCAGTTGCTGGGGTCGAAGGCGCGACCGGTGCCGCATGAGCGGTTCGATCAGGTATTCGCGGCGCTCGATAAGGGTTCCGTGGACGCGGCGGCGATCCCGATCGAAAACACGCTGCACGGGTCGATCTACGCGAATTACGACCTGTTGCTGAAGTACGATTTCGCGATCACTGCAGAAACGAACGTGCGCGTTGTGCACAACCTGATTGCGCCACCCGGGATGACCTTCGCCCAGGTCCGCAAGGTGTATTCGCATGAGGCGGCTATCGGCCAATGCCTGGATTTCTTCGACCGCTACAAGCGCATCGAGCGCGAGGTGTATTACGATACCGCGGGCAGCGTGAAGATGGTCATGGAAACGCGCCCGCCGGGCGGAGCGGCCATCGCCTCGGAACTGGCGGCGAAGATCTACAAGGCGCACATTCTGAAACGCGGGATCGAGGACGATCCGCAGAATTACACGAGGTTCTTTCTGCTGGAACCAGCCGGTTCCAAGCCCCGCGGCAAGCAAAACGGACGTAGTCCGTGGAAAACATCTCTGGTTTTCTCCACGAAGAATGTTCCAGGAGCGCTCTTCAAGGCGCTCAGCGCGCTAGCTCTGCGCGATCTGAACCTGGTGAAAATCGAATCGCGGCCGCTTCGGGGTAAGCCTTGGGAGTACCTGTTCTATTTGGATCTCTTGGGGCGGCGT